>NZ_JBYCZT010000002.1:0-402438 GCF_057586375.1 Peribacillus sp. SRI_006 | reverse complement strand
CAACTAGAGAGGCAGGTTTCTTGAAGGGTCAACTTATATTTAACTTTTCTCCGTTCCTAACAAAGGCTACACCCAGGCCTTGCAGTAGTGGAACCGCACCATAAGTCATGAGGTTTTTAAATTATGCCAAGCCATATTCCTCAGTTATCAATTCAAAAGAAGTTTGACAGCATGATTAATAAATTTTGAGTAATGGAGAAATTTCACCCAAAGATCTATTCTGTATAAAACAAATCTTCTATATGATGAACTACAATTTTAATATTTCACTATAAAGAAGTAGATGAATTCAAAAAAGCCATAATCAAAATGAAACCGAACTCAAATGACCGGTTTTCTTTTTGATTATGGCTCTTTTTTGGAGCGGAAGTGCGAGACTCCTGCGGGAGCAGCGGGCAGGTGAGACCCCACAGGCGCTTACGCCGAGGAGGCTCACCGCCCGCCCCGAAGAAAGCGAGTATCTGGAGGGGAATCAACAACAACTCACTACCTGGTAAATAGCAACAAAGTATGTGAAAACTGCCTTGATCATTGATGTTTATATACTAATCGCCTCAATCCTTTAACATCTTATGCTGCCTGCTTTTGTTTCTGGTCTAAGCGATGACTCAGGAAAGTTAAAAGACTTGCCAAGATAGCAATCAGCCCGCCTACCCATGTGACACTCATCAAATTTCCCTGATGGTAAACAATTCCGCCTAATGCGGAACCAAAGGCGATACCGACATTGCTTGCCACAGGCATCAGTGAAGCGGCCAATCCTGTAGCTTTAGGTTGATAAATACCTGCTAGGTCTATCAAATATAGCTGGGTAGATGTTGTTAAAAGGATGGCCATTAATGACATCAAGCTAATGTTAACCAAGCCAAAGATAAAATTATCTGTCGTCCAATATAAACTGATCAGGACCACTGCTTGCACGAGAAAAACAAACCGGAGGCGTCCGATGGCATTGTAGCTGGCAATTTTACCAGCGAGTATGTTGCTGAAAATGGAAATGAATCCGTAGCCAAACAAGATCCAACTGATTGAACCACTTGGTGCTTCCATTCCTTTCAGGATCGGAACAAGATACGTATAAACGGCATACGTCGCTCCAAATCCAAGTGATGGAATGAAAAAAGCCATTAAGATTCGCGGGTGTGTCAACAAAGAAAATTGATCACGCATTGAACTGCGGAATGGACTGTGCATAGTAGGCAAAATGAAGAAAGATGCCAAAAATGCAATAGCTCCGAGTAAAGTCGTTAACAGGAAGGTTGCATTCCAGTCGTACCTTTCAGCGATGACAGTTCCAATTGGTACTCCGATCACGTTTGCAAGTGTAAAACCACCGAAAACGAATGAAATAGCAAGTCCACGTTTTGCGATTGGCATGTTTTCACTGGCAACGATCATGGCAAGAGAAATTAAAACTCCTGTTACAATCGCAGTCATCATCCGAAGTGCAAGGAGCATGACGTAGGTCGTCGAAATCACGCACAAAGCATTCAGGATGATGAACAAACCTATCAAAAACAACATCCATTTCCGTTTTGGAAAATGGCTGGTTGCCGACATCACGAGCGGTGTGGCAATGGCAAACGTAATGGCAAACGCAGAAACGAGTGTGCCTGCTTTTGCATTTGTAATATGGAGACTCGAGGAAATATCGGTTAAGATCCCGACGATAACAAATTCGCTTGTCCCGAGAACAAATGTTAATAAAGTAAGTGTTAAGATGAGCAGCCAATGCCGCTTGGTTAATTCTGTGGTGTGCATAAATACCTCTTTCCTTGATGAATGTAAAGTTGTCACAGGGTGGAAAAACAATCTAACTATCATACCATAAAACATTTTTATGAGGAAAACTCTTGCTTGCATAGTACCCATGATTATTTCCTGCTAAAAAAGCTTGTACCTGAATCATTCACTCATTTTACCGTAACCTGTTATGATATTAAAACAAAAAAAGAATTCGAAACGGATTAATAAGGAAAAGCATAAGGGTAACAAGATAATAAAAATGTAATACTCTATATCAGGGAGAAGAAATAAATCAAACAAGAAGGATGTGATCCTGATGGTTGATGAAATAAAACGGGAACAATGGAAAAAGAAAGTTATCGAAAATCTGAAGAGGGAAGCTGTCAAAAATATCATAGCAATAACGGGAGACCTAGCAAGATTAGATGCTAAAGTCAATAATACTTACACTGTATACATCAAGGATGGAAGGATGATAAAGAAGCAAACAAATGGGAAGTGTGTTGTCATTAATGGGAAAATACAAGGGTAAAAAGTAGTGTAGGAACAAAGAAGGCACTTTTTAGAATGCGAAGGAATATAGCGGCAGGACAGCTTCCTGCTTTTAAACCGGGTAAGGGATAAAGACGATAAAATAGTTGTATAGCGTAAAAAATACTCTGGGATGAGTTATTCTCCAGAGTATTTTTTTGTACTTGGCAGCGGCAGTTAGGCATCTATTTTTCCGAGGCAACAAAACAAAAATATGAAAACTTAGCTAAAACAGATTGACATTGATAATCATTATCACATAAAATACTAATTGAAAATGATTATCAATTTCGATTGTTTCTCTGCATGTTTATAAAATGAATTTCGAATAGGCGGTACCTCTGTCAAAAACGAACGGACTGACCCTAGTGCCAAGGTTGAAGAAGAATTCAAAAAAACTGAATGTGAGTGAAGGAGGAGCACCTATGGATAAAAATTTTATAATTTTAGAACTATTTCAGCATGAAGTAAGCTGCTGCTGCCCCGGTCAAAGGCACCAACATATAATTGAGTTTCTTCAAGGAGATGTTTGGACAATTACAAATGAACGGAAGTACATTGATTGCCTAGGATGGCATTCTTTAATAGTTGTCAACAACGAGTTTCAGTTTTTTATGCACGTGGAAGATATCGAGGAACTGTATTCCAAGGGCAGCATTTGCTCCATTTTAGATTTGAACCTTAAAATTAACCATTTGAGTTTTAAAGTAAACGAAGCACTAGATGCACATGATAGGGAGTCATTTCTTTCATTTTCCGATGAACTGAGCAATGTACAAAAAATTAAGAATAAAATGAACTCTGGTGATGTACATGCTTTTTAAGAAAACAAATTTCATGTACATATAACATAAAAACAATAAATCGTTCGAGATGTTGGAAGGGGAACTCATGTCTAAAATCATTATAATTTTTGCCAGTGTGAGTGGAAATACAGAAGAAATGGCGAATACCATTGCAGAAGGAATCACAGAAATCAGCGATGTGAGTATCGAAAAGATAGATATTATGGATGGTCCTGAAGCTTCCATGCTTGAAGATTACGATGGGATCATATTAGGAGCATATACGTGGGGAGACGGAGAGTTACCCGATGATTTTTTAGACTTTTATGAGGATATGGATCATATCGATCTAACTGGAAAGAAAGCTGCGGCGTTTGGTTCCTGCGATTCATCTTACCCACAATATGGTGCAGCCGTAGATATTTTAACAGAAAAATTAAGAGAACAGGGTGCTGTTATCGTCCTGGAAGGGTTAAAAGTAGAATTAACCCCAGAGGATGAGGATATTAAGAACTGCCAAAATTTCGGAAGGGAATTTATAAAGAATAGTTTTGTCACTTCAATATAGAATTTGAAATTTTATGAGGAGAGAGAGGAGAAGGGAATGATCGGTAGGGAACATCGGATTTCCATTGCTACTTTAACTGATTATCATTTACAGGATTTTATAAGATGTCCTTATCAATTTTACTATTTACATATAGAAGGAAAAATCACCACTCAATCGGATTGGAGGAAGATGGTTCAAGTTGTGGTTAATCAAGTTGTAAGTCGATATTATAAACTTCCTCCAAAAAGTCAGACGACTAAGAAGGTTTTGGAGTTCATAGATGATCATTGGAGTGCCATTGAAGTACGTCAGTTCGAGTCGAAGATTCATTATTATAAGACTCTTGCTAATATTACAGCTCATTTACTCCAATGTTTAACTACTGAAAGAATTGAAAATCCACCTTTGTTTTTATATGAAAAATTTAACATGAATATGGATGAGTTGGGTACCGAACTTTCCTTAACTTTTGAAGTGGCAGAATGGTCAGGCAACTCATTCATCATAAAGAAGTATTTAGTTGATACAGATGAAGAAATGAATCTTTTATTTAATAATATGATTTCGGTATTTTGTGAAAAGGCATTTGGTCAATTACCGGAAAGAATAGAGATATACTCGCTTATGGAAGGTAAAAAAGAAACATTTATACAACCAAGAAGGATGTTTCTGGTGGATTGGAATACCTCAACATGATCAAGAATCTTTTACAAGAACCCAAAAAGTATTTGAAAACGGATTCCTTAGCAGTTTGCAAAAGCTGTTCACACCAAAAAAGATGTTATGAAGGAATTAATATAAACCAAGAAAGATTTAGTAGTCAAAAATCGTGTTAAAAAAACTGTAATTTCAATCTGTATTATTACTAATTATAGTTTATTAAAGAGAAAAGAAGCGTTCCTTGCTTTTGCCTAATTAACTGAATCAGAGAAATACCCTTCCAAAAAGGTTTTGGAGGGTTATTGGGCATGGCCCAAAATAGTGGAAAATGAAAATTTTAGAGTAGGATTTGACATGCTATTAGCTGGTTTATTTGCTTTAACGAGGGCTGTTAAAGCAACCATTGTATTAAGCAAAAAAAGAATGAGATTTGAGCGTAAAAAGTAGAATTGTCTATTTATTACATTTTGTATTCCAAGAATAACCTCGACAGAATATAAGTTCAAAACCACAATCAAAGCGGTTAAGTCATAATCAAACCATTAAAAATGGGGAAAATTGATTTTTAAAAGGAAATTCCATACTTTTGTTGAACATGAATATTGAGGAACATTTTAATTGTTTGGAATTGTAATCGTTTACATCGAAGCGTTTAACATATTTTATTTGTTCATCGTAGTAATTATCAGTAATAAAAGAATGGAGGTTAGCCCATGGTTAGCACGATGGCAATCAATAAGGATGATTACCGTTCCTTTCTAACGGAAGAACATCTATTATTTAAACAATCAATTCGTGAATTTCTCGCCAAGGAGGCTGTCCCCTTTTATGATCAATGGGAAAAAGAGGGGGAAATACCTTACTCATTTTGGGAAAAGGTAGGAGATAATGGATTTTTATGTCCATGGATTGAAGTGGAATTCGGTGGAATAGGAGCAAATTTTGGATATTCTGTTGTACTGGCAGAGGAATTGGAGAGGGTGGGTTCAGCCTTGGGGGGAATATCCATTCATTCTGATGTTGTAGCCCCTTATATTGCTTCATTCGGAACAATAGATCAAAAACAAAGATATTTACCAAAGTTCATTACAGGGCAAATGATTTCTGCCTTTGCATGGACAGAGCCGGAAATGGGATCGGAATTAGCTGATATTCAAACCACAGCCATCAAGAAAGATGGCTATTATCTTCTCAATGGAGCCAAAACGTTCGTTACAAATGGCTTTAAAGCTGACTTCATGATAGTAGCATGCAAAACAGATCTAAATGCTGTTCCTCCCAAGGACGGAATCAGTCTACTGCTCATTGATAAAGATACACCAGGGTTATCACGGGGTAGAAAGCTTAGTAAACCAGAACAGGGAAGCCTAGGTACAGCCGAACTATTTTTCGATGATGCTTCAGTTCCAGTTGGCAACCTCCTTGGGGAGGAAGGGAAGGGCCTTTCATATATCATGCAAAAAATGCAGCAGGAAAGACTAATCTGTGTGATCAGTTCTATAATGGCAGCAAAAGACATGCTTCACTTGACGATGAATTTTATAAAAAGTCAAAAAGCTATTGATAAGAAAAGAAGTGCATTTAAAAATGCACAGTTTACCATCGCTGAAATTGCGACAGATATTCAACTGGGAAGAACGTTTATTGATGAGTTGATCTGTAAACATATGACTGGGGAGAATATCATAACTGAAGTATCGATGGCTAAACAATGGGTAACGGAGATGTCTAAGCGAATATCTGATAAGTGCATGCAGCTGCATGATCGTTACGGAAGTATGGGTGACGATAAAATTGCCCGGCGTCATCGGGACATTTCTTTGCCAACATTCTTTACAGGGACAGATGAAACTATAAAAACCCTGATTGCTAAAAATATAGGATTTTAATTCATTTTTAATACTATAAATCTATCAAACTGCCTCAGTTAAAATGGGGCAGTTTTTTTTACCATTTTATCAATATAAATACAATGAACTAGTTTTTTATAAAAAATGGTTTAAGCAGTTTACCTTATGGGTACAAGAGACTGTGCATATGGAAAATTAATATTTTTGTAAAATTTTTAATTGTATGCGAATGATGGAGGTGCTTTTTATGTTAAAAATCGAAAATGTATCGAAAATCTATAAGGGAGGAAAGAAAGCTGTAAAAAATATATCATTGGATATTAAAAAAGGGGAGTTCATTTGCTTCATTGGTCCGAGTGGATGTGGAAAGACAACGACAATGAAAATGATTAACCGTCTTATCGAACCATCTGAAGGCAAGATACTTATTAATGGTGAAAATATCATGGATAAAGACCCAGTCGAGCTTAGAAGACAGATCGGGTACGTTATCCAGCAAATCGGCCTTTTCCCTCACATGACCATTCTTGAAAATATCACCCTCGTTCCAAAACTTCTTAAATGGAATGAACAGAAGAAAAAGGAACGCGCACTGGAATTGCTTCAGCTTGTCGATATGGGACCTGAATACCTGGAAAGGTATCCCTACGAATTGAGCGGCGGGCAGCAACAAAGGATAGGCGTTCTCAGAGCGCTTGCTTCCAATCCTCCACTCATTTTAATGGATGAACCTTTTGGCGCACTAGATCCAATCACCCGCGATGCCCTTCAGGAGGAGTTTAAAAATCTGCAGCGCACACTTGATAAAACAATCGTTTTTGTTACGCATGATATGGATGAAGCCATTAAGCTAGCCGACAGGATCGTCATCTTAAAGGCTGGTGAAATCGTCCAAGTGGGAACACCGGATGAAATCCTCAGAAACCCAGCCAATGAGTTTGTTGAAGAATTCATCGGCAAAGATCGTTTGCTTCAAACTAGACCTAATGTTGAGTTGGTTGAACAAATCATGAGTCGAAACCCAATTTCCATTACAGAAGAAAAATCCCTTACCGATGCTATTACGATAATGCGCGAGAAAAGGGTCGATTCTTTACTTGTGGTCGATGAGCAAAATGTTTTGAAAGGGTTCGTAGATGTTGAAACGATCAGTGAATATCGAAAAAAAGCTAAATTTATCAGCGAAGTCATCAATACTGAAGTCTATTCAGTGAAACAGGATACTTTAATCCGTGATTCCGTTCAAAAGATTTTAAAACGAGGTTTCAAATACGTGCCTGTAGTTGACCAAAATAAACATTTGGTCGGAATTGTCACTAGGGCTACATTGGTCGACATCGTATATGACAGCATTTGGGGAGAGGAAGAAAATCAAGTGGCAGAAGTAGTAGAAATGTTTTAGGAGGTGTAAGAGATGGAAACAATGCTCGATTTTTTACAAACGAACTGGCAAGAATTGATTTTTAAAGCATGGGAGCACTTATATATTTCCATGATCGCTGTTTTCCTTGGAATAATAGTCGCTGTACCACTAGGGATAATGTTGACACGAATGAAAAGGAGCGCATCGATTATAATCGGAATTGCGAACATTATGCAGACATTGCCAAGCTTAGCGGTTCTCGCCTTTTTCATTCCTTTCCTTGGCGTTGGGAAAACACCCGCAATCATTGCGTTATTTTTCTATTCCGTTTTACCCATACTCAGGAATACATACACAGGCATTAAAGGAGTAAATGAAAATCTGCTGGAATCCGGACGGGGCATCGGGATGTCAAGCTGGGAGAGGATTCGTCTGGTAGAATTCCCGCTTGCACTTTCCGTCATTATGGCTGGTATCCGTACGGCTTCCGTCTATTTAATTGGATGGGCCACCTTAGCTTCCTTTATTGGAGGCGGGGGCTTGGGAGATTACATTTTTATCGGTTTGAATTTATACCAAACAGAATATATCATCGCTGGTGCAGTTCCGGTAATCATCATGGCTATCCTGGTTGATTATGTATTCTCGATCATAGAGCGAAAAGTCGTACCAAAAGGCTTGAAAGGCATGAAGGAAGTTGCTTGAGGAGGATTACCATGAATAAAAAAATAAGAAATACAATTTTAATGGCTCTTATCGTTTGTGCATTAATGATCACCGGCTGTTCTTTGCCTGGTCTAGGGTCATCTTCTGAGACTACTGTAAAGATCGGTGCCCAAAGCATGACCGAATCTGAAATCCTGGCGAACATGATCGCTCAACTCCTTGAAAGGAATACGGAACTTGATACGAAAATCATCAAAAATCTAGGTTCGAATTTCGTTCAGCAAAAAGCGATGGAGACCGGTGATATAGATATAGCCGCAACTCGATATACAGGGACTGATTTAACGAGTGTCCTGGGACAGGAAATCGAAAAGGACCCAGTAAAAGCGATGGAAATTGTTCAAAGGGAATTCAAGGAACAATATGGATTCAAATTTTTTGATTCTTATGGATTCGATAACACGTATGCCTTTACGATTTCAAATGAATTGGCTGAGGAAAAAGGGTATCAGAGTATATCGGATTTGGAAAAGGATGCAGATAATTTAAGGTTAGGTGTGGATAGTGCTTGGCTGAAAAGAAAAGGGGATGGTTATAAAGGATTCGTCGATACATATGGATTGGAGTTTGGCGAAACTTATCCGATGCAGATTGGCTTGGTATACGATGCAGTCAAAAATGGTCAGATGGATATTGTCCTTGCATATTCCTCGGATGGACGGATTAAGGTTAATGATTTGAAGCTCTTAGAAGATGATAAACAATATTTCCCTCCATATGACTGTTCACCGGTCGTTACTGAAGAATTGTTGGAACGGTATCCTGAAATTGAAGAGGAACTTAACAAGTTAATTGGCGAGATCACTACTGAAACCATGCAGGAACTGAATTATGAAGTGGATGGGAACTTGAAGGAGCCATCGGTCGTAGCATCGGAATTCCTTAAAGCACATAAATATTTTGAATAATTGGGAGGTGCAAACTAATGGAAACCTTGCAACAGTTGGGAACTTATTATTCCCAAAATTGGATGTATGTTCTTACTGAATTTTATCGCCATTTTTTAATGTCTGCTTATGGAGTGTTATTTGCAGCAATTGTAGCCATCCCGATAGGCATTTTCATCGCGAAACATAAGAAATTGAGTAATTGGGTATTTTCGATAACGAATGTCATACAAACCATACCAGCATTGGCTATGCTTGCACTCCTGATGCTAGTGATGGGGCTGGGGACAAATACGGTAATCTTATCGTTGTTTTTGTATTCATTATTGCCAATCCTGAGAAACACGTATGTCGGGATTACAAGTATAGATCATGCTTATTTAGAATCTGGCAAGGCAATGGGAATGACAAAGCTCCAGTTACTAAGAATGGTCGAACTGCCATTATCTCTATCTGTCATCATGGCTGGCTTACGTACAGCTCTTGTCGTTGCAATTGGGGTAACTGCTGTCGGTACATTCGTAGGGGCAGGCGGACTGGGAGATATCATTGTCAGGGGAACGAATGCGTCAAATGGAACGGCAATCATACTTGCAGGAGCAATTCCGACGGCATTGATGGCCATTCTTTCGGATCTTTTACTCGGATGGCTGGAACGGATTCTTTCACCGATAAAGAAGAAAAAAGTTCATACTGCCTAGAACAAATCAGGAAAATAAAAAAGCCGTTGCATGTTAATGCAATGGCTTTTTCTTAGCTTACCGATTAGAAGTCAGAAGCTTAGACTGGCAGATTTAGTTTTTTATTTCACGAAAAGGGTAACTATAAGGGTAGTCCTAAAAAAAGTATAAGGGGAATCATTCATGAAACTTACACCTGAGCAGCGTATTGAACTTCATGGCTTTAATAATCTTACGAAATCTTTAAGCTTTAATATGTATGATATTTGTTACACAAAAACCAGGGAAGAGAGGGAGTCCTACCTGGATTATATCGATGAACAATATAATGCAGAGCGGCTTTCGAAGATCCTGCACAATGTTGCGGATTTAATAGGGGCGCATGTTTTAAATACGGCCAAACAGGATTATGTCCCTCAAGGCGCCAGTGTAACCATTCTTGTTTCAGAAGGGCCTGTCGTCGAAGTGCCTATGGGGACTTATGAGGAATCACCAGGGCCTTTACCTGATAATGTGGTCATGCAACTGGATAAAAGCCATATTACCGTACATACATACCCTGAATATCATCCAAATGAAGGCATTAGCACATTCAGGGCCGATATCGATGTCTCTACATGTGGAGAAATATCACCCCTTAAAGCCCTTAATTATCTTATTCATTCCTTCGATACCGACATTATCACGATCGATTATCGAGTAAGAGGATTTACGAGAGATAAAGATGGGCGGAAATTGTTCATTGATCATGATATTAATTCCATTCAAAACTATATTCCTGATGAAGTAAAAGGTTTATATGACATGATCGATGTAAATGTATACCAGGAAAATATATTCCATACGAAATGTAAGCTGAAAAGGTTCGATATAAATAATTATTTATTCGGTTATACAGAGGAAAAGCTGAATAAAGAGGAAAGGCAGGAAATTATAGAAAGGCTTCAAACGGAAATGGATGAAATTTTTTATGGTGCCAATGTTCCGCATCCAATAGAAAAAAACAAGCATGCCGATTAAGGGATGCTTGTTTTTATTGAAAAGTTAATTTAGATGGAAAGCCTGAACCAATACATAGCCGAGGCAACTCAATAATATAGAGCCGACCAGTCCAGCAATAAAAGGCTTACCGCCATATTTCCTAAAAGTTACAAGATCAATATTCAATCCTAGTCCCGCCATCGCCATTGCCATGAGGATATAGGAAAGCATAACAAGCTTTTCGGCTAAAGGTTCAGGAACTGCACCTGAAGAATAAATGGCACTCATCAATAAAAATCCAAAAATGAACCACGGTATCTGAATGGATTTCCAGGAAAATCTCTTTCCGGTAACCGTTGATCGTTCTTTCCAATTCATGATGAATCCAATTAAAATGGCAACGGGAATGAGCAGGGCCACCCTAGTCAATTTGACCACCACTGCCAAGTCGACAGCCTCATTTCCCCCTGGTGCCGCAGCGGCGATGACGTGAGCGATTTCATGGAGTATCGCACCCGAAAAAATACCATATCCTTGATCGGATAACTCCATTAATGGATATAGGAGCGTATATCCGAAGGTGAAGGTTGTACCTAATACAGCAACCGTCGCTACAGCGATTGCTGTATCTTTTTCTTTTGCTTTTATTTGGGAGGAAATTGCCAGTATGGCAGCAGCTCCGCAAATTCCCGTTCCGCAAGCTGTCAATATCCCAAGCTTTTTCTCAACTTTAAATAGGCGGGTCAATCCATAAACTACTAATATACCAAATGCAAGACTAATGGCACCAACTGCAAATGTTTTCGGACCGGCATTAATAATATCCTTTAGGTTCAAGCGCATACCCAATAAGATAATGCCCACTCTCAAAAGGGCTTTACTTGAATAATTTGTCCCAGCAACGGCGTAAACCGGGACACCGATTAGCGACTTCCAAACAACACCAATCAGAATTGCAATGACTAACTGTCCCATTATATGAAGGAATGGAAGCTCTGCTAAGTATTTTGCTGCAATGGCAATTAGCAAAGTCAATGCTATTCCTTTTATAAATCCGAGTTTTTTAGTTTCAATTTTTATTTGTTCCAGTGTGATCACTCCATCTATGTTGATGCTTTTAACTTTAAAACTAAATTAAAAATAAGTGAAATATATTTTTGCTATTTCAATGATTACTTCTACTTATGATAAAATGAAACGCATAGGGAAATAGGGAGGTAACAATGGATCCGTTAAAAGTATTCGTAACTGTAATCGAACAGAAAAACTTTTCAAGAGCAGGGGATATCCTGAACCTGTCGCAGCCAGGAGTCAGTCTTCACATAAGGAATCTGGAAAATGAGTTAGGAACGAAATTAATTTATCGTTCCCCCAAACAAGTTCAAATAACAGAGCCGGGAAAAATTTTGTATAGACATGCAAAGCAAATGCTTAATCATTATGAAACAGCAAAAAGAGAAATAAATGAATTTAATAACGTGGTTAGCGGAACGATGAAAATAGGTGCAAGCTTCACGATAGGGGAATATTACCTTCCAAAAGTATTGGCAGAATTTGCGGCACAATATCCGATGGTGGATATACAAATCATCATCTCTAATTCAAATGATGTCATTCAAGGAATCCGTTCGAATAAGCTTGATATAGGCTTGATTGAAGGGGAAACGGATTATAAAGATATAGATGTCAGGCCCTTCATGAATGACGAGATGATTGTGGTCGTTCCCCCGGATCATCCACTTTCACAGATGGATCTCATCGAAGGCAATATGCTCCAAAACCAAACATGGGTACTTAGGGAGCAAGGATCGGGGACCCGTACATATTCCGATAAACTTCTGAGCAGTCTGGAGTTAAACATAAAAAAAACCTTTATTTTCACCAGTATCCAAGGAGTGAAAGAAGCGGTGATGGCTGGACTCGGCATTGCCTTGTTATCCCGATTGACAGTACAAAAAGAATTGAAGTCCAATGAATTGAAAACTTTCCATTTGAAAAATGAGCCCCTAATAAGACCTTTTTCGATCGTGAAAAAGTTGGACTTTGAAGCATCAAAAGCCATGGAGCTGTTTCTAAGGAAGGTCGAAGAATTTGCGATAAAGGGCCGTCCTAAATAAAACCCTGAACATTTGCTCATCCTTTCATTTTCAATGAAGAGGTTGGGCATTTTTAACGACGAATTATTATTAATTTTAATGAAAACGTCGAAAGTAATTTGGAATATGTCAATGTTTAAACGAATTTTACGTATTTTAACATAATTGCAAACATATAAATTAAATAGGTAGTCTCCAGGAAATTCTAAGCCCCTGTAGACTTTTCCTGATATTAATAATCTTAAAAGGAGCAACCACATTGGCTATAGAGGAGCAGAAAGATAAACGGATTTCTGTTTTCGACAGGATTATAGGATTCATGCCAAAATTTTATGTGATTGGGACAATTTTAATTTTTGTTTACACGTTAGTCGCGATGGCTCATTTAGGTATCCAAACTTTAAAAAAGCCAGAGGAAACCATTGTACCTGCCCCCCCTGTTTCTCAGGGATTTGAACATACATTGATATCGTTAATCATCGAACCTATCGTAACATCTGAATTTTATCAAATCATCTTTAACACATTATTCCTTTACCTAGTTTGGATATTGCTATTCCTATTAGCCCCGATTGCTTTTTACCGTTTAAAACACTTTAAATTCTTTAATATCGAAATTGAAATTGAAAAACAAGATGCAGCCGTTTATGAAGTATTCAGCATGAGCAGTTCAAAAATGAAATTTGCAGCCTATTTAACATCCGAGGAATTTCAATTGGAGATATCAGAGGAAATTGCCAACAGCAAAGACTTTAAAACACCCTTAATCTATACATTGGACTGTGCCGAGGATTTTTATTCCGATCAATTAGGTCTTTCCTTTACCTATGATATCTATACCCTGAACCAGTTCAAAAAAGCAAAGCTACCTAAATCCATCAAAGCGATGCTTGAAAAGTCCATTCAAACCGGCGATCCGTGCATTACGAATAAAAGCAATAGCGATAGTGAATATTACAAGAACTTTCTTATCCATTATTTCGAAAACATGGACGGGAAATTCGTCACCGTCTTAAATAGTTATCAAACTGAATTCGATACATTCGATAAATCACTGCTTAAAATCCTGCAAAACGTCATATACGATTACTATTTACAATATAACTATATTTACGAAGCAAGTGAGAAGCTGGAAAAGAATGAAACCATTTCCCCCAATAATTAAAAAAACCACCCTACAAGTGGTTATTTTTTTTGGAAAGGTGATTGTTAATTATATTTTGGACAATTACATTATTACCAATGAGCTCTGACGATTTATTTACATGCTGTTCCCGAAAATCCATGTTCTTTATTTTCTTGGACTTTTTCCCATTTTTAAAATTATTGAAGGCATTTAAAAAAGCTATCTGAATCACTCCCCTTATAGATTAGTATATTCATATTTTGGATAAAATTTCATGAAAAACCTCAATTTACTGAAAAATATTTTGCGTATTTAGAGTAATGAAAATTACCTAAACAAAGCAATTATAGACATTTAGAAAAAGTGTTTTAAATGTACGAAAAGGTATTATATTTGCTCTAATCTCTGATTTCTTTGGCTTTATTTATAAGAACTAGAGAAATTCCCCCCAAAATGTTGTATAGTTAGGTATGCAGAGATTCGAACAAACATTCGTTTCTTGAGCAGATTACTTCTTAGAGGCAGGAGAGAGACAGTGAACGGGACAGCACACATGGCCATAGGGGCAACAGTTGGATTCTTGACGGCAAACACACTTCAAACAGATCCAACCACCACTTTATTCTTGGTGGGCATCGGGGGAGTTTCAGGGCTGATGCCCGATATGGATATTGATGGGAAGTTAAGTAATAGGATTACCTTTTCACATAAGTTTATCCGAACGATAGCACAAACGATTGGAATTTTAATGATCATTTATAGTCTTTTGGAAGGCTCTGAAACGGAAAAGTGGATCGGTGCAGGAGCAGGAATCGGAATCATCATTATTTCATCTTTCATTAGGCAAAGGCATATGCTGACCTTGACTGGATTAGCGGTATTAGGAGGCGGTTTATCTTTGCAGGAAAGCTGGTTGTGGCTTTTTGGAGTCTATATTATCCTGGCATCCTTTACACCACATAGAAGTTATACCCATTCGATTGCCGGTATCGCTTTCTTTGGCATCATTGCCTTTCAATTCGAAGCCTTTATGGGGATTGACGGAATTTTCGCCACTTGTTCATTAGGATACATAAGTCATTTAATTGCAGATTTGAAATGTTTACCTTTTAATAAACGTGGAGTGAAATTATTTCTTCCATTTTTCTCAAAAGAATTTTGACAGTGGTTTTTTACCGCTGTTTTTTTATGAAGAAAAGATAGTTTTATTAAAGGTGCTTTTCAATATATTGAATGGACACTTGATTCGACTTATTTCTATGTTTTATATGGTCATTCTTCCTAAATCTACTAAATGTAACATATTCGTAAAGATCCTGTGATGCGAGTGATATAGCTTTTCTAGTATATTAGGTTTAGCAAATCACATCAGGGGGTAAATAATTTGTTTAAGAAAATTGTCGTCGGATTGTCATTGGCTATCACGCTTGTAACCGCATCCTTTGCCGGAAACCAAGTGGAAGCTGCTTCATATCATACAAAAGCGATTAAAGTGGCTAAAAGTGAACTAGGTACAAAATATAAAATGGGTGGCATTTCTTCATCAGGTTTTGATTGTTCGGGTTTAGTGAAGTATTCATATCAAAAGGCTGGTAAGAATTTACCAAGAACTGCTGCTGACATATATAAAAAAGGAAAGAAAGTTAAAAGCCTGCAAAAAGGTGACTTAATGTTCTTTGCACCAAATAAAGCGAAAAAACCCACACATGTGGCCATATACATAGGAAACAATGAATTCATACACTCGTCATCATCAAAAGGAGTGTCATACGCTAAAACCAATAATAGTTATTGGAAGCCAAAGTATATCGGTGCGAAACGTATATAATAGAAGAAAATCAATCTTAATATAAAAAAGCTAAGAGACTTAATGAAGTCTCTTTCAATTTGTAGACAAAAAGGTTTCGGAAGGATTCATTCCGAAACCTTTTTGGTTTTTTATTGGAATTGAATCAGCTATTGCGGAAAGGAAAGCATGGCATGGGTTGAACAACGAGGGGACTTTTAAGAAAGTATCGATATCACCTCAAGTATTAATACTGCTTAAAAACAAAAAAAAGTATTCTATCTTAAAATTAAAACAAAGATGATTGGAACGGAAGGTGTGAGACTCCTGAGGGAAAAGCGCGTCAAGGGGAGGCCCCACAGGTGCGAAGACGCCGAGGAGGCTCCCCGACCGCCCGCGGAAAACGAGTACCTGGAGTGGAAATCCAACGTTTAAAAATTGTACTAACCATAAAGAGACTTAATAAAGTCTTTTTTTGTTTTAAAAAATAGGCTCATTTCGTAAAGATTGTTGTTTTTAAAATGAAACTATATAAGGGTGATTGGAGCGGAAGTGCGAGACTCCTGCGGGAGCAGCGGGACAGGTGAGACCCCACAGGCGTTTACGCCGAGGAGGCTCACCGCCCGCACCAAGGAAAGCGAGCATCTGGAGGGGAAATCAACCACACCGCACTACTTAGTAAATAGCAACAAAGTATGCGAAAACAGCCAAAAAATAAGAGTGAATGAGGCACATGGACAAGAGAATTGGCATTTTGCTAATAGTTTAAGGTTATGGTAAGTCCTGAATTGGGTAATCGGTAGTATGAAGCATTCATGAAAGCTTTTTAGTTGACTGGAAATGGATAGTTTAATATGCTAAGCAAACCAAATCGAAGGAATTCCTTTTTTTCAAAAAAATTCCCAGACAAAATTATTGAAAGTCAAAGAAGGTCAATGTATAATAAAGTCAGAAAGTCAAAGAAGGTCAAAGATTTGCTTTCAATTTAATTTTTTAAAGGAGGAGTACTACATGCTTTGTGAAAAATGCCATGTAAACCAAGCTAATATTCAAGTTCACCTAAATATGAATGGTCAGGAGCATGATGTGAAACTGTGCTCCACTTGTTATAAAGAAGAACGAAACAAACTTGGAGCAGCTATGGGCGGAATGGATATGGGGAAATTCCAATTTAACGGATCTCCAAATTCATTCAATCCATTTAATTATAATGGTGTACCAAAACCGGATTCAGCTGAAAATGGCGAGGACGGAGGATTGCTTGAGGAGTATGGCCGCAATTTGACCGATGCTGCTAAAGCAGGACTTATTGATCCGGTAATCGGACGAAATGAAGAAATCAAACGCGTCATTGAAGTTCTAAACAGACGCAATAAAAATAATCCAGTTTTAATCGGTGAACCTGGTGTCGGTAAAACAGCCATTGCTGAAGGTCTTGCTTTAGCGATTGTTGAAGGTTCGGTGCCAGTGAAATTACGTAATAAGCTAGTATTTATGCTTGATGTAGCATCCCTTGTTTCCAATACTGGAATTAGAGGGCAATTCGAAGAAAGAATGAAGCAATTGATCAGCGAATTACAGGAAAGGAAAAATGTCATTTTATTCATCGATGAAATTCATCAGCTTGTGGGGGCAGGTTCGGCCGAAGGATCAATGGATGCAGGAAATATCTTGAAACCTGCACTTGCACGCGGCGAACTTCAGCTTGTCGGAGCAACCACTTTATCCGAATATAGGAAAATTGAAAAAGACGGTGCCCTTGAAAGACGTTTCCAGCCTGTACAGGTTAACGAACCTACAACGGCTGAGGCATTGGTCATCTTACGCGGTTTAAAAGAAAGTTATGAATCTTATCATGGTGTAACATATAGTGAGGAAGCCCTAAAAGCGGCTGTTGAACTTTCGAACCGCTACATTCAAGACCGATTCCTCCCTGACAAGGCAATAGACTTAATGGATGAAGCTGGTTCCAAATTGAACTTGACCATCGAAGACGGCCAGGTAGAAAACATGAAAGAACGACTGGCGCAAATTTATAAAGAAAAAGAAATGGCCTTAAAAGAAGAAGCATATGAAAAGGCTGCCGTTCTTCGTGATGAAGAAGAAAAACTGGAAAAGTCATTGCAAGCAGGGGAAGATGCAATTAAGCCAACCGTAACCATTGAAGACATTCAAAATATCATCGAACAAAAAACCGGCATTCCTGTAGGTAAGCTCCAAGAAGATGAGCAAGAAAGAATGATTCATCTCCAAGCGGAGCTGATGAAAAAAGTAATCGGGCAGGAAGAGGCTGTCAAAAAGGTATCCAAGGCCGTTCGAAGAAGTCGTGCCGGGTTAAAATCCAAAAATCGTCCTACCGGTTCTTTCCTTTTCGTCGGTCCGACAGGAGTCGGTAAAACCGAATTGGCGAAAACTCTTGCTGAGGAATTATTCGGGGACAAGGACGCTATGATTCGTCTTGACATGAGTGAATTCATGGAGAAACACAGTGTGTCCAAATTAATTGGTTCTCCTCCTGGATATGTAGGACATGAGGAAGCTGGACAATTGACTGAAAAAGTTCGCCGCAAGCCTTACAGTATCATCTTATTGGATGAAATCGAAAAGGCACATCCGGATGTCATGCATATGTTCCTGCAAATCATGGAAGATGGCCGCTTAACCGACAGTCAAGGCCGGACCGTTACTTTTAAAGATACCGTGATCATCATGACGAGTAATGCAGGAGTCGGTGAGAAACAAAAAGTAATGGGATTCGGAACAAGTTCAGCTGTGGAAGAGGCTTCAATCCTGCAATCTTTAGGGAGCTTCTTCAAACCCGAATTCTTGAACCGGTTCGATAGCATCATTGAATTCTCTGCATTGAAGAAAGAAGATCTTCTGCAAATTGTTGATATCATGATTCACGAGCTAGACGAAACACTTGCTGCAAATGGTTTATCTTTAGATGTGACCAATGAAGCGAAACAAAGGCTAATTGAACTCGGATATCACCCAACTTTCGGGGCGAGACCGCTCCGCCGTGTTCTTCAAGAACAGCTCGAAGATGGCATCACCGACTTTATCTTTGAGCAGCCTGAAGTTAAGAACTTCACTGCAATTATTGAAGATAACTCAGTGAAAATTATTAAAACACCATAAAGAGTACTAGAAATGCCTCCAAGACCGTAAAACTGTTATGGAGGCATTTTTTTCTTTTTTTGGATTCACTTTTCATTAAACGATAAGTAAGGTCCAGCAAAATGACCTGCTGCTTTCGATTATTAAATATAGATTTCTGAATTTTCGACATAATTTGCAGATTGGATGTTTTGATGGGTAATGCCTGTGGAATCATAACATAATGGAAGATTCGCTCATGATTATAAAAATGAATAATTCCTGTTCTAAAATGGGAATTTCAATGGAGGAATGACCTATTAAAGATTCACTTTCTTATTTTGAAGAGGAAAATAAAAATAACCAAAAACCTATGGATAATGAAACGGAAAATCAGTTGGAATCCCTGCCGATTGCTAATATTAATCCGGTAAACCCGTCAGAATTGGATGATTTATATTTTTATGAAGGCAAAGATTTAGGAAATTCCTATCTTAAAGATAAAACGGCATTCCGGTTATGGGCACCACTTGCATCTGAAGCCAAGCTAGTTACTTATAAACATTGGGATGATACAGATGGAATGGAGATTCAAATGGTTCGTTCGGAAAAGGGGACCTGGACCATTGAGCTGAACGGAAATCAGGATGGATTGATTTATACATATAAAGTGAAATTGGGAGAAACCTGGAGCGAAGCCGTCGATCCCTATGTTCGCGCAGTTACTGTTAATGGTGATAAAGGGGTCGTGATAGATTTAACAGATACGAACCCAAAAAGGTGGACACGGGATAAACCACCTCTTGAAAAAGCTGAGGACATAGTCATTTATGAATTGCATACACGTGATTTATCGATTCATCCTGAAAGCGGAATCCATCATAAAGGTAAATTCTTAGGAGTAGTTGAAGCCGGAACCAAAGGTCCAGAAGGAGCGAAAACGGGTCTTGATCATATTAAAGATCTAGGTGTTACCCATGTTCAGTTTATCCCGATATTTGATTTTGCTACAGTCAATGAAAAGAAATTGAATGAACCACAATATAACTGGGGATATGATCCACAGAATTATAACGCTCCCGAAGGCTCTTATTCGACTGATCCGTATCAGCCAAAAGTAAGGATCCGGGAGTTAAAGGAAATGATACAAGGTTTACATGACCACGGGTTACGAGTGATCATGGATGTTGTATATAATCACGTTTATTCTGTGGAAGACTCAAACTTCCATAAACTCGTTCCCAAATACTTTTTTCGCTATAACGCCGATGGCACCTTATCGAATGGAACTGGTGTAGGAAATGATACTGCTTCCGAACGTAAAATGATGCGAAAATTCATCGTTGAATCTGTGACCTATTGGGCGAAGGAATTTAACCTTGATGGTTTCCGTTTCGATTTAATGGGTATTCACGATGTGGAAACGATGAATGTAGTGAAAAAGGCACTGGCAGAAATTGATCCGACCCTCATTGTTTTGGGCGAAGGCTGGGATATGGATACACCCTTGGCCCAAGAGCTGAAAGCAAATCAAAAGAATGCTTTTAAAATGCCTGGAATCGCTCACTTTAATGATGCGATCCGAGATGGTTTAAAAGGGTTTGTCATGAATGAACATGATAAGGGATTCGTCAATGGCAAACCAGGAATGGAAGATATTATAAAAAAGGGCATCGCTGGTGGTTTGAAATATGATGAAGATATCGCCACATATCAAAGACCAGATCAGGTAATCAATTATGTTGAAGCACATGATAATTATACGTTATGGGATAAGCTGCTCATCACTAATCCAGATGCTACGGAAGAAAAACGGAAACAGATGCATAAATTAGCTTCGGCAATTGTCTTACTGTCACAGGGAATTCCCATGATACATGCTGGACAAGAGTTTATGCGCACGAAGGATGGAGATGAAAACAGCTATCAATCTTCTGATTGGATTAACAGGTTGGATTGGAAAAGGAGAGCGGAGTTAGATCGGGAAGTGGAGTATATGAAAGGGCTGATTTCTCTCAGGAAAAATCATTCTGTTTTTAGGTTAAGCACACCCGAAGAAATTGAGGAGCAATTACAATTCATTGATGCTCCGCCAAATGCGGTTGCATTCACCTTACAACATCAAGATTATAAAATGGCAGTGATTCATAATGCAAATTGGGACGCGATAACCATTACTCTTCCGCACGAAGGTAATTGGTCCGTTTTAGTGGATGGTCAGCGTTCGGGCCTGGAAGAAATTGATAGGATTAAAGGTAGTCAGATAACCGTTGCCCCTTTAAGTTCGTTTGTATTGAAAGCAAACACTAATCAATGATACTAAAGTCGAAGTGAGTGAATACTATGTCTCACTTCGGCTTTGGTTCATTTTCTAATATGAAATTGGTCAAATGAAGACTTCCATTATTCACTTTCACAAGTTTGAGAAAATTTGTGCGAGGGTAGAAAATACCAAATGATAAATTTTATCGTTTTTTAAGAGGGGAGCGATTATTTTGCCAGAGAAAGTGCATGTAAAAATCAATGGTGCTGAGACCAGTGTGGAAGGTAATCAAACAATATTACAAATGCTGACGGATAGCTCCATTGAAGTCCCGAATGTTTGTTACCACCCTAGCCTAGGTCCTATCGAAACATGTGATACATGTTTAGTGAGCGTTAATGGGGAACTAGTTAGATCATGTTCCACCAAGATCAAAGATGGGGATGTAATCGATACAGCCGGAGCAGAGGTAAAAGAAGCACAGGTCATGGCGATGGACAAGATATTATATAACCATGAGCTTTATTGTACGGTTTGCGATTATAATAATGGCACTTGTGAAATACACAATTCCGTTAAGGAAATGAAGGTAAATCATCAAAGTGTTCCTTTTGATCAAAAACCCTATGAAGTGGATCGGTCAAATCCATTCTATCGATATGACCCAGATCAATGCATCCTTTGCGGCCGTTGTGTTGAAGCTTGTCAAGATGTACAGGTCACTGAAACATTGACTATTGATTGGGAAGCAAAACGTCCGCGTGTCATTTGGGATGATAATGTTCCGATCAATGAATCTTCATGTGTGTCATGTGGGCACTGTTCCACAGTTTGCCCGTGTAATGCAATGATGGAAAAAGGGATGGAGGGTGAAGCCGGATTTTTAACTGGCATCGCTAAACAAACTCTTCGACCTATGATAGAAATTACGAAAAATGTTGAAACGGGTTATGGCTCGATTTTAGCGATTTCAGATATGGAATCCGCCATGAGGGATGCAAGGATCAAGAAGACAAAAACGGTTTGTACATATTGTGGTGTAGGATGCAGCTTTGACGTTTGGACCAAAGACCGTAAAATCCTTAAGATCGAACCGCAAGTGGAGGCACCTGCAAATGGAATTTCGACTTGCGTTAAAGGGAAATTCGGATGGGATTTCGTGAATAGTGAAGAAAGACTAACAAAACCTTTAATTAGAGAAGGGGATGCGTTCAGAGAGGCTGAATGGGAAGAAGCCCTTGAATTGATTTCCCGTAAATTCACCGACATTAAGGATTCTCACGGTCCGGATTCGATGGCTTTCATAACGTCTTCCAAATGCACCAATGAAGAGTCCTATTTAATGCAAAAACTGGCTAGGGGCATCATCGGCACGAATAATGTTGATAACTGTTCCCGGTATTGTCAGACACCGGCTACTTTGGGACTATTCAGAACGGTTGGATATGGTGGAGATACAGGGGGCATAAAGGATATCGAAAATTCCGAACTTGTATTGATCATAGGCTCCAATACATCCGAATCACACCCCGTGTTGGCTACAAGAATCAAGCGTTCCCATAAACTGGGGAAACAGAAGCTGATAGTCGCAGACATCAGAAAGCATGAAATGGCTGACCGTTCCGACCTCTTCATCCAGCCTGCTCCGGGATCGGATATGATATGGCTATCGGCCGTCACTAAATATATCGTCGATAAAGGTTGGACAGATAAAGACTTCATTAAAAATCGTGTAAATGGGATGGAGGAATATATCAAGACTTTAGAACCCTACACAATGGATTATGCGGAAAAAGTAACAGGCGTAGCTAAGGAAGATTTAATTACGTTGGCAAAAGCCATTCATGAAGCGGGAAGCGTTGCAGCGCTTTGGGCCATGGGCGTTACCCAGCATGGCGGAGGAAGTGATACGAGTACTGCAATTTCCAATCTCTTTCTCATAACGGGCAACTACGGTAAACCTGGAACAGGCACTTACCCTTTACGCGGACATAATAATGTACAAGGAGCCAGTGATTTTGGCAGTATGCCGGATCGCTTGCCAGGTTATGAAAAAGTAACGGACAAAAAGGTACGAGCGAAATATGAAAACATCTGGGGTACAAAAATACCCGAAAACCCTGGCCTTAATAATCATGAAATGGTCGAAGGGATTCATTCAGGTACCATTAAAGCCATGTACTTAAAAGGTGAAGATATGGGTATGGTCGATTCGAATATCAATCATGTCCATAAAGCATTTGAAAAACTGGACTTCTTTGTGGTACAAGATATCTTCTTATCAAGAACGGCTGAATTCGCGGATGTCGTTCTTCCCGCAAGCCCAAGCTTTGAAAAAGAAGGTACTTTCACGAATACGGAACGCCGTATTCAACGTCTTTATCAAGTCTTTGAACCGCTTGGCGACTCAAAGCCTGATTGGCAAATTATATTGAATGTCGCTAATTCGTTAGGAGCCGGCTGGAATTATGAGCATCCAAGTGAAATTATGGAAGAAGCCGCTAAACTATCACCGTTATATGCAGGAGTAAGGTATGAACGCTTGGAAGGTTATAAAAGTCTTCAATGGCCAGTTGCTTCAGATGGTAAAGATACGCCACTGTTATTCACGGAAGCATTTCCTTTCCCTGATGGAAAAGCAAGGTTATTTCCAGTCGAATGGACCAAACCGATTGACTTTGGGGATGAGTTCGATATCCATGTGAATAATGGCCGTTTATTGGAACATTTCCATGAAGGAAACATGACCTATAAATCAAAAGGCATCACTTCCAAAACGCCAAAAGTCTTCCTTGAGGTATCCCGGGAATTGGCAAAAGATAGAGGGCTTGAGGATGGCACTCTTGTTCGGCTTACTTCACCGTATGGACATGCAAAAGTGGAATGTCTGATTACGGATCGTGTAAAAGGTAAAGAAGTTTATCTTCCGATGAACGATTCAGGTGACGGGGCAATCAACCAATTGACAAGCAGCCATTCAGATAAAGATACTGATACTCCTGCCTATAAGGAAGTTCAAGCAAAAATGGAAGTGCTCAGGGTCAAAGGAGACAATCCATTGCCGAGCATCAACCATCGTAATGGTAATCCACAACCGCAGATAGGTGTACAAGTACAAAAAAAATGGGCCCGCGAAGATTATATATTCCCTGGTGACCTCTTGAAGATCAAAAAGGAGGAGAGGAACCGTGGCTAAAGCGACAAAAGTGATCAATCGAATCAGCATTAGTGATGAAGAAAGAAGAAGGATTGAACTCGAGGATATCGAGCGTACCCTTTTGGAAAATAAAGAAGTGATTAAAGAAACGTTTGAAGTCATGAAGGGCATGCAGGATCGTGGGATATTATCGATGGTTAACAACTTGTTGAAGGAAGGGGATAAAGTGCTGAACATTCTTGTCAAGACAGCGGACACCCCAGAAACGGCAAATACGCTGAAAAATCTGCTTCTCATACTTGGCACATTAGGGACACTTAATGTTCAGCAGCTTGAACCGCTAATCCTCAAAGTCAACTCAGGGATTGCCCGTGTGGCCGAAGCTGATAAAACGCCAGAAAAGCCAAGTTATTTAGCATTACTGCGTTCCTTGAATGACCAAGAAGTCAAACAAGCCATGACCTTCCTGATGACTTTTATTAAAGGAATGGGAGAAGATACAAGCGATCTGGAAAGAACCACCCAATTACCGGAGAATCAGCATTTGCATAAAACGAATGAAACAGCGGAAATAGAACGGCCCGCCTCAAGAAAATCATACGGATCAAGTATTCCCAGTAAAAGCGGAAGCGATAAAAAACGAAACACCGGTTGGTTTTGGATTGCAGCAGGAGTTTCACTCGTAACGATTCCACTAACCTTATCTAAAAGTAGGAAATAAAGTGCCTTGCTCGTTAAACTTATTGAAGTGGACGTAGAATCGTATACGAAATTGACTTTGTTTTTTGAGAACCCATTAAAAATATTTAAGCCGATGATTGCCAAAAGGGAATGCATCGGTTTTTTTCGTTGAACGTGCTATCAAAATTTCTCTCGCCATCCTTTTATTACATATACTTATATGAGATACAAATAATAAAAGCAATCATAAGTGAAACGAACACACACTTAATTATTAAGGGGCGGAAAAGTTAGAATAGGACGCTCTTTTAAAAGAGCTAAAGAAAACCTACAACCGATGGCACCTATTATGTGAGGGAGTGAAAATGTAAAGAGATTGATGAAAGAGCTCGGGCATAGTTCAGATTTGTCCGTGCGAATGGTTGAATCTCCACACCAAAAATCGGTAAAGCCAACTGTAATCCACCTTGACGGATTGGCAGATGGTAACATCATTATGGAAAGAGTTGATTCCTACAGGTATCACCGTGCCTTTTGGAGAATTGATTACGATTACGATGATCCTTCCGTATTTGAATAAAAAGAGTTCTGCCGTTAAAGTGGGCCTCTTTGCATAATTATAGGTGGGGTTTCCTTAACCCTCAATTCGATCGTTCTTTGTCCGTATTAGGTCCTTATTGATAACCGCTTATATAAAACAAAAAATTAAACCAGCTGCTTCATGAAGAGGGAGGCTGCCGGTTTTTGATAGCTGAGGATATAAACAAATATAAAAAAATATGGTAAATAACAAGAGCAGAAAGTAATCTTATCCACGACCTACGATCAAATATTGTTTGATTCTAAAGAAAGAGCCATATATTCAAGCCCTGTAGGTTGTCGAGGAGTATAATAAGTAAATACGTGCCTAAAAAACACAATGATGGTAGCGCTCTTATCAAAGTATCACCTCATTCTTTTATCTTAAAGCGTGGTAAATACTTTAAAATTATGTACGAAAGTCGTACCAGAAAGCCATTTTAGTATAATTGCCATTTTAAATCCTAATAATTAAGGAAACTTATGCTTGTAGAAACAACTTACGTGCCATAAAATGGGAGTATTAAAAGGAGCAAGGAGTGTAAAAATGAATCTGAAATTAATGACGGTCACTATGGGAATCTGTTTTTCGATAATACTTTCAGGTTGTTCAAGTGAAGAGGAAAGTGTTGTACAAAAAGAAAGCGGCCATGAAGGACATTCAGAGCATACGGTATCCGGAGATCTTCAGGAGGAGACAAGCAGTAAGGAAATAGCGCCGGATTTCTTAGCTGAAAAACCAGAGGATATGAAGACAATCTATTTAGCTGTTGCACAAAATAAAGATTTACTAGAAAAAATACCTTGTTATTGCGGTTGCGGAGAGTCAGCTAACCATAAAAATAATTATGATTGCTTTATCCATGAGAATAAAAAAAATGGGGAAGTGGTTTGGGATGACCACGGGACAAGATGCGGAGTTTGCTTGGAAATTGCTGCGCAATCCATATTGGACTTGAATGATGGCATGAGCGTCAAAGAGATCCGGAATAAAGTCGATGAAAAATATAAAAGTGGGTATGCCAAACCAACTCCTACCCCTGAAGTGTAAGTGAAAAAAAGTATGAAATTCTAGACTGAAATGATAACTTGGAAAAATGGTTTTGGCCCGATATTCTTTCGGAAAAAGGCCATTTTTTTAATTTCTTGGAACGGTGGATTTTTCACATATATATTATTGGTCAAAAAGGGGAATACTTCCATTAAACATTCAACCGTAAAGGAGCCATCACTTTGACATTAATTCGCCTTGGTTATGTAGCCATGAGTAATCATGTGCCAAACTGTTCGCCATCCCAAACGATGACTTATACTCAGTTTTCGAAGATTAAGGACAGAGATGCAGCGATAAGGAAGCTCGAACGCCTTTCAATATCCAATCTTCATAATTGCTGGCGTTTACTGATTCATAACGAAGCCAATAATATTCAGTTCTTTAGGCTTTCTTCAAAACTTATCCCTTTAGCCAATCATCCGGAAATTCCAGAATGGGATTACATAGAAGCTATTTCAGAAGAACTGGCTAAATTAAAAACATTCATAAAGAATCACCCCAAAATAAGGGTAGATTTTCATCCAGATCATTTTGTCATCTTGAATAGTTCAAATATCGATATTCTGAAGACATCCTTAAAAACATTAAGGATGCATTATACATTATTAAAAAAAATGGGAGTGGATCCCGAACATCGCTGTGTTTTACATGTTGGCGGGGGGTACGGCGAGCATGTACAGGCATTAGAGCAGTTTATCCATAATTGGGGTTTGATTCCGGAATCGATTCAAAGATTGGTCATTCTTGAGAATGATGATACTACCTTTACTTTGTCGGAAACCCTTTATTTATGTGAAAAATTAGGAATACCAATGGTTTTTGATTATCACCATCACCTCGCACATCATTTACCGAATGAAGATTGGAAAGATCATTGGGACCGAATATTGACTACCTGGAGTAATTCCAAACTACACCCTAAAATGCATATTTCAAGTCCAAGGTCCGAAAAAGATTTTCGAGCACATGCTGACTTTGTGGATACTGGGATGTTCTTGGAATTTTTGCAACAAATAAAGGGAAGCTTACCACATCTCGACTGCATGATTGAAGCAAAACAAAAGGATGGAGCGCTTTTCCAGCTGATGGAGGAGCTGAAAAGTCACAAAGACATAGAAATCATTGATGGTGCCAGTTTTTATATTCATTAATGGATTGGGGGATATTTGACAAAGGGAAGTAAATTGAATTCTCTTTGTTAAATTTAAAATGAAGAAATGTTTAAAACAAAAGTTTACATAATTAAATTATAGTAAATTAAATGAATTGCCAAATGAATTGCCAAATGAATTGAAAATTGATTGGGTTATAGGGATGGTATACATTATTTTACAAAAATATTAAAAAAGTCAAAAAAACGAGCTCCATATTTGGCTTTTAAAGCTATTGTTTTAACTCATTGGAGTCATAAGTCAAGAACCGATTAAAAGCGCTCTATGAAGCTATAAGCCGGTGAAAGGAGGGTAGTAGATTACAAGCTCTTTTCAAATCACTTTTGTTAGAATATTCCGAATGTAACAAAGGACCTCTATTGATACATTCGAAATCCCGTTAAATCAAGGTTTATAAGCGTATCAAAATTTATAAAACTTGCCTTTTTTTAAGCTGTTCACGTAAAATGAAAGAAGGAGAAAGGGGAATGAGCCGTTCATGCAAGCAACCTCTCAAAGAATTAAAAATGTTCAGCCGATACGCAGGTTGGATCACATAGAAAAGATGAAAAAATCACTATTAAAATATTGCAGCTACAGGGATTATATGATGTTTTCAATCGGGATAAACATCGGATTACGTATAGGGGATCTTTTACAATTGCGAGTGAAAGACATCCTTGAGGGTACGCATATAGTCATTGTGGAGCAAAAAACAGATAAAATTAAGCGGTTCCTTGTCAATCCTCAGCTTCGTAAGGAAGTTAGGAAATATGTCCGCAAATCGAACCTGAAAAATGAACAGTATTTATTTCCAAGTCGAAAAGGTAATGGTCCAATCACCAGGGTGCAGGCCTATCGAGTTCTGAACAAAGCGGCTGAAATGGCAGACATTCCGGATGTCGGTACACATACCCTCCGAAAAACCTTCGGCTATTTGCATTACCAAAAATTCAAGGATATCGCTCTACTGCAGCAAATCCTTAATCATTCCAATCCCAAAGATACGATGATTTACATAGGACTCACACAGGATTTAATGGACGAAACATTAATGGATTTCTATTATTAATTGAACGGACGAAGACAACTCCTGTATTTTTCATTCTTTTTATATGGATAACACAGTCCTTAAATAGAGCATTATTATAGAGAAACATTATTTCGTTATATCTGAAAGGGGAGATAAAACCGGCATCATTGATGCGGAGAGGTGAAAGGGGTTTCGGAGGGGGATAAGCTCCTTATACTAAGAAAATCGCCTTCGCTGAGGATTTTTGAAAAATATAAGAGTTTTGTTAAGGCAACAGTTTTAAATCAACCGAATGACTTTTCAAAAAAGACTAGAATATATAGTCTTTTTTTGATGTCACCAGTACTGATTTTTATCGCTTAATTTCTTATTAAAATGGTATATTAGAAATATTTTTTCTTCTAAAAGTCTGTTGTTCTCCTATTTAACAAATAATGAATCAGAAAGTTATCAGCAATAAATGATTGCTGCAAAGTTAAGTTACTATAATTTTATTATGTTAACTAAAATAATCTTATCCTATTGTTAAAGTACTCCTCAGATGAACTGCACCTCAATCCTTAAAGAAAATCACATAATTGGGGTGCAGTATAGAGTTGTTGCCAGGAATATTGATAATAAGTTCGGTTATAAGGTACTCTTATTCGTCATCTTATCTAGCTCCAAAGGTAAAAAAGCATACTCCCCGTCTTTAATAATCTCACATTTACGAACTGGAATTGGCTGTTTAAAAATGGGCCCATTTATTACTGTGGTATGAAACTCTCCACCTTCTCCGCAGGGGTCAATGCCGCGAGCTTCAAGTTCCTTCACGTATTCATGGGTTAATGTTCGTCCTAAATCATCCTCTCGCATTCCCAATGATAAATTAACGGTTACAATGATCGTAACGAATCCTAGATTCATGAACTCTTCGACAGCTTCACGATGGTTCATTTCCCATAAAGGCATTCCAAGCTTCAATCCGGCATTCTTCGTAACTTTTTCATGCCAACAACCATGGGCAGGCATATCCAGGTCTCCAGTTACCAACACTTCTGCTCCTTGATTCTTTGCATCTTCTAAAAGGCGCATAAATACCTTTTCATAATCAGTCCAACTCGCAGCAGCAGTATATACAGGCAAACCTATTGATTCAGCTTGGGCTTTTATGAGTTCCGGAGGCATTCCATGGGATCTGGAACGTTTTCCTTCCTCCTCCAGCATGACAATCAGTCCTACAGCTTCTCCAACCTTCAATGCCTTATATAAGGCTAAGACACTATCCTTTCCTCCGCTAAAAGATGCTATGAATTTATGCCCGTGAGCACTATTTTTCCAATCGATTAATTCTGCCATGCAATTTTCCCCTTTTATTCTAATGACTTTTACCAATTTCATATTTTGTACTTCATAACTATATTTGTTTGATTTTAACACGGTTGAAGCCTGCAGATAAGATATTAATGTATCTTGATACAAAAAGACTTGATTTGAATCGAATTTCATCCCAAAAAAACTGCTTTTAAATCACTAGTGTATAGCTACATATAAATGAATGCCATAAATTATCTTTATATGAGAAAAGTAGATGTTCACCTAGTATTGTATCCAGTGTTTTTTAAATTGGATACAATTTATTTAATTTTCTGTATTGTAATCGCTTCATTAAGTTGATATAGTTTAAATTGTATCCAATATCGAAAGGTGGACGCTGGATTGGATAATGCTAATTCTAAAAGAGATAAATCTACAATCGTAAAAAATGTAACGAAAAGTCTTAGGAAGGCGATTTTGAATGGGACGTTAAAAAAGGGGGAGCGACTCATCCAAGAGGAGTGGGCAGATCGCCTGGAAGTAAGCAGAATGCCCATTCGTGAAGCCCTTACACAACTTCAAATGGAGGGGTTGGTGGAAATGGTTCCTCATAAAGGAGCAATCGTCACACCGATTACCCGGGATGATATTGAAGAAATTTATCATACAAGGTCTCTGCTTGAAGGCCTTGCTGTAGAAAAGTCGCTTCCTTATTTAACAAAGGAGGATAAAGAAAAATTAAAGGGAATTTTGATTGAAATGGAAGGGATTCAGTTATCTGATGAAACCAATGAACATTATATCCTTTTGAATGCGGCTTTTCATGAAACCCTCCGAAAAGGGTGCCCATGGCCAAGAGTTCAAAAAATGGTAGAAACGTTGGGTATCTCCCCCATTGCGCCGAATTTGCTGATTGATTATTACCCAGAAACGCAACGGGAACACCGGATGATATATGAAGCGGCACTAAGAGGGGATCCTGCAGAACTAAGGGCAGCAGTAGAATTTCACATCTTACGGACTAAGAACAATTTAATTACGTATATGGAGTTGCTGAATACTAAAAATCATTAATAAAAGGAGTGTTAATTGTGTATGATTTCGCAATTGTTGGCGGGGGAATTGTAGGTTTATCGACGGGAATGGCCCTTTATCAGCGGTTTCCTAATGCTAAAGTGGTAGTCATTGAAAAAGAGGCTGTTGTTGCAGATCATCAAACGGGGCATAACAGCGGAGTCATCCATTCAGGAATTTATTATAAACCAGGCAGTTTCAAGGCACGGTTTGCCCGTCAAGGAAGCAAATCAATGACGGAATTCTGTAGGATGCATGGAATTGATCATGATATTTGCGGCAAGGTCATTGTTGCAACAAAACCAGAAGAGTTGCCCCTTCTAGATGATTTATTTTCACGCGGTTTACAAAATGAGCTAGCTATCCAAAGAATCGGTGTGGAAGAGTTAAAGGAAATTGAACCGCATGTTAATGGACTTGGAGCGATTCGCGTCCCGCAAGCTGGCATCGTCAATTATCGTCAGGTAAGTGAAAAGATGGCGGATATCATCCGAGGCAACGGCGGTGAAATCAAGCTGAATACAAAGGTGGAGAAGATTGACGAGGATTCTGATGAAGTCATCATCGCTACGAACAACGGGACAATAAAAGCAAGGATAGTCATTAATTGCGCTGGATTGCACAGTGACCGTATCGCAGCAGCCGCGGGGTATAAAACTGATATGAAAATAGTCCCGTTTCGCGGTGAATATTTTAAATTGAAGCCCGAAAAGCGCTTTCTTGTCAATCATTTAATTTATCCGGTACCTAACCCTAAGTTTCCATTTCTAGGAGTTCATTTCACACGGATGATTAGCGGCGAAGTAGATGCTGGCCCAAATGCTGTACTAAGTTTCAAACGTGAAGGTTATAAAAAAACCGATTTCAATGCGAAGGATTTAACTGAAGTTTTAAGCTATAAAGGTTTTTGGAAACTGGCCAGTAAATTCATGAAGGAAGGGATGGAAGAATATGTCCGTTCTTTTAGTAAAAAGCAATTTACGAAAAGCCTTCAGGAATTGATTCCGGAAATTCAAGAAGATGATTTAATCCCTGCACCTGCCGGAGTCCGAGCACAGGCGTTACAGGATGATGGTAATATGGTGGATGATTTTCATATTATAATGGGGAAACGGACCATTCATGTTTGTAATGCACCGTCACCTGCAGCAACAGCCTCCATTGAAATTGGAAAAGAGGTTGTTACCCGCATTCCGGAACAAACACACTTATTGGAAGCTGTATTGACAAAATAATATTGTTAAAGAGAGGAAGAGGCCTCATGTTCAATTGTAAAACAATTTTTATTGCAGGTCATGCACGTTTACCTCAAGGGATGGCGGCGAAAAGTGTCTTTGAAACATTGACCATCACTGCAGAAGTCGATGCTAAATATGGTGTTATCCTGGAGGCGTCTTGTACACTGGCAACAGAGCATGGACGGGAATTTATTTGGCGTTTATTAAAAGGTATCAGTTTAAATGATGGTGTTGATGAAGCGATAGAATCGATTACATCTTATTATCGGGGGAAAGCGGCTAATGCATTGATTGCTGCATTGAAGGACCTGGATCTCCATTTTCAGCAAATTAAAGCGGCAGAAAAAACGAAACTACCAAGTTAGTAAAATAATTTATCAGAATAATTTGTAAAAGATGTTGACAATTATATGAAAAAACGTTTTAATGTAATTAGGCCAATATTATGACATTAACACCTTTTGGAAACTACCTTTTCAGAATCGTGTAAAGATCTTAATGATTGGAAACAGGAAAAATAAATCATACATAAACTGCATATTCGCTGTGACTCTATTTGCATAGAGCAGTGAAGTGAATATAAGCCAGTTGTACAGTTGGATTCCCATTTTATTTGGGAATCATGTGCGACTGGCTTTTTATATTTCCTGTTAACTTTGTCACCTATATTACAAATAACAGGAGGAATCATTCATGAACATTGCAGAAAAAAAGAGAGCGAAGTTTGAAAGGAAAACAGAAAAATACGAGGTTAAAGTTCACCCTCAATCCAGCCGTTTATATCATATTGAAATTTCAAAAGAGGCGATTGCTGCTTTTTTAGAAACGGTATCCAAGGATAATCAGTCTGTTCAACATCTGGAATATACGCCATATGCACGACTCATCATTGCTTCATATCTTTTGGATCAAGTAGGGGAAGACTTTGGTGAATTGCTTCGTAACATCGTTCATGATCGGGAATCCGGCGGCTTCACCCTTGGCTTGGAGGGTGTCACGGAGAATACAGATGAATATGTCATTTTTGCAACGGCCATTTCATACTTGCTGGGAACTCCAAACCATGATTCCATGTCAGGGAAATATTATGCCCGCTTTAATGTTCAAGACACGGATAGCAGTGATTCATATTTACGTCAGGCTTATCGTTTATTTACACTTCATACGGATGGCACATTTGTAGATGAACCAACGGACTGGTTACTAATGATGAAGATGATCGAACAAAATGCACGTGGTGGCGAATCACGTTTATTGCATTTAGACGATTGGAAAGAGCTTGATATGTATGTGAATCATCCATTATCCAGCCACAAATTCACGTATAAAGCTCCAAAAAGCAAGAACGTTGACCAGGAAATTGAAAGATTGACCTTCTTCAATCATAATAACAAACCTGGTGTATGTTTTATCGATCAATTTGTTTATCCTGATTCAATCGAACAAGCCAAATACTTGCGCGATTTATCCAATTCATTAGAAAGTGATGAAAGTGTACTTGAACTTGAACTGCCTGTTGGAGATTTAGTTGTTGTCAACAACATATTCTGGCTTCACGGCCGCGCTGCATTTGAAAAGGATCCGAACCTGAATCGTGAATTACTTCGCCAACGCGGAAGATTCAATCAATAGTTTCAATTTGTAAACCCAAACATTTTTTTCATCCCCAAATACCATTTTCAAGATAAATTCTTTTCAATCCAAGGGTTGGAAAGCAATTTATCTTTTTTTTGAGAGGTTTCCAACAAGGTTCATAATGCCCCTATGTCGGTGGCAAATCTGAATTTCTGATATACTATATTGGCCAAAATAAATAAAGGGAAGAAGGGGTAGTAATTTATGGGGATCGCTAATTTTTCTAAGTTTAAACAATTTAAAGACTTAATTAAAGCTTTACCTGCTGTCTATACAGATGAAATGATAAAGAGTGAGCAATTTTTGCTTGAAAGAGAAGAAAAGAAAAAACTCGAAATATATTATGCTCCTTTCGAATATATAAATGAACGGGCCAAAGTGGTGATTGTCGGAATCACTCCTGGTTTACATCAAATGAAAAAATCTTATTCTACCGTAATTAATGCAAGAGGGCACCTGCATGGTGACGAAGAGATCCTGCACGAAGTAAAAAAAAATTCCAGTTTTGAAGGAACGATGAGAAAAAATTTAGTTAAAATGTTGGATGAGCTTGGATTACACACATACTTAAACATTTCGTCCACACTGGATCTTTTTGACGAAGCGAGTCACCTCGTTCATACTACCTCAGTTTTAACCTACCCAGTTTTTTATAACGGAAAAAACTATAGTGGAACAACTCCGAACATTTTAAAGACCGAGTTGCTTAAAAAAAATATAATGGAAGGCTTTGCTACCGAAATAGGTACCATTGATCGTCCGCTTATTATTCCTTTAGGCGTTAATGTTACCAAGGTCTTAAACTATTTAGCGGGTCAAGATTATTTGGATGCCAATAACATACTTCTAGGATTTCCTCATCCATCTGGAGGAAATGGTCATCGTCATAAGCAATTTGCAGCAAATAGAGAGCAAATGAAAAGGATGTTACAGCACTATTTTTCAAAGGAAATGACCGTGGGTTAAAAAGGAGTGCTGTATGATCATTGAATCTTTTTTAGGTATAAAAAGATGGGAAACAGTTGATTATTGAATACTATAATTCATCTATTTGTGTTCAAAGTAAAATTAACTATTTACTACTGATATTATGGTGATTATAATAGGAACTAATGTTCTTAATTATAGGAGGCATTAACATGGATGAATTAGAGGAATTTTTAAAAACACTCACTATTGAAGAGTTAAAAGTTATTTATGAAGAAGTAAGTGAACCTGATATTAATAAATAGATGAAATAGATTGAAATGGAAGATTCTTATTTTTTCATTTCAAAGAACAGCATGATTTTTCCCGAACGTGGAGTAGGAGGTACTTTATCATGAAAACCATAGCCTAAGAACCAACGGTAAGCCTTATTTGTTTCCGCTTCTTCAATCGTTTTACGCATGGAACGAATACCAAAGGTATATTGGCTAAAATAACTGGATCAATACTTGGGCGTCCTAACTCTGAATACAGATCTTTCACCAAGTCATAAATGAAAGTGAAGTCAATGGCAGCCTCCATTTACGAACCAAATGGTTCGGTGGCACCGGTTGAACTAAATCTAAAGTAATCATTTCAAGTTGATCTCGCTGAATAGAATCATGTTTAGAAAGCATCTTCATCAACTCATGTTTTAATACTTCTATTTTAAAACAAAAATGACCCTAGGCAAAAGTGTTCTATCTAAGAGTTCAAGCAAAGTTGATTGGAACGGAAGGTACGAGACTCCTGTGGTAAAAGCGCGTCTAGGGGAGACCCCGCAGGCGAAAGCGATGCCCTACGTTCCAATCAACGTCCCAATTGGACAAGCCATAAAAATAGACAAACTCGATTTTCCCCGAGTTTGTCTACAGTCTGAATCAAGGACCCATTAAAGGTCCTTGATTTTTTTATGAAAAGGACCATTTGAAAAAAACGGAACTGATCATTTTCTGATCAGTCGAGTTCATACAGCAAGTTAATTAAAGGGAAGTTAAATTTATAGCGCACCTCTTACATCATAATCTTCGATTTCGATTTCAATTTCTCTGTCAAGTGCGAGGTTTGCCAATAGTGAGCCTATATATGGGCCCATAGTTAAACCTGAAGCTCCAAGACCATTGGCTACGATTATGCCTCCCCAGCCAGGTAAAGGTCCCATGACGGGAAGGAATCCTGGCGTGAATGGACGGAATCCGACCCTCGCTTCAACAAACGTGCTATCTGTCAAACCGGGGGCGGTTTGCAAGGCTTTGTTGAAAACCTCCTGCAGCCCTCCTGCGGTCATTCGGTTATCGAAAACTTCCGTATTTTCATGAGTCGCCCCCGCAACGATTTTATTATGATCAAAAGCCAAAAGATATTGATCACTCGGAGGCATGACTACTGGCCATTTATTTGTATTTTCATTTGCCATTTCCAGATGAATGATTTGAGCCTTTTGGAAAGTGACTTGAAAATTCACGCCCAGTGGTTTCAGTAATTCCGGTGCCCAAGCGCCAGCACAAACAATCACTTTATCAGCAGGAATGAATTCATCTCTAATTGTTACACCTGACACTTGAGTACCGTTATATGTAAGTTTAGCTTCGCCATACATAAGTTTTGCACCGTATTTTTGTGAAGCTCTCAATAAGGAATCACGTAGTGCGCGTCCATTGACCCGCGCTGCACCACTCACATGAACGGCTGCATATTCTCTGGAAAGAGGCGGGAATAAGGCACGTGTTTCCTCCGCGGTAAGTAAGGTGATCGCCCCCATCTCCGGTGCATCTTCTTGCCGTTTTGCAGCCCGGTTCTTCATGGCATTCAGTTTAGCTTCATCTGTATGCAGACTTATGGCACCGACCTGGGCATACCCAGTCTCGGTTTCACCGTCACGTTCAAGTTCTTCAATTAAACCCGGGTAAAAGGCCGCACCATTTTTGGCAAGAAGATACCAAGCTTGGTTGCGCCTTTGCGATATCCACGGGCAAACGATTCCTGCAGCTGCAGATGTTGCCTGACCGACATCTTGGCGGTCAATAATGATCACTTCAACCTCATTTTTAGCCAATTGATAGGCAGTGGAAGCTCCCAAAATTCCTGCACCAACTACAATGATTTTTTGCATGATTCAACATCTCATTTCTTTCATATGTATAAACGCTTACCACTACTATATCGGAGACCAGAAATGATTGCCACATCTGATATTCTAATTTCTTTCACAAAGTTATTTTATCTATACTGAATATGCTATGATTGAAATTGTGAAAGCTTGAAAAGACACTAGGAGGACATATCATGCTAAAAAAACAAATGGAATCATACATATCAGAATCCGTAATCGAAAACAAGATTGAGTTATTTAAAGAAGAAAAGGATTATGTAGAAAAGCATAAATTACTCGCCGAGGATATCATCATAGTGGAAAAAGAGAATGCATCGCGTTTTACGGATGCTTATATAGAGCGCAGTAATAAAGAGAGCGAAGAATTAATCTCTGAAGAGAACTCTGCATTTTTATCACAACCGATTGAGTATTTGAAAAAAAACAAAGATGAATTCCTTTACTTTGAATCACGATGGTTCGAATTAATCGGCGTTGAGGCACTTTCGTTAGAAGTCGATGATGTTTTCGGTACATATAACGCGATGTTCGGATTGAAATTCCAGAAAAAAATGGGAGAAGTTTTAAAAACGTATTTAACCAAGGAACTTCAAGCAGAAAAAATTGGTTCGTTCAGTTTAATGTTTAACCAGGGCGACGGGCTATGGGATGTGAATTTAGCCTTGGATAACATTAAAGGGTTTCAAGAAGACATGTCATTGGAAGAAGCTTTTCATTTAATTTATCATTTTCTTTTCAACCTTGTTCAAACGATCGAGGAAGATATGTAAAACGAAGTGCCGTAAATGGTAAGACAAAGTTGATTGGAGCGGGAGTACGAGACTCCTGCTTAGAAAAGCGCGTCTAGGGGAGACCTCGCAGGCGAAAGCCGAGGGCCGACCGCCCGCGGAAAGCGAGTGCCCTACGTTCCAATCAACCTCCAAATTGTACAAGCCATAAAAATAGACAAACTCGATTTTCATCGAGTTTGTCTACAGTCTGCCGCCATTAATTTTAATGGCGTTTTTTAAAATTTTCATGAATTAACCATTGCGCCCAGGCTATGGCTTTTGGATTTTAATCGATTGGCTGTGGATATGATTAAAGGAAACTGAGAAAATTCGTCGAATTGATTAATGATATACGTTATTTAATAAACTTAAATGTTTTGTTTTTAGCAATTTCGATTTTTTTCATGTAAATGTAGTTACATCGGAAGGGGAAGTTATACTTGCTGAATGAATTGAAAGTTACGCAAATTACCATTCCATTGCCTTTTAGATTGGACCATGTCCATTGTTACTTGGCGGAAGGTGAAAAAGGATGGACTATCATTGATGCGGGATTAAATAACAAAACGACCAGGGATTTATGGAACCCAATTATCGAAAAACACGATATTGCCGATATTATCATCACACATTATCACCCAGATCATTTCGGGTATGCAGGGACATTACAACAATTGACCTGTGCGGATGTATGGATGACAGAAGTGGATGAGCATGCGGGAACTACGTATTGGGAAGCCGATTCGCTGAATCTGCTTAAAGATAATTACAATGCGTGTGGTATGGAAGAAGATGTCGCCGCGGCCTTATCCAGTGACGAAAGCGGATTCATGCCCCAAGTAAAACCCTATCCTACCGTAAATCATCATCTTGAAGAAGGAATGAAGCTGCATTTTGGCAAATATGAGTATGAAGTGCTTTTCACTCCGGGACATTCTGACGGCCTGATTTCCTTATATAATAAGGAAAATAGCGTCCTTTTCTCGACAGATCATATATTGCCCAAGATATCTCCAAATATATCTTATTGGTTTAAAGGTTTCAGCAACCCATTGGAAGAGTTTTTTAATTCTTTGAAAAAAATACAAAAGCTTGACGTTGAATATGTCATCCCTTCTCATGGGAAACCGTTTCAAAATGCCAATAAAAGAATTGTTGAATTGTTGGATCACCACCAGGACCGATTGCATGTAATTCATGAAAACATGAAAGAGCCGATTTCTGTAAAAAGTGCTTGCCAGATCTTATTTGGAAATCTGTCCATCCACGAAACCAGATTTGCTGTAGGTGAAACATTGGCACACCTAGAATACCTTCTTTTGAATGACCAATGCAGAAAGTTTAAACGTGATGGCAAATGGTATTATCAATCCATCTGAAATTTTTTCCAAACTAAAGCCGCTAATTACTCCATCTTATGTTTATTATCGCTATGGAAAGCTGGCGGGTAAGGGAAGAGCGGAGACAGGTGATACTCGAATACATGCCTGATACAATTGACCTATAACGGATTCATTCATTGATCGAGAAAGAAAAAACCATCGCCCATCATACTTGGGCGGTGGTCTTTTCATTGCCTGGACCCTATTTGTCCATTAACTTCTTTCATAATATCTTCAAGAGATGTGACAATTCCTTTATCGTCCTTATAGCTAATGTGCTTAGGCTGAAAATGGAGAGGCGATTCTAAACCAGCTGCGGCTGAGATCCGAAATAATCCTTTTCTAAGGGTTACAAGAAAGTTAACCACACGGTATTTCTTTTCATCGATGACAAGTGCTTTTTGCAATTCCGGATCAGTGGTGGCTACCCCGACAGGACAAGCATTGGAATGGCATTTCATCGTCTGTATACATCCTATCGCAATCATGAAACCCCGGGCTATGTTAACAAGATCTGCTCCCATGGCTAGAGCGATCGCAATTCTATCAGGCGTGAACAATTTACCGGAGGCGATGATTTTGACCCTATCACGGACTCCGTATTTTTCCAGTGTCGATACTAAAATCGGTAAAGCGGATTTTATCGGCAATCCTACGCTATCGATCAACTCCTGATAAGAAGCACCGGTTCCTCCTTCACCGCCATCCAATGTAATGAAATCCGGACCTTTCCCGGTTTCTTTCATGTAGCTAGCAAGCTCTTCAACACTGTCAGTTCCGCCGATTACCATTTTGATGCCGACCGGGATTCCTGTATGGTCCCTGATTTTTTCGATAAAATCGCACATGGATTTTACGTCATCGTATTGGTGAAACCGATTCGGACTATCAATTGCCTTGTACGGAACGACCTTACGGATTTCAGCGATTTCCGGATTCACTTTTTCAGCATCGATATGCCCTCCGCGAGTTTTGGCGCCTTGGGCCAATTTGATTTCAAATGCTTTGATTTCGGGTATTTCACTTTTTCTCTTTAATTCATCCCAATCCATTTCGCCGGTACTATCCCGAACCCCAAACATGGCTGGACCAATTTGCATGATGATATCGACGCCGCCGATTAAATGGTAAGGAGATAGTCCGCCTTCACCTGTATTCATCCAGGTGCCTTTTGCTGCAGCCAATCCCTCAGAAAGCGCAGTGATTGCGTTCTTCCCCAAAGAGCCATAGCTCATGGCGGACATTCCGATAAGACCTTTTAGCCGAAAGGGATTCTTAGTGTTTGGGCCGATGATTACGGCATCCTCATCATCCAATAAGAATGCAGAGGAAGCTTCATCTTCCCATTTTTCTTCTCGTTGTGAGAAAAGCGGGTCTTTCAATAGAATGTATCTTTTTGTCGTCACTTTGGTTTCACGATCATATTTTTCTTCTTCGGCCAATTTTGGAAACATGCTATTTTTAACAAAGAAGCCTTCCTCATCAAAATCCCGCTTTGAACCAAAACCTATGACATCCCGTAAATATTTTGAACTTTTCACCATATGTTCATAGTCATCGCGGGAAAAGGGTTTTCCTTCGTTATCACTGTTAAACCAATATTGCCGCATCTCAGGTCCGATTTTTTCCAGAAAGTATCGTATTCTCCCAAGCACGGGGTAATTTCTTAAAATTGCATGGTGCTTCTGCATGCGATCAAAGAAAATCATATAAATTAATAGTAAAACCAAAATGATGATAATGATGAAAATAACGGTAAATCCAAGGATAATTAATACATTTGCGATGCCACTCATTCAATCCCTCCTGATATGCAAAAAAATCATGTATTTTTAATCTACTCGGTAATTCGATCAATTATACAAAATTCCAATGCAAGCTTTTATAGGATTGAACGAAAAAAATTAAATAGGCATTATCGTTCTCACAATATCTTTCAACTTCTCCTTTTCGATTGGCTTACCCAAATGGCTAACTGCAAAGTTATGGCATCATGCAGCACTTGTGGATTATATCCGGTAATTTCCTTGATTTTTTTTAATCGATATATAAGGGAATTACGATGGATATACATTCTTTTGGCACATTCCCCGATATTTAAGTTACTAAGGAAAAATTGATGCAGTGTCTCAATCAACTTCTCAGATAAGTTGCCTAGAATTCTTTCCTGAAATTGCTGTTTCGTCCGCTCATCTATCCTTTCCAACAGAGCTTTTGTTTCCACATCAGTATATCTAGATAAAGCTTGTTTTGCTTCACCTAGTAAAAGTGCTGTTTCAGCTTCGCGGAAAGAGTGGACGATGGATGATTCCTTATCCACGATAGAGCCCAAACCGATTCGTATAACGAAGTCTTTTGCTTTTAATTGTTTGATGGCTGAATCCAGTCTTTTCTCAATGTTATTTCCGCTAAGCGCCGTAGTGAGAATGAAAACCCGATTCACACTCAGGAACCCAACAAGGGCATACTGGGAACTAAAAACAGATTCAGTCATCTGAATCAGCTCATTCTTATTTAACGGATTTAATTTCATTTCCATTACCCCCACTTGATAGGGAGGTTCTAATTTCATTCCAATCAGTTCAAGTCTCTGATCAATCGAATGCTGATTGATATCTTCCTTTAATAAGTCTTCAAATACCAATTCTTTCAAGTGTTGTTTCCATTCGAGTTGTTCCGCCATAAAAGCTTGATGAAGCATCATTTCCGTTATCATTTTCACCAATTCGCCGAATTCCAAAAGTTCAGTCGGATCTCCGGTGATCCCAATGACACCTATAATTCCATTTTGAAAATTAATCGGCAAATTAATTCCAGGAAGGACACCTACCCATTGATGACGATCATTTTCGGGAATGATTAACGGCTTTCCCGTTTTCAGTACTTCCCATGCTCCTAAATGCAATTGGTCGATGCGTTCATGATTTCCGGAAGCGATGATGATTCCTTTATCATCCATAATATTAATGTTTCTGTTAAGTCTATTGGTGGTTTGTTTGACAATTTCCATTGCAATTTCTTGGGTCAGCATTCAAGTCATCCTTCTAGAGTTTTTTTATTTGCTAACAGAATGGTGATCATATTTTATGCAAACAAGCTATGATTTTTCATGTAAAGGGGGATCGTCGATAGTTTAAGCCTTTAGCTATCTTATATTTTATGAAAATAGGAAAATAACAGAAAACTTTTCAGACAGATTATTTTTTCTGTATAGTATAACCAAAAAAATCCAATATGTCATACTTATTTTCGTTTAGAATGAACGATGATTAAAATATTTCCGAAGATTATAATTAATTGATATAAAAATATATTCAAAGGGGAACTGAGCATGAAAATTGTTATTGCACCAGATTCCTATAAAGGAAGTTTATCAGCAACAGAAGCTTCAAAGGCTATTGAGCGAGGAATCAGGAAGGCACTGCCGGATGCGGAGACAGTACTGGTTCCTGCGGCGGATGGCGGGGAAGGCACGATGGATAGTCTTGTAGCAGCTACAAATGGTCGAAAAGTTGAAGTGACCGTTAAAGGACCTTTACTTGAAGATGTTCAGGCAGCATATGCAATCTTGGGCGATCAAAAAACTTGTGTGATTGAAATGGCTAGTGCATCTGGTCTCTGCCTTATCGATCTAGCTGAGTTGAACCCATTGATCACTACTTCATACGGTACAGGGGAGCTTATTCAAAAGGCATTGAATGATGGCTGTCGAAAGTTCATTTTAGCGATTGGTGGAAGCGCTACCAACGATGGCGGTGTCGGTATGCTCCAGGCTTTGGGGATGAAGGTGTTTGATGAAGAAGGTAAAACTCTGGGATACGGAGGTGCCGAATTATCACGGATATCAAGCATTAATACGGAGGATTTTGATTCCAGAATAGCGGATTCCGAATTTTTGATTGCCTCGGATGTCCAAAATCCGTTAGTCGGTCCTGATGGGGCATCAAGGGTATTCGGACCTCAAAAAGGGGCGACTTCTGACATGGTTGAAATGCTTGATAAGGCTTTATCATCATGGGCTGATTTGGTGGAAATCAAAACAGGCATACACTTGCATGATAAAGCAGGTGCTGGTGCTGCAGGAGGAATTGGAGGTGCATTTCAAGCCTTTTTCCGTGCAGAAACAAAAAGGGGCATCGATGTTGTCATGGAGTATACGAAACTGGGTGAAAAATTGTCCGGTGCCGATTGTGTCTTTACCGGTGAGGGCCAAATCGATTACCAGACTGCTTCAGGCAAAACACCCATGGGAGTTGCACAAGAAGCCAAAAAGCATGGTATTCCGGTATTTGTTTTGGCTGGATCGATCGGAACAGGTATTGAAGTTTTATATGACCACGGAATAACGAGTGTTCATAGTTTGGTGAACGCTCCCATGCCTTTAAAGGAAGCAATGGAAAGAGGAGCTGAATTGTTGGAAGTTTCAGCCGAACAAGTAATGCGGGCTTTTTTGGCAGCGATCAAAAATAGGGGGTAATCTTATGTTATTTATTGTTTTGGCCATCGGCGTGTTCTTAATTGTTTTTTCGACAACTAAATTCAAGCTGCATCCGTTCTTATCGCTTCTATTAGGCACTTTATTTGTGGGTTTTGCTTCTGGAATGCCTCTGGATCAGATTGTTGAGAATATCAACGGCGGTTTTGGCGGATTGATGACAAGCATTGGACTTGTAATCGTTTTCGGTACAATAATCGGGACCATTTTGGAAAAGGCCGGTGCCGCATTAAGAATGGCCGAAGTTGTATTGAGGATTGTCGGCCCTAAAAGACCGCAGCTTGCCATGAGTATGATTGGCTTTATCGTATCCATACCCGTTTTTTGCGATTCAGGTTTCGTTATTTTATCGAGCTTAAGAAAAGCGTTGGCAAGACGCGCAAAAGTAGCAGTTGCTTCCATGTCAGTTGCACTTGCAACTGGTTTGTATGCAACACATACACTTGTACCTCCAACTCCAGGGCCAATTGCGGCAGCCGGAAATATCGGAGCGGACGGATACTTGGGGACTGTCATTTTGATAGGTCTTATTACGGCCATACCAGCTGCACTTGCTGGTTATATATGGTCAATGAAAGTAGCGACCAAGATAGAAGTTGAAGATGACCGAAGTGACCTGGATTACAATTATGATGAAATTGTTCGTTCATTCGGCAAGATGCCTTCTGCCTTACAATCATTTTTACCGATCGTTTTACCGATTGTCCTGATTGGAGCCAGTTCTGTATTAACGCTCTTTGGAACGGAAGGGGGGATTGCCGCATTTTTCGTATTCTTGGGCCAGCCGGTCATCGCATTGCTCGTAGGAGTAATTTCCGCTTTAACATTGCTGCCTAAGTATGATGAAGAAACATTAACAAACTGGATAGGAGCTGCCTTATTAGATGCTGCGCCAATTTTATTGATCACCGGGGCGGGCGGAGCATTTGGTACCGTCATTAAAAATACGGGGATTGCAGACATCATCCAAAGTTGGGATATGGGCAGCATCTTTAGCGGTTCCTTGTTCCTGTTGGTCCCGTTCCTAATTGCTGCTGGGTTGAAAACGGCTCAGGGTTCTTCGACAGCATCACTGGTCATCACTTCATCTTTGATTGCCCCCATGCTTCCAACGTTGGGTATTGAAGGGGCTGTTCCTCTTGCATTGGTAGTCATGGCTGTTGGAGCAGGTGCGATGACAGTAAGTCATGTAAATGATAGCTTCTTCTGGGTGGTCACCCAATTTAGCGGGATGAAAGTGACGGATGCCTATAAAGCTCAAACAATGGCAACCTTAATACAAGGAGTGGTCACGATTATCACGACGATGATATTGTGGGTCATTCTTGTGTAATATGAATATTGGAAAAACGGAGAGGCGTGACCCGCTTCTCTTTTTTATGCTTTAAATAAAATATATTTTCATTTTTATGGTGTTGTAAGAACTAAAATAGTGTATGATGCATAGTATAAGGTATGGTGTACGTCACATAGTATAGAGAAGGGGTGATTGGATGAGCACTTTACTGAATTCATTAACCACTGAGCTGCGCAGAGGCACTTTGACTTTAGCTGTCTTAAGTCAGCTAAAAACTCCGCAGTATGGGTACTCGCTTGTCCAGCGTTTAGAGAAGTCTGGAATTACCATTGATCAAAGTACTTTATATCCTTTGCTTCGCCGCCTGGAAAAACAAGAATTGGTGACCAGCAGCTGGGATACTTCTGAAAGTAGACCGCGCAAGTACTATTCTTTAAGTGATTATGGGGGAGAAATCTTCACGCAGTTAAAGGAAGAATGGGGAAAAACTTCTCAAGAGCTTTATATATTATTAAAAGGAGAGGGAGAAGATGGAGCTGATTGAACTTTATATTCAGGAAGTGACCCGAAGGCTGCCAGAAAAAAACCGGGCGGATATTGCGCTTGAGCTTCAATCCATAATCGAAGATATGCTTCCGGATGATCATACGGAGCAAGACGTGAAAGCGGTACTTTTAAAATTAGGAGATCCGGTTACACTGGCAAGTGGTTATCGTGATCGGCCAATGCATCTGATCGGACCTCGTTATTATGATGTTTATATCAGTCTGTTGAAGATGATTTTACCAATCGCTGCAGTCATTTCACTGATCGCATTAGTAGGGGACAATCCGTTTCGGGATGCGGGGAATACGGTTATGGAAGCAATTTTAAAAATAATCGGGAAAGGAATTTCAAGTATCATCAGTACAGGTATCCAAGTGTTTTTCTGGTTAACGCTTTCATTTGCCATTTTAGAACGCTTGGACACTTCAAAAGACCAGTCGCCCGTAACAAAAGACTTGAAACCATGGACACCGGAAAACTTAAAAGATATTCCGAACATTTCAAAGATAAAAGCGGTCCCTATGATCGAGGTTTTTGCAAGTTTGTTAGGCCTTTCCGTATTTGCAGCCCTTTATTTCAATGCAGCAAACCTGTTAGGCGTCTATGAAAAAAGAAATGGCAGTCTCATTTTCGTGACACCTTCTTTTAATCAAGATGTATTGAATTCCTATTGGCTGCTGGTATCTTGCGTCATTATCATTGGGGTGCTCTTAGCGATATATAAATTATTTTTAGGTCGATGGACCCTGAAATTAGCTTTTTTTCATGCCATATACCAGCTGTTGTACACTCTGGCCTTCATCATCATCATTAGTAATCCTGATTTATTGAACCCGGAATTCCTTGCATACCAAAGAACACTATTCTCAATCGATGAATGGAAAAGCTCGATATACTGGGGTCTCATACTCCTCTCCATCATTTTTGCCGCCTACGATACCTATCAAGGCTTCCGAAAGGCAAAAATCCGTTAAGGCACAGCATCCTAGCTGTGTTTTTTTTTGAATGTTTTGTGAAGTGAAAGGTGAGCTGATACAAGCCAGAAAGATTATTTCTCAAGATATAATGGTCAACAAAAAAACACCTCATATGTCATATAGTTTTTAACTAACTATACAGCATATGAGGCGTTACATTTAAACCAATGTTTTATTGAACTGCATCGAACTGATTGACTTTCCAAGTAGATCCGGACTTATAAAAGGTCACCGTTCTTTTTACTGACTCACCGTCGACTGTAGGTACTGTTAAATTGTATGACCTAACGTTTTGTTTTTGATAGACTAATTTAATTTTTGCTTTTTTCCACTCTAACATGCTAAAGCCGTCTCCGACTGGACGGGCTAATTTCCCTTTATGGGTAATGTAATTATATTTAGTCAGCCCTTTTTCAACTGCATTATTAGTAAATGTCTCTGCTAAGTAGGCAGTCAATTTATCTTTTGTATTAAACTCTTGGCAAAGGTATGAATACTCTGTCCCTTTATAATTGAAAGTTTTTTGTGAACATGAACGGGTTTTGTATCCATATAAAGCACTCCAAAAATGTTTGCTGGCATTATCGGCTATCTTTAATGCATTTGCGTCAGACAATGATGTCGTTTTTGCGGTAACCGGACCACTTAATGTGAAAAATAAAATGATAATGGATAATAACATACCTAAAAGTTTTTTCATATCATATCTCCCCAATCCTTAATAGGATACTTATGTAACGAAAGTTTAATAAATATTACAATTGTTACATTTATATTACAACATGTTTGGCATAAGTAAAAGAGAAATCTTGTAAATTTTTAAATAAATTTTAGGTTTTATTACATATTCATAATTTGTTCACTATATTCTTTTTGAAAGGGCGTTCACAGATTTGCAATAGAATGAGGTTACATACTTCCTATTCCACCAACTGACCTTTTTAAAACCAAGAAGTGAATACTTTCAACGGACAAGTTCATTCATTATATTTTCATTAATAACAAGATATGTTCAAATAACCCGAATTACCCGGGCAGAGCCCGAAAAAAATAAAATATAATGGTTTGACAAACTTTCTAATTCTACCGTATTATAAATTATATACTTGAATACATTCTCCAAAGGGGAGTAGCTTTTACAACAATGTCGTCATTACGGAGCTCTTTGCTCTCGGTGTTGTTGGCAGCATATTGTTGTTAGCCAGACCTTACCTATTGGTAAAGGTCTATTTTGTTTTAGTAAACCTTTACCAAAGTGGTAAAGGTTTTTTTGTAGTCCCCTTAAGGAAATGTATAAACATGTAGGTTTTAATAGAAAAACAAATAAATATAAATGGAGTGTATTCTTTGATACTTAGAAAATCTTTGCTACTTTTAGGAATAGGTTCTGCACAAATAGATTTAATCCTTCCGAAAAATACGTATAAATCCGGTGAATGCATAAATGGATATTTTTTGATTAAGGGTGGTACCCTTGCGCAAAGAATAAGAAGGATTGAATGTGATTTGATCATGGATACTCATTCTACGGGAATGGAAGAGATCCTTAAAACGAGCACCATTTTGTCTACAAGGGAGATAAATTCAGGGGAAAGCAACGAAATTCCTTTCAACTTTTGTCTGCCTATATTGAAGGAGCCTTATAAGCGAGGGGTATCCTATCGCCTTAAAACGAGACTTATCCTTGATAAAGGGATAATCGGAAAGGATGATGACTGGATTTTAATCGAATCTGAATAAACGTGAAAATGGAGGTGAAAACATGAATATCTTGAAACTTTCTGAGCTTGCTGTGGATTACTGGGAAGAATTTTTATTATTGAGGCTTTTCATTTTGGCTATACTGTTATTGGCTGTTTATTATATTTTGAATAAACTGGTTGAATGGTTTTTTAGAAGATCCAATTTTTTCGACGAGGAAGTCGAAAAAACAATACAGGGGGTTACTCGTTCTTCTCTTAGGTACGGTATATCCGGGCTTTTCCTTATATATTTGATTGGACAGTTTATAGACCTAAAAGGAATTTTAGCTGGAGCTGGTATTTTAGGGGTCGTGATCGGATTTGCCGCTCAGCAAATGCTTAAGGATATCTTATTGGGATTTGTAAGGCTTTCGGATAATGAATTCCGAGTCGGGAATTTCGTGACATTCAACGGGACAAGTTCCGGGACGATTGAGGAAATCGGTATCCGGTTCATGCAGATCAGGGAATGGTCAGGAAAATTGCTGACCATCCCACATAGTGAAATCAGGACGATTCAAAATTTTAATAAAGGGAGAATGCGAATCATTGAACGCATTACAGTAAGTTACCAGGAAAATCCTGAAAAGGTAAAACGGCTGTTGGAGGATATATGTATTATCTGTAATGATAAGTATGGTGAAAGCCTTCTAAGGCTAGAAGATGGTACACCCGAAGAGGATTTTAGATACATAGGCATTACGGATTTAAATCCGAATCTAAAATATGTTGGATATGAACTATGCATAGTGGGACTTGTGAAACCTGATGATTACTTTGAAACATCGAGAAGCGTGAGGTTTGAAATGATGACTGCTTTACATGAACATCAAATTCTAATGCCATCTTCCCATTTGCTTGTACAGGGCAATCCTAATCAGGAACGTTTATTGGAAAACTGAAAAGAAGAAACACATTTGCTTGAGATAATCGGGAAAAGATCATGAAAAAATGATGGATAAGGTAACAAAGGGCAGAAGCCATATTCGGCTGCAGCCTTTTGAAACTTAAGGAATAAAAGGGCTTTCTTTTAAAGGAAGTCCATTTTTTATATTAGAAAAATAGAACAAACCCATCCAAAAAAATAGTTTTATTTTATTAATTTTTCCCTTGATTTATCAGATTAAATAAATTATTATGAAAATAACATAAAATGGAAGGGTGACCTTTAAACAATGATCATTTAATCCTATTTTTTAAGAAAAAATGCGTGCTTAAAACGAATTTTTTTCTGGATAGGATTAGTCTGTACATTAAAATACAAACAAAGATCATTGTGTCCTTCGATTGGGATATTTTTCCTTGTTATATTTGTATTGTACTGCCTCCTGTCCAGATATTTCACAGGAGGTTTTTATATTGGCGAATAACACATCTGAAACATTAAATAAAAAGGAACCTAACATTTTTAAAAATAGAGTATTCCAGGCCATTATCTTCTCAGGGCTGTTTTTACAAATAGGGATATGGGTACGGAATTTTGCCGTTTTGTTATTCGTCATGGAAAAGACAAATGGAGATGCCTTTGCCATTTCCATGATATCAGTAGCAGAATTCGCACCCATTTTTATTTTTTCATTTATTGGAGGCACATTTGCTGACCGCTGGAGTCCGAAAAAAACGATGGTTTGGTGTGATATTTTAAGTGCAATGTCTGTATTTGCTGTCCTTATCTCGCTAATCTTCGGCAGTTGGAAAATGGTTTTCTTCGCAACTTTAATTTCGGCGATACTTTCTCAATTTTCTCAGCCATCGGGCATGAAGCTATTTAAGATGCATTTGCCAGAAAGTCAAATCCAGACAGGGATGTCAGTTTATCAGACCGTTTTCGCAGTATTTATGGTTTTAGGTCCGATTCTTGGTACATTTGCCTTCCAATCTTTCGGGATCAACACCTCGATTGCGATTACTGGCCTGGCGTTTCTACTTTCAGCTGGCGCACTCGCCTTTCTTCCAAAAGATCGCAAACTGAATGAGGGGACAGCAAAAACAACATTATGGCAGGAAATGAAAAGCGGTGTGAACTACGTATTACGAAAAAAAGAACTAAGTTTGCTTGGTTTATGTTTTCTGGCTGCCGGGCTCGGACTGGGTTTCATTCAGCCGCTCTCGATATTCCTTGTTACAGAACAACTGGAACTGCCTAAGGAAAATCTCCAATGGTTATTTATGGTGAATGGGTTTGGTATGATTTTAGGCGGAGCCGGTGTAATGATCTTTGCCAAAAAGGTGGCACCTCAAAGATTATTAGCCTTCGGAATGCTTGTGAATGCCATAGGGTTGGCGGTAATGGGGCTTTCGACAAATCTTTGGATTACACTTACTGCCGAGTTCTTTAATGGGCTAATGCTTCCTTGTATCCAAATCGGGATCAATACATTGATATTGCAGAAGACCGAGGGAGAGTTCATCGGAAGGGTCAATGGAATCTTAAGCCCATTATTCACTGGATCGATGGTGTTGACCATGAGCGCGGCAGGCGTGCTGAAAGAGCAATTTTCACTCGTCGCCATATTTGAAACCGCCGCTTTCTTTTTTATTCTAGGAATGTTTTTCATATTGCCATTGTACAATCAGAAGGCCGAAACGAAACCTCTGGAAGTTCAATCGTAAGCATCTTGCGGTGTGCCAGCACCTAAATACAGCTACAACCATTAGAAAAGCAGCCAAAATTGGCTGCTTTTCTTTCTTTTTTCTTCATACTGTCATTGAAACTTACAAATTCTGGATTTATATTTATTTTAGGAGTACTGGTTAATACTAAAAATGAGCTTATTGTACTTATGCAAGTGAATAGCTTACAAAGGAGAAAAGTTAATGATCCTTAAAGACATATTGAAAGAAGCGATAAACGGGGATTTGCCGAAGGACGTTGAACATATATCCATAACAGGTGTAACCGATAACTCTAAAGAAATAAAAAAAGGATTCCTTTTTGTTGCCGTAACCGGATATAAGTCCGATGGCCATAATTACATCAATGATGCAATTCGCTTAGGGGCATCGGCTGTGATTGGCAATCGAGATATTAAGGGTTTGGAAGTTCCTTATTTAAGAGTGGAGAACAGCCGTAAAGCATTAGGACAAATCGCCAAAAGGTTTTATGGAGATCCCAGCAATCAAAAAATAATGATAGGAATTACGGGCACAAATGGAAAAACTACAACTAGCTATATGCTTCAGCAAATATTAGAAGAGAATGGAGTAACCTGTTCAGTCATTGGTACGATACAGCATATTATCAATGGGAACAAAGTCGATTCGCATAATACGACTCCAGGTACCATGGAATTGAATTCCTTGCTGGTTGAAAGTAGGGACATGGTTGTCATAATGGAAGTGTCTTCACATGGATTAGCTCAATACCGTTTAGAAGGAATTGAATTTGATTTCTGTGTCTTCACGAATTTGTATCATGACCATCTTGACTTCCACGGTACGATGGAGGATTATTTCCTGGCAAAATTACTGCTTTTTGAAAAATTAAAACCTAGTGGTCTTGCGGTTATTAATGGAGATGATTTCTGGGGGGGGAAACTGCAAGAATACTTAAGGGAGAAGAATGTCAGAGCCTTTGTTTTTGGAAAATCCAATCGCTGCGATTTAGCCATAACCAATTATAATACCGCAACGAACCCCTTTATTTTATTGAATGAGAATCATGACTTTGTGAAAATTGAGTTACCTTTACCTGGACTTCATAATTTATATAACGCAACAGCTGCCTATTCCGTAGCGAAGATGTTTCCAATTTCAAAACAGGAAATTCTCACTTCATTGAAACGATTTTCCGGTGTACCAGGAAGGTTTGAAATATATAAGAAAGCATCTGGGCCGACTATAGTCATCGATTATGCACATACTGCAGATGCCATTCATCACATGCTTCAAACGGCCAAAGAATGTGGGGCCAAAAAGATTTATCATATCTTTGGGTTTCGGGGTGGACGAGATACAACCAAAAGGGCTGAAATGGTTAAAGTATCTTCGGAACATAGTGATGTTTTGATTTTGACAATGGATGATCTGAATTCGGACGGGATGGAATCCACACTAAATAAACTGCTTAGCGATTACTCAGCTGGAAATGGGAAGGTTATTCCTGATCGTACCTTTGCTATCCAGGAGGCGTTACAAGCAGGAAAAGAAGGGGATTGGATTATCATTACAGGTAAAGGAATTGAGAGGTATGATCAAAAATTCGGACTGCCAACCATTTCTGACAAAGAAACGGTATTATATCTTCAAAATGAGGCCCAAGGGGATTTTATCGGTTATTTTGATCAATAGTTGATTATAACGAATCCAGCTTCCATCCATTCCATAGCCATAAGCGATTTTAAAATGGTGATTATTAACATTGTAACATGTGAGTAATTCAGGTATGATAATTATACAAGCTGCACTGTTCGTAATGATAATAAAGTTTTAACCTTTAAGCTGTAATAGGGAGTTTTATATTGAAACAGGAATGTTATGCCTCGTCACTGACTTGGACAACAGGATTTTTTCTGCAAACACCCACTTTGAGGAGTGGTGGTTTAAAACTTTCTTACTGAATACGGCATTGGCGGCTTATATCTTAAAATGTTAAAGCCGGTCTCGGTCTGAGGCCGGTTTTTTGCTTATTTAAAATTGCATACCGAAAAAAAGTATGTAACGCTTTGCCGTCTGAAAATTCCCAAACCATATTGTGCAATTACATATTTTTGTAAACATTCACTCTTGTTTTGTATAACGGTTGGCATAACTTGAAGCTACGAAAGCATCCGGTTTGATTTTTGGTTCCACCCCCATGGATTCCATCCTGGCTACCATTTCTTTTACAAACTCACTGGTTTTGTTTCGCTTTCCAACCCCGATATCAATGTGACCTTCCATTGTGAACGTCGCACCTTGATATACAGCAGGCAGGACAATATCGATTAATTGATTTTTTCTTTCTTCTGTAAACAGTGATACGATTTCCTCTGTTAACGACAACTCTTGAGAGATACGTTCATGTAAATGCAGCATCCTTCTAGGGATCATCACTTTTCTTATACAACCCCATACACCATTTCCGACCTGCCGTATTACGATGCCTGTAATGAAAACCGTATGTTTTTTATGTACTTGCGAATCTGTCCCGACCATTAATTGATAGTTACCGGAAGGATTTAATTCCATAAACTCAACAATATGAACGAATACCTCTTCAAAGGACATATCCTTTTTCTGAAGATTTTGAAATGGGATGTTCTGAAATGGATATTGCTTCATATTATTGTACCCAACCTTTCCCCGGATAGAATCAGATTATTAAATATCTCATACCGTTCATAACACATCATATGAAAGAGGTCCTTGTTTCGTGCCGTGGGAAGAACCCGCCTCTAAAGAAGAGGCAGTCATCATTTAAAGTTGATCTCGCTGAATGGATATCACCTCAAGTTTTATTTCTTCTATTTAAAAACAAAGGCTCTTTTCGTAAAGATTGTTGTTTTTAAAACGAAACTATTTAAGGTTGATTGGAGCGGAAGTGCGAGACTCCTGCGGGAGCAGCGGGACAGGTGAGACCCCACAGGCGTTTACGCCGAGGAGGCTCACCGCCCGCCCCGCGGAAAGCGAGCATCTGGAGGGGAAATCAACCACACCGCACTACTTAGTAAATAGCAACAAAGTATGCGAAAACAGCCTAAACAAAAAAGACTGTAGGTAAAAGGAGTTCTAACTTATGTTAAACAAAGTTGTTTGGGAGCGGGTGGCTGGAATGAATGAACGGACAAATATAAAACTGAAAAAAAACTCCATTATAGTCAGGTTTATCTACAGGCTGGAAGAGAAGCTTAAGCATTAGGCTTCTCTTTTTTTGTATGGAGAATATTTCAAAATGTTCTTGGAGTTTATTCCGGCCATAAATGAAAAGTTAAACAAGCATGTAACTTTACATCACCTAAGTAAACCACAATATCATGCGATTTTTATAAGAAAAAGGAAATGAATTTATTAAATTTTGACCAATACCTACTTTAAACAATTTAATAACTTACAAAAAAAGTGTGTGATGTTTTCTTACATAAACAAAGAAATCTTACTTTTATAAGAGTAAAATAAACGAATATTCAATTAATAAAGTATTGGAGAGATGAAAAATGAAAATATCTGAATTGAAAAAAAGCGGTCATGCTCCGTCATTATTAGCTTCATTCCTTTATTTTGATATCAGTTTTATGATTTGGGTATTATTAGGGGCACTCGGTGTCTATATTACAAAGGATTTCGGACTTTCCCCAGCTGAAAAAGGCTTGATTGTGGCTATTCCGATTTTGGGAGGCTCGTTTTTTCGAATCGTCCTTGGTTTTTTGACTGACCGCATCGGCCCGCGGAAAACCGCAATCGGCGGGATGCTTGTAACGATGATTCCACTTTTTTGGGGATGGTTATTCGGTGAAAGTTTAGCAGAGCTTTATTTAATAGGGATATTACTAGGGGTGGCAGGAGCAAGTTTTGCTGCAGCACTTCCTATGGCCAGTCGTTGGTATCCCCCGCATTTGCAGGGTCTTGCGATGGGCATTGCAGGTGCCGGTAACAGCGGAACTCTTTTTGCGACATTGTTCGGACCTCGTCTTGCAGAATCTCTTGGCTGGCATAATGTTATGGGATTAGCTTTGATTCCTTTAACCATCGTGTTTATCATTTATATTTTAATCGCAAAAGACGCGCCATCTCAACCGCCGGCAAAACCACTAAAGGAATATTTCAACGTATTTAAAATAACGGACACTTGGTATTTTTGTATTCTTTACAGTGTGACTTTTGGGGGCTTTGTCGGGTTCACTAGCTTTTTAAGCATCTTTTTTGTTGATGAGTATGGGTTAACACGAATAAGGGCGGGGGAATTCGTTACATTATGTGTCATCGCCGGAAGTTTCTTTCGTCCCGTCGGAGGATTTATTGCCGATAAAATAGGTGGAGTTAAACTGCTTATGTTTCTATTTATTGGACTCACTATATGTATGTTTGGGATTAGTTTTCTTTATTCTCTTACTGTCGTTACAATCCTTCTGTTCATCGGAATGCTATTTCTCGGTATGGGCAACGGAGCTGTCTTTCAGTTAGTTCCACAGCGATTTTCTAAAGAAATAGGTTTTATCACAGGGATTGTGGGAGCTGCCGGAGGTGTTGGCGGATTCTTGGTTCCAAACATACTAGGTACGTTGAAACAGATCACTGGCACATATGCTACAGGATTTTTAGTATTTTCCGCAGTTGGAATCGTGGCTTTGCTTATCCTGGGCCTAGCTCAGCTTTCATGGAGAAAAACGTGGGTACTCGGAAAGAATTCAGTTAAGATCTAGAACTTTGTTTACTTTGTTTGGCTTTTTACAGCACTTGTTTTTGGGGGGATAAAATGTATAAACAAAAACTGATCTTAGTAGGGAACGGAATGGCAGGATTACGTTGTGTTGAATCCATCATTAGTAAGGATCCGACTGCCTTTGAGATTACTATTTTCGGAAGTGAACCGCACGTTAACTATAACCGAATCTTATTGTCGACTGTGCTTCAAGGCAACACCTCTTTTGAAGATATTACGATAAATGATCGAAACTGGTATACGGAGAATAATATCCAATTGTTCACAGGTGAAACGGTCATAAAAATCGATAAAGAGACCAGGAAAGTAAAAACAGACAAAGAACGGGAAGTTTACTACGATAAGCTGATAATTGCCACAGGTTCTGTCCCGTTCATTCTTCCTGTCAAAGGTGTGGATAAAGAAGGCGTCATTGCATTTCGGACGATTGAAGATTGCCAAAAGATGATTGAAACTTCACGCAAACATAAAAAAGCAGTCGTCATCGGAGGCGGTTTGTTAGGTTTGGAAGCAGCGAGAGGGCTGTTAAACCTTGGTATGGAAGTGCATGTCGTTCATATCGCTGATTATTTAATGGAAAGGCAGCTCGATTCAACGGCATCACTTTTACTGCAAAAAGAGTTGGAAAACCAGGGAATGAACTTTCTTTTAAAAAAGGAAACACAGGAGTTAATCGGTAACGAGCGTGTAGAGCGCGTCCGTTTTAAAGATGGAACGGAGCTGGATGCAGATTTGGTCGTTATGGCTGCGGGAGTCAGGCCGAATATTCAATTGGCCAAAGAAAGCGGAATTGATACAAATCGTGCAATCATTGTAAATGACTATTTAGAAACCAGCATCCCAGATATTTATGCGGTTGGCGAATGTGCTGAACATCAAGGCATGGTTTATGGGCTTGTTAAACCTCTTTACGAACAAGGTGAAGTGCTGGCAAAGCATATTTGTGAGATGAAATGCAGCGGATACCAAGGCTCGGTCCTTTCGACCCAGTTGAAAATATCAGGAGTTGAGCTATTTTCTGTTGGTGATTTCCTTGGTGACGAAACAACGAAATCCATCACAACTTTTGATGAATTGGATAGTGTTTATAAAAAGTTGGTTTTTCAAGGAAGAAAAATCATAGGTGCTGTGCTTTATGGAGATACAAACAACAGCTCACGATTACTCGATATGATTGTAAAGCGGCAAGAAGTATCGTCAGAGGAAAGGCGTTCAATGTTCCAGTCACCAAATACGGCTGAGGGGTTAATCGCTTCGATGGCAAATCATGAAATCATTTGCCATTGTAATGCTGTTTCAAAGGGGGGAATCATTGAAGCGGTTCGAAATAAGGGGTTAACGACAGTGGAACAAGTTAAACAATGCACAAAGGCTTCCGGTTCTTGCGGCGGATGTAAGCCGGCAGTGACCGAGCTTTTGACCTATATTCAAAGTAATCTTACTACTCAGGATGAGAAACAAACTGCATTTTGCTCATGTACGAAATTAACGGAAGATGAAGTTGTGTATAAAATGCAGCTCCAAGACGTATCGACTGTCCAAGAAGCGATGGATGCTCTTGAATGGGAAAATACAAAAGGTTGTTCAACTTGCAGGCCTGCATTGAGCTATTATTTAGGGATGATTCATCCAGAGTACGAGATCAGACAGCAAACTCTTTTCATAAACGAAAAAAAGAATGCAACAGTTCAAAGTGATAACCGATACTCAGTTATCCCGCAAATGTACGGCGGGATGACGAATGCAAATGACTTGCGAAAAATTGCTAATGTTGCCGATAAATATGAAATATCCCAGGTTGCGATAACAAGTGAACAAAGGATTCATTTAATGGGGGTGAAAAAAGAAGATCTCCCAGGTGTGTGGGCTGATTTAGATATGCCGTTAAGTTCGAAATATGGTAACACCGTTCAAAACGTCAAAACATGTATAGGTGAACATGTTTGCTCTTGTGATAAACAGCAATCCCTATTACTTGCTGTAGATTTGGAAAAAAGATTGGAGCAAGTATCAACACCATACCGTATAAAGATGGGCATATCCGCTTGTATGCATAACGGTGCAGGATCAACAACGAAAGATATAGGTGTTATGGGCATTGACAGGGGCTGGGAAATATATGTGGGCGGAAGCAGCGGGCGTGATGCACGTGCAGGTGAACTATTATGTGTAGCCGGCACAAATGAAGAAGCCATTGAAATCATCATCGGCTTTATTCAATATTACCGGGAAACAGCCAACTATTTAGAACGGACTTGGCAATGGATTGAACGATTGGGTTTAATTCATGTTAGAGAAATATTGTTTGATGATGAACTTAATCAGCAACTATCTCAACGATTGGAACTGGCCTAGATCAGGGAGTGAACAAAGGGGAGAACTAGATGCAAGACATAGTAAGCGGTTAAATGTTTGTGCCATGAAAAATCCATAGAAATCCATGAGTAAAGGGTGAGGAGCCTTGACCGAATTATTATTAAAGTATTTCCGCACGAAGCAACAAGAGGTCCAATCAGAAAAACGATATGATACACAATGTCCATTTTGCAGCATGCAATGTAAGATGCAGCTGCTGGAACAAACAATAGTAACAAGAAAAAAGTATATGACGATTGGAAAAGATAATCCAACCTCAGAGGGGCGCTTATGCATTAAAGGAATGAATGCACATCAACATGCTTTGCATAAAGATCGAATTAAATACCCATTATTGAAAAAAAACGGGGAATTTGTTCGAATATCATGGGAGGAAGCATTAAGCCACATTAAGGAGAATTTCACTAAAATACAAGCAGAAGATGGTGTAAATGCATTATCTGTTTATGGGAGTGCATCCATTTCAAATGAAGAAGCCTATTTGCTTGGGAAGTTTGCAAGGGTGGCTTTAAAAACAAAGTATATAGATTATAATGGCCGTTTGTGCATGTCTGCAGCTGCTTCGGCAGCCAGCCAAACATTTGGTATCGACAGGGGCCTGACCAACAGCTTATCAGAGGTTCCGTTCACAAAGTGCATAATCTTGGCGGGTACGAATATTGCGGAATGCCAGCCGACAATCATGCCGTACTTTGAGCAAGCGAAACAAAATGGGGCATATATCATTGCTGTAGATCCCCGGGAAACCGCAACAACGAAAATGGCCGACTTATATCTAAAGGTGAAACCTGGGATGGATGCCGCCTTGGCAAACGGATTATTGAAAGTGATCATTGAAGAGGATCTTATTGATGAAGCGTTTATCCGGGAACGTGCAAATGGCTATAAAGAAGTTAAAGAGTATGTCACATCTTTAGAGTTGGAGGAAATTGCAGAAATGACAGGGGTTCCAAGTGAACAAATCCAAAAAGCGGCTGCCATGTTCGGGAAAGAAGAATCAGGAATGATTTTTACAGCAAGGGGAGTTGAGCAGCAAACAGATGGTTCGGCTGCTGTCCGTAATTTCCTTAATATTCTTATTGTTACAGGGAAAATTGGAAAAGTGAATTCGGGTTATGGAGCTATCACCGGACAGGGAAATGGGCAGGGAGCAAGGGAGCATGGCCAAAAGGCAGACCAGCTGCCGGGGTATCGCATGATTGAAAATGAGGAACATAGATTACATATTGCAAGTATATGGGGAATTGATGAGTCTGATTTGCCGCGTAAAGGTGTGTCGGCATACGAAATGATAGAGAAGATAAATGAAGGTGAAATTACCGGCATGTTTTTAATGTGTTCCAATCCAATTGTTTCAAATCCCAATGCTAACTTTGTCAAAAAGGCTTTGAAAAAATTAAAGTTTCTTGTCGCAGTAGATATGTTCGTTTCTGAAACTGCTAGATTGGCTGATTTGATTTTACCTACTTCGTCTTATTTAGAGGATGAAGGAACGATGACGAATTTGGAAGGGCGGGTAACGTTGCGGGAAGCAAGTTTTTCATCACCTGGGGAAGCGAAGCATGATTGGCAAATCATTTGTGATATAGCTAAAGCTCTTGGGAAAGGGGAGCATTTTCCCTTTCAATCTGCAAATGAGATATTTGAAGAACTAAGAGTGGCAAGCCGCGGGGGAACCGCCGATTATTATGGTATAACGTATGATCGCTTAAGAAAAGAAGGAGGCATTTTGTGGCCATGTCCATCCATTGACCATAAAGGGACAAAAAGGTTATTCGAATCGTCTTTTGCACACCCGGACGGGAAGGCGGCCATGGTTGTGGTTAATAACGTGCCTCATGTTCCAAAAGAAAAGCCATGTACGGAATTTCCGCTTTATTTAACAACAGGAAGAATCATGTCACACTATTTAACAGGAGTACAAACGAGAAAAAGCTCATCATTAGCCGCAAGAAATTTTGAATCATATATGGAAATCCATCCGGAAACAGCCAAGAAATATCATATTTCAGACAATACTTTGGTGAAAATTGAATCAAGGCGCGGAAGTATTGTTGTAAGAAGCAAATGGTCCGCAACGATTCGCCATGATACTATATTCGTTCCTTTTCATTGGGCAGACTCCCAAAATGTCAATCGCCTCGTTTCACAGGATTTAGACCCGACATGCAAAATGCCTGGGTTTAAAGTCAGCGCTGTAAAAGTACATCCTATATTAGAGTTAACGTCTCATTAAGGGGGGGGATCTTCCCCTTCACCATATTTTTTTGATTCAATCATAATCGAAAAGGGAGCTAATCACATTTCATGACTAAACAACAAAAGGGGATAAAGGATGGAAAAAGGTAAGGTCTATATTGTTGGTGCCGGACCTGGTGATCCGGACTTAATTACTGTCAAGGCAATCAAATGCATCGCGGCAGCGGATGTCATCTTGTATGATCGATTGGTAAATCGTGAATTGCTTTCATACGGCAAACCTGAAGCTGAATACATTTATTGCGGTAAAGCGCCTGGTATACATTGTGTCCCTCAAGAGGATATTCATCAATTGTTAATAAGTAAATCAATGGAGAGAAAAACGATTACTCGTCTAAAAGGGGGAGATCCTTTCATTTTTGGCCGAGGCGGTGAGGAAGCAGAAGTGCTGGCAAAGCACGGAATTCAATTTGAAATAGTCCCTGGAATCACATCTGGAATCGCTGCGCCAGCTTATGCTGGAATTCCCCTGACTCACAGGGAATGGGGGAGTTCCTTCGCAATTGTCACAGGACACTGCGTGACCGGCAAACCTGATAACATCAACTGGCATCATTTGACACATGGTGTTGACACCATTGTTATTTATATGGGTATGAAAAACCTTCCATATATCTGTAAACAATTACGCACCTGCGGAATGAAGCCTGAAACTGCCATTGCAGTCATCGAACAAGGAACGACAGATTTTCAACGAACTATTACAGGAACAATCGATTCAATAGTGGCGATCGTTACAAGAGAGCAGGTTGCCAATCCCGCCATGATCGTAATAGGAGAAGTGGTGAATTTATCCGGGAAATTATCATGGTTTTCCGAGAAAATAAAAGATAAGGAGTTCGCTTAGAAAGGAATGAGTACCTGAAAAACTTTTACTGTAATGAAACTGGAAAACTGGACATGAAAGTCATCATGTCTTCAGTTTTTTTGCTTGTACAAATTTGGACGTTGATTTCCACTTCAGGCAACTCGCTTTCCGCGGGCGGTCCGGAAGCCTCCTCGGCGCCTTTGCGCCTGCGGGGTCTCCCTTGGACTCGCTTTTCCCGCAGGAGTCTCGTACCTTCCGTTCCAATCAACTTGCTTTAACTTTTAGATAGTATCCTTTTGCCTAAAGTCTTCATTGTTTTGAAATAGCATTAATAAAACTTGAAGTGATCAGGATGCTTTCTTAACATGATTCTATTTAATGAGATCAACTGGTGCCAGCGAACCATTTGGTTCGTAAAATGGAGGCTGCCATTGGCTTTTCTTTCATTTTGATTTGGTGAAAGATATGTATTCAGAGGTAGGATGCTCAAGTATTGACCCGGTTATAGTAGTTAAACTGACTTCATTCAATATACCTTCGGAATTCGATCAATGCGCAAAACAATTATGAAGTTGAAACAAAAATGGCTTAACATAGTGGCTCGATGAGACCAAATCTCTTAACCTTTGGTCAAAATTCTAAGGGAATTTTAAAAGGGGTTCGGAATCTTTTAATTCCGAACCCCTTTTGTCTGCAAACTGACTGGACATGAAAGTCATCATGTCCAGTTTAAAAATGTTAACAGCTATTTTAATATTGCAATGTGAAAATTTTGTCGAAGAGTGAAATGTGGACATAGAACAGCTAATAATTCGGGTTTCTAGGCGAAAATCAATTACGCAGGCCAAAGTGTGCATTTAATTGGCCCTGCAGCATTTTTTTTCGCATTTTTTCCTGTTCAATTTTTCTTTTCTCTTTTAATTTTTCCTGTCTAATTTCATGGGTTTGCACTCCATCCTCTATTTTATCGGCGATTTCCACTAATGCCTTGACGTCGGAAAAAGAGTATTTACGGTTACCACCCTTAGACCTTTCGGGGAAAACGAGTTTTCTTTCTTCATAATACCGGATTTGTCTATCGGATAGTCCGGTTAATTCTCTGACCACACCTATGGAAATTACCTTTCTATCTATATAAGATTCTTTTTGCTGGACGATGAAAATCACCTCATTTTGGATTTATGCTGAATCAATAAGGATATTATATCCTAATTTTCTGAATATTTGTAATAAAAACTAACATTAAATATTAATTTTTAAAAACTATGTAAGATTTTATTACATGATTGTGGCGATAAAAAGTGACGTAACCTATAATCAATCATATCATCCTTTCAAAAAAATCTTATTGGAGGACAAAACATGTCTAAGCAGAAATTGGCGCTCATTGGGAATGGTATGGCTGGAGTAAGATGTATAGAAGAAATTTTGAAAATTCAACCGGAAAGGTTTGAGGTGACTGTCTTCGGAAGTGAGCCGCATCCGAATTATGATCGAATCCAACTATCGAATGTATTGCAAGGGGCTACGACGATAGATGATATTACAATAAATGATTGGAACTGGTACAAAGAGAACAATATTACACTTTTTTCAGGTGAAACAGTCAAAAACATCGACACCACTAAGCAAATCATATATTCAGATGCTAATCGCGAAGTCGCATATGATCAATTAATTTTAGCTACCGGATCAATCCCTTTCATACTTCCGATAAAGGGAGCTGATAAAAAAGGAGTGACCGCCTTTCGAAATATTGAAGATTGCGAAAAGATGATTGAATATTCTAAAAATAACAAAAAGGCTGCAGTCATTGGTGGAGGATTGCTGGGTCTTGAAGCAGCAAGGGGGCTTTTGAATCTAGGTATGCAGGTAGATGTAATTCACCTTTCGGAATATTTGATGGATAGGCAGTTAGATCCAGCAGCAGGAAAAATGCTGCAAAGGGAACTGGAAAGCCAGGGAATGAATTTTTATCTCGGGAAACAGACTCAAGAGGTTTTAGGTGAAATTGATGTCAAAGGATTACGCTTTAGTGATGGCGAGGAAATTAGCGCCGACTTAGTGGTCATGGCAGTTGGGATTAAGCCAAATGTTGCAATGGCCCAAAATTCCGGCATCCCTGTCAATCGAGGAATTATCGTGAATGATTATATGGAGACAAAGATCCCGAATATTTTTGCGGTTGGTGAATGTGCGGAACACCGTGAGATGGTGTATGGTTTGGTCGCTCCCCTATATGAACAGGGCAAAGTATTAGCCAAAAGGATTTGCGGACTGGAAAGCAAACCTTACGAGGGGTCCGTGCTTTCTACTAAGTTAAAAATATCTGGTGTTGATGTATTTTCGGCTGGAGAAATTTTCGAGGATGAACAAGCCAAATCAATCAAGGAATTTAATGAATGGAATGGTACTTACAAAAAAGTAATGATTCGAAATGGGAAAATTTCTGGTGCGGTATTATTCGGGGATACAAAGGAAAGCAATATCCTATTGAGCATGATCAATAAAAATGCCGACGTTTCGGAATACTTGAATGTTGGAACAAGTGAACCCAGTGTCAGCCTTGTCACTTCGATGTCAAATGAAGAAATCATCTGTGGTTGTAATGGTGTAACGAAGGGTGATATTGTGACGGCTATCGAATCTAACGGTTTAACAAGCATTGAGGAAGTAAAAGGCTGCACAAGTGCTTCGAGATCATGCGGTGGTTGTAAACCGTTAGTCGGTGATATTCTAGAGCTGACATTAGGCGCTGATTTCAGTAAGTCGAACCAGAAGGAATCCATATGTACGTGCACCACTTTATCAAGAGATGAGGTTGTTGCCGAAATACGCGAAAAAAATCTGACACATACTCGTGAAGTCATGAATGTTCTCGGCTGGAATACAAGTGATGGATGCTCGAAATGTAAACCGGCACTGAACTATTACTTAGGCATGATCCATCCTGTTGACTATGAAGATGAAAAAGAATCCCGCTATGTCAATGAAAGGCTACATGCTAATATTCAAAAGGATGGTACATTTTCCGTTGTGCCAAGAATGTATGGCGGCGTCACAAATCCCGATCAATTACGGAAAATAGCAAATGTTGCCGATAAGTATAATGTTAAGTTACTTAAGGTAACAGGCGGTCAAAGAATAGATTTGTTCGGCGTTGAAAAAGAGGACCTTCCAAGCGTATGGGCCGACCTTGATATGCCTTCTGGATATGCGTATGGAAAAACGCTTCGAACTGTGAAAACATGTGTCGGTGAAAACTTTTGCCGGTTTGGCACCCAAGATTCAATCGGTCTGGGTATTGCCATGGAGAAGAAATTCGAACGTGTTGGCACACCGCATAAGGTTAAGATGGCTGTGTCAGCATGTCCTCGTAATTGTGCTGAATCCGGTATCAAAGATCTTGGTGTTGTCGGTGTTGACGGTGCATGGGAAATTTATATTGGCGGCAATGGCGGTACCCATTTACGAGCTGCTGAATTATTATGTAAAGTGAAAACAAGTGATGAGGTAATTGAAATTACGGGTGCGTACATCCAACATTATCGAGAGACTGCCAATTATTTAGAAAGAACGTCGGTCTGGGTTGAGCGTGTCGGGTTCGATACCATTAAGGCGATTATTGGTGATAAGCAAAAAAGGATGGAGCTTAACCAACGTTTGGATGAGGCCTTATCCGTATTGCAAGAACCGTGGAAAGAAATCATTGAGAGCAATGCGATCCAAACCGGTTTATTTCAAAAAGTGAAAATTCCGGCTATATCAAATAAATGAATATGGGGGCAGCCTAAATGGGGAAAACACTTCAAAAGATAAAGGTCTCAACCGTAAATGAAATGCCAAAAAACCTGGGGAAAACAGTAACGATAGGATCTCATGAAATTGCTCTTTTTCATTTAGCAAATGGTGAATTCCGGGCTATTGAAAATCGTTGCCCACACAAAGGTGGGGTACTTGTGGAAGGCATCGTGAGTGGTGATCACGTATTTTGCCCGATGCATGACTGGAAAATCAGTGTCAAAAATGGAGAAGTCCAAAAACCTGATAATGGTTGTGTAAAGACATACCATGTTGAAATAGAAGATGGTAATGTTTATATAGTTTTATAACCAGTTGCTATGGATAGTCTCTAAGACTATCCATATTTTCTTTGCAGATTTTGAACTAAATTTACCCGGCAGAATAATTGATAAATATTTCCAAAGGCAATATACTTTCAAGTATAGGAATTCTTTTATTAAAACGAATGAATGTAAGCGATTTCGAAGAACAAATGAATAAAGTTATAGGGGAAGGTTGGCGTTTTATGAACAAATTATCGGTTGGCGTTTTTACCTTTATGTTGTATTTTGTTCCTTTATCAAATACACCTGGAATAGCAGAAGTACAACCAGATTACAAGCTTTATGTGATGGCCCCCTTGGGTGAAATAACCGATTGGGAGGCATTTAAAGCAGAGCTGACCCAGTTGAAGGAAAATGGAGTATATGCAATAACGACAGATATCTGGTGGGGATTGGTAGAGAGTAAAAAAGATAATCAGTTTGATTGGTCCTATTATAAAAAATATGCGGAAACCGTGAAAGCTTCCGGTTTAAAATGGGTGCCCATTTTATCTACGCACCAATGCGGCGGTAATGTGGGGGATGATTGCAACTATCCCATCCCGAGTTGGCTCTGGAATAAAGACACTGCCGAAAACATGGCTTTCAAGAGTGAAAGTGGTTTCTGGAATAAGGAAGTACTTGCTCCTTGGTGGGAAGGCACAGCCGGTCAGTACAATGAATTGTACAAATCCTTTTCAGAGAACTTTGCTGATAAGAAGGATTTAATAGCAAAAATATATCTAAGTGCAGGACCGGCAGGGGAATTAAGATATCCCTCCTACCAAAATGCCGATGGCTGGGATTATCCTGAGAGGGGACAGCTTCAAGTTTATACAGAAGGAGCAAAACGGGATTTCAGGCTTGCCATGAGAGAAAAATATTCCACGATAAAAAAATTAAATGCTGCTTGGGGCAAAACGTATAAAAACTGGAATGAGATTCAGCCGCCAGGAAATGGGGATGAATTTTTCACCAGGGGCGGAGCAATCGACACTAAATTTGGATACGATTTTATGCAGTGGTATCAAGGGGCACTCGAAAAGCATCTTGCAAAAATTTCGAAGTTTGCCCATAAACATTTTGATGAAGTCTTTGGCGTGCCAATTGGAGCTAAAATCTCAGGAGTCCATTGGAAAATGAATGATCCAGTAATGCCGCATTCTGCAGAGTATAGTGCCGGGTACTATAACTACTCCAAATTATTGAATCAATTTAAGAAATCGAATATGGCCCTCACATTCACCTGTCTGGAAATGGGAGATCAAGACGCACATACTGCACCGTCCTATAGCGCTCCTAAGACTTTAGTGACCCATATTGCCTCTTTAGCTAATGAAAAAGGAATTTCTTTAAACGGGGAAAATGCACTCCCTCTCATCGATAATGAATGGGGCTTTGACAATGTGTCAGAAATGCTTTTTAACCATGGTTTTGAGGGATTTACATTGCTTAGGATGTCTTATTTATTCGACGATGAAGGAAATCCAACTAATGAGTTCAGGATGATGGCTGATAAATTGGAAGGCAAGTCGATTCCCGTTACATTCACAGTTGAAAATGTACCTGCCACACAGGGAGTTTACTTAATTGGGAACAGAGGGGAAATCGGCCGATGGAATCCTGAAGATTACGAATATAAACTCACTCAAAACACAGAAGGTAGCTGGAGTGGAACATTTCGTTTAGCTGCAGATCGATTCTATGAATTCAAGTTCGTTCTGAAAGATGAAAATGGCAATATCACTTGGCAAGATGGCGAAAATAATAGGTATAAAACTCCTTTGAATGGAAAAGGAAACTATAAAACTTCATGGTAAATGGTTTTATAGGGCTATAATTTAAAATCAAGACGACAAAAGGTGGTTCGGAATGCTCTCACAACCATGATTGGTAAACTTAATATCCTTCTGTTTTTTTACTGCTATGTATACATCAATCCCTTAATAGATTAAAGAAATTTGCGACAATCCTGCCGAATAACTGTTTGCCAAGCCGCTTTGCTTTGATGCGGCTCGGCAAACAGTTGGCGGAAAGGGAGCGGATTTCTGAAATCATCTGGAATATTTTTTTAGGTTTTAAAGCCTGAAGAGGTAATCAACGTTCAAATTTTACAGTATGACTAACTAAGCAGGACTTGTGGGAAGAATATAAGGTATGGAAAATCATCACAAGTTAGGGTATAAAAAATCCAGAATCCAAGTGATGTAAATTTGCATACTGACCCCATTACGGCAATATTTTTTAATACTTAAATGATATAAATTTACATTAATTGAAATGTATTCCATTTTTAGAGCAAAGCAACAAGAAAGGGAGGAATCGAAATATATGAAGACAATGATTACATGGACAGGGGAACTGGCCTTTTCTGGCACAACTCCGTCGGGACATGAAATAAAGATGGATGCCGCCGAAGAAGCAGGAGGTAAAAATAGTGGAGCAAGACCCACAGAATTACTTTTACACTCTCTTGCCGGCTGTACAGGAATTGATATTGTCATGATTTTAAAGAAAATGCGATTTGAAACAAAGGCCTTTCAAATAGAAATAGAGGGGGTACGGTCAGAAAATCATCCTAAACGTTTTACCGATTTTCATATCCATTATTTATTAGAGGGAGATCTACCTGAAGATAAAGTCGTCCGTGCGATTCAATTATCCAAAAATACGTACTGTTCAGTGTATCACTCATTAAATGCCAACATTAAAATCAGCTATTCAATAAATGGTGTTAAAGGAAAACAAGACATATAATATGTAATTTAAAGGACTATTGTTTAACAGGAAGTTGTTTTACATCCGTATAATAAAAACGGCCCCATTTTTGAACATGGGGCTGTTTTGACTGAAATGAACATCCTCATTTCAAGAATAATCATCTATACCAAAACGTGCAAACCACAGGAAATAATCCCTCCCATGGTAATCCGAGGGTATTATACCGAAAATATCAATCTAAAATTGGTTTTCAAGGTTAGCGAACTCCATTTTATGGAAGGAAAGGGGTAATTCAGTAAGCAAGTAATCAAAATGTAATGGTTTGGTCATTGGAATGCCCTTGATGTTAGGAGTTTATCCATATAAACTTTAGATACTATTGAGGAGTGGTTAAAGTTGAAAGAGATAACAATTGACAAATTAATTTTTAAAAATCATTTATCGATGATTGAGCAATATTCATTGAAAGATTTCATGTTTAAGTGGCTTGGCAGCCCCGAAGAAGGTTTAGATGATCTTCTCCCGCTTACATACACAGATGAAGTTTTTGCAAAAATGGAAACGACATCGGAGACTAAAATCAAGATTCATGGAGAAGAAACCTTCAGATATGTCACCATTACGGAAGATAATCAAATTGTAATAGGGGGCTTGGGTCCGAATCAAGAGTTAAAGTTTAGAATTGTGTCCCTGGAAGAGCGTTTGAAAAGCTACTAAAACTAAATCAAATTTTCAAAAATACCTTAAAAAGGCCGTTCCTGTGGAATGGCCTTTTTAAGGTATTTTTTTCATCACGTTAAGAGAGTCGTGAATACCACTGTTAACTGTACTCGAAAGTAATTGAAACCCTTATCTTATGCAAGTTAAGCGAGTAACTCTTTAAACTCGCGATATTTTTGGATTAATTTAACAAAATATAAATGTTTATTGGTTTGTCTTAGTATATTATAGAGTAATGAAGTCGACTAAACATTGGGGGGGAAATGAGATGAGCGAGACGTTGGCAAGTTCAATAAAAACGCTTTTGAAGGAAACGTTTGAAGGACCGGGAAATGAAGGAAGCTATTATACTGAATCAAAACCGAATACCGGGGTTTTTGGTACACTTGATGGTTTAACCGCAGTAGATGCTTCACGTTCCATAAACGGATCGACAATTGCGGCACACGCAGACCACACCCGGTATTATTTATGGGTGATCCAATCGATGATCAATGGCACAGACTTTGAAAAAGATTGGGAAGAAAGCTGGACCATCACTACTGTTGATGAGGTGAAATGGGCTGAAATCAGAGAGGAATTACATAAAGAATATGTATCTCTTTTCGCAGAAATCGAAACAATCGATTTAGGAAAATGGCTGACAAATGTAAATGCGACCATTGCCCACTCAGCTTATCATCTTGGAGCGTTACGGCAAATGATAAAAAGCCTTGAATTAGAAAAATAATATAATATATTGAGAGTTTTTAAACTGATTGGAACGTATGGCACTCGCTTTCCGAAGGAAGTCCGCCCTCGGCACTCTTGCGCCTGGATTCTCCTTTCGACACGCTTTTTCCGCGGGAGTCAGGTACACGCGTTCCAATCAACTTTGTTTGAAAAACCCAGATAGATACTTTTAGTCTTAGTCGATAAGAGGGGTTCAAACGATCTCATCCCTAAGTTGAGGGTTTATAATATCAGATAGTTTATTTCCTGTTTCATATTTTTGAATGAGTCATTATTGATTTATACTTACTTCGTCCGAATCTCGTGCCGTAATTCTTCTCCTTCAATTCCATTTGCCTGTCGTTTGCTTTTTTACTTTCTTGCTCAGCCCATATGAAAGCAGAGTTAAAAATTGGTCCTCCTTATAAAATCCCCAGTAACACCCATATCTCTGAATTTCCGCAATCAAAAGAATCTCTTTTTTAAGTACCATACATAATATCTGAGTTCAGATCTCAAGTAATATACTTCCATTCTCCGAATGAATCATCATAATCCCTACCCAATCCGTCTAGTGAATTAAGGAATAGTAAACGCCTTTACGAATGATTAAGTGCATCCCAGATATGGAAACCAGTAAAACTCTTTTCCGCTTTGCTTATCAATGAAGATATAATTCCAAAATACTCCTTTGCTGAAACACGAGCATATCCAATATTCAAAAATAGCAATTGATCATATATGAATCACATTAACTGACGGGGCCAATTTAGTTGTAAAAGGATTTAATAATATACTTGATGATATTAGAATAAAACAAATAAAGTGTGTCAATAATAAAATTGACAGGACACCAATCAGTGTCATATAATAAAAGACACCAATTGGTGTCCAATTAAAAGGGTGGGTGATTTTGAACGAGAAAAATCAAGAACGTGATATTTATATAGCCATTGCTGACCCAACAAGACGTAAATTGCTACGTTTGTTGGCGGACGTGGAGGAATTGCCACTAAATGAGTTGACCGTACATTTTGAAATGGGCCGTACTGCGGTTTCAAAGCATTTGGCAATCCTTAAAGAGGCAGGTCTAGTAATCAGCAGAAAAGTCGGCAGGGAAACCCGTTATCGACTGAATGCTGGTCCGTTGAGAGAAATTGAGGATTGGGTATCGTTTTACAGAAGATTCTGGAGTGAAAGAATATCACTTTTAAATCAAATATTAGAGGAGGAATAAAAATGAGTTTAACAGTAACACAAGATTTTAATTTTAAGAGCCCGATCGAGAAGGTATGGCTTGCCTTAACGGATGCAAATACTCTTGGGAAATGGGTAATGGCTAATGATATTAAACCTGTCGTCGGACATAAATTCCAGTTTCGAAATGAACAGTGGAAATTAATTATTGATTCCGAAGTTCTTGAAGTCGAGGAGCCTTATAAGTTATCTTACACCTGGGTAGGTGGCGGTATAAACACTACAGTCACATGGACCTTAAAGCACGAGGATGGAACAACCCACTTACATCTCGAACAAACAGGATTCGAAAAAGAAGATCAAGCGTTCAATGGTGCGAAATATGGTTGGGCGAAAATGGGCGAAGAACTTAATAACGTGTTAGAGGTATTGTAAGACCAAACCTCTGCCTTGTTTTTTAGTATTTAGCTAACGTATAAGAAAAAAGCAAACCGCTCGGAAAGAGGAGTGTTCCGTGATGACAAAAAGTAGAACAAATCCTAAGGTTGATGAATTTTTAGGTAAAGCTAATAAGTGGAAAGAAGAATATGAGACATTAAGAAATATCGTTCTTGACTGTGAACTGACTGAAGAATTTAAATGGATGCATCCCTGTTACACGTTTGAGAATAAAAACATCGTTTTAATACATGGATTTAAAGAATATTGTGCGCTTCTGTTTCACAAAGGTGCCTTGTTACAGGATACCCACGGGCTTCTAATTCAACAAACGGAGAATGTACAGGGAGCGCGCCAGATTCGGTTCACTAATGTTCAAGAAATAGTTGCAACGGAATCCATTCTGAAAGCCTATATTCATGAAGCCATTGAAGTTGAAAAAGCCGGGTTGGAAGTGGAATTTAAAAAGAATGAAGAATTCATAATTCCTGAAGAACTTCACAATAAATTCGATGACATCCCTGCCTTGAAAACTGCTTTTGAAGCATTGACCCCAGGAAGGCAAAGAGCATACATCCTTTATTTTTCACAAGCCAAACAATCCAAAACCCGAGAGTCAAGAATCGAAAAATGCATGCAGAAAATTCTCGATGGGAAGGGTTTAAAAGATTAATATATTTGATGACAAAATAAATTAATCATGTTTTGGATTTCACCCCACTTTGCGTTCATTCGAACTCCTTTTTGGAACGCAAGTAACCACTCAACCGAATAATAAAATGGATAAAAACAAAAAAGTGATCCATAGAGTGTAAGCGATCTGCCGTGAAAAAGCCTACTTGTTGCAGCTAAGGAAAGAAAAAAACTGCACACCAAAGTGTACCTTGTTTTTTTGCTTAAAGGTCACTTTTTTTGAGCTAACGGGTGCTTATCTTGAACAAGGTTTAAGTAATGATTTCAACATACCACCAATAAAATATGGTACTTTTATGGAGTAGCAAAAAAGCCCAATTTCTCAATTTTATTACTGAGAAATTGGGCTTTTTTCGAATATTTCGATTCAGGAAAATGCTAACGACCATGGCCCACTTCGCGTATTATCTTGGAACGTTACGACAAATGATAAAAACCCTTGAAATGGAAAAATAAGATAACAATTTGATGGTTAACATGATTGGAGCCCTCTCGGCGCCTTGCGCCTGTGGGGTCTCCCCTGGACTCGCTTTTCCCGCAGGAGTCTCGAACACCCATTCCAATCAACTAACGTGTTTTAAATGAAAAAAAGGCAGGCTGATCTTATGCCGAACCATGTTTAAGACTAGTTTATCCTTCATGTTTTTCTCCTGTAATCCTTATTCGATGGAAGAAATTGCGACACTCCTGCCGAATAACTGGCTTGACGAGACCCCACAGACGCTTACTTTGATGCGGCTTGGCAGACAGTCGGCGGAAAGGGAGCGGATTTCTGAAATCAAGTGAAATTTTTTTAAGAAAAAAACTGCAGGCAAACGCGTTTTCTTCGTATATGTCTAAAAACAAGACAAGAGTAACCTTCATGTTTTTTTACTGTAATCCTTATTGGATGGAAGAAATAGCAACACTCCTGCCGAATAACTGGCTAGCCGAGACCCCACAGACGCCTGTGTCGAGGAGGCTCGGCAGACAGTCGGCGGAAAGGGAGCGGATTTCTGAAATCAAGTGAAATTTTTTTAAGAAAAAAACTGCAGGCAAACGCGTTTCTTCGTATATGTCTAAAAACAAGACAAGAGTAACCTTCATGTTTTTTACTGCCATCCTTATTGGATATCGCAGCTTATGCATTCAGAAATACACTCTTTTGTAGGTTATTGTTATATTGTGTCAGATTATACTAAGAATTCTTTACATATTAAAGGGTTCAAGTCTTAATTGGAGAAGTATATAATTATGATGTTTTAGCAAAGGATTACTGACTGCAAGGATTTTGACGTAGAAGGAGGGCTCTTAATTAAAAGGCAGCTGCTTAAACTAAGTATATTTTGCTTTATAATCTTTGTTCAAACATTATGGTCTCCCGCTGTTTTTGCTGAAGAAAAAACATTTATAATTGCTGGAGAAAGTGCCCTTCCTCCATTTTCATTTGAAAATGAAGCTGGTGAACTGACAGGCATCAATATTGATTTAATGGAGGAAATAGCGAAATATAATGACGTAGATTTCAAATATATTCCGATGAGGATGGAAGAAGCCGAAAAAGCCTTAAGTAACGGAACAATTGATGCAATTGTTGGAAGTACCTATAATACCGAAAAAGATAACCAATTTGATTTCACGCAATCCTATTTTACAATGTCCCAATCCATAATCATTCCTAGTAAAAGGAAACAGGATATTCATACGTTAACGGATCTACGTGATTCACATGTTGTCCTTGACCATAACACACCAGTTATCAGTACATTTCTCAATATGAGGAATACAAACTTAACGACCGTTTCAAATCAACACTCCGGAATTTTAACATTATTGAACAACCGAGCTGATGTGTTCATCGGAAACAAATGGACTGCTGATTTCTATTTAAAAAAATTCCGCCAAGAAAAGAATTACATCATTCTTGATGAAGTCATTGAACCTGCGGATTATACGATTGCAGTGAAAAAGGGAAATCAATCGCTTCTTTTCATGATGGACAATGCACTCACAGAACTTAAGGCAAACCGAAATATCAATGGGATAATCGATAAATGGGTAATGCCGCAATCCAATCAGAAAATTGCCAGACTCGAACAATTCATATTTTGGTTGATCATAATCTTAACTGCCGTGGCCCTTATCCTTCTAATCATTTACATATGGAATCAAAAGCTAAAAAAATCCGTACATAACCAGACTTTGAAATTACATTTATTAAATAAGGATTTAGAGAAACAACGGCAAAACATCGCTAATGCTGAAGCGTTCAAAGATCAAATCTTAAACAATATCAATAATGGCATCATAACATTCGATCTCGATTTCATGATTACCAGCTGCAATGCAAAGGCATCGGACATTCTTAACATTTCCAAGGAAATGATTCTGAATCTTACGAATCATTCGCAATTGATGAAGAATTTCGAAGCTTTACACCAGGAACAAAATGAGAATAATTGTTCGGGTTCTTTTCGAATCTTGGTATTAAATGAGGAAAATGAACAGAAGGTGATTTCTTATTCGTTTCATAAGATGTTCAATACTGAAGATATACAAACCGGATACTTACTTTCCATGAATGATGAGACGGAAAAGAAAACATTGGAGAAAAAATTGGTCACACAAGAAAAGCTGCACGCTCTTGGTCAACTCGTTGCAGGTGTCGCACATGAAATAAGGAATCCTTTAACATCGATTAAAACATTCATTGATTTACTTCCGAGTAAATATGATAATCCTCAATTCCGACAAGTTCTAATGGAACACTTACCTACTGAAGTTAACCGCTTGAATGGGATTGTTACCGATTTAATTGAATATGCACGTCCGCGGCCGCCAAATATTACAAATTGCCACGCTCATGAGCTTATATCCTTACTTGCTTTTCATAAGGTGACAATGGAAAAAAACCAAATAAATTTCGAGCAGATGATTGAGGAGGACTTTATTTTTTATATAGATTTACAACAAATTCAACAAGTACTTCTTAACTTGGTGTTGAATTCGATTCATGCCGTTGAAGAAACAAAGGAAAAGACCATTAAAATCACCATTGATAAAGTGAACGAAAAGACAGGGCGGATTGCCATATCGGATACGGGAAAAGGGATGAAGCAGGAAGAACTGAACCATATTTTCGAGCCTTTTTTCACAAATAAAGAAAAGGGCGTCGGTTTGGGACTTACGTTATCGTATAGGCTCATTAAAGAAAATAACGGAGATATCCATGTGAAAAGTTATCCTAATTCAGGAACGACATTCACCATTTTACTACCTCTATATATTGAATAGAAGCCTGGAAAGAGGAGGAGTCATATGAAAATGCAAGTATTGGTGATTGATGATGAACCTGCTATTTGCACCGCTCTTAGCTTTGCATTGGAAGATTCTTATGATGTCATGACAACTACAGATCCGGATGAGGGTCTACGGAAAATCGACAATCAGCACTTTGATATTGTGTTACTTGATTTGAGAATAGGAAATAAAAGTGGACTTGATGTCCTACAGAAAATCAAACAAATATCACCTAACGTAACAGTCATCATGATGACTGCCTATTCATCCATTGAAACTTCCATTGAGGCCATAAAAAAAGGAGCCTACTACTATATTGAAAAACCAATTAATATTGAAGAACTTTCTTTGTTGTTGATGAGGGCAGCCGAATTCAAACAGATGTCCAATCAATTGGAGACATTACATGAAGAATTAGAGATTCAAAAGGGATTCGGTAACTTCCTTGGTAACAGCAAGGCGATGCAGCGTATTTTCTCAATGATCGAAAGAGTGAAAGATATTGATTCCAGTGTTCTCATCACGGGAGAAAGTGGTACTGGAAAGGAGCTTGTAGCCCGAAATATCCATACGTTGGGAAGAAGGAAAAACAATCCAATGCAGATCGTCAACTGTGCAGCAATTCCTGAGATGCTGCTAGAATCTGAATTGTTCGGTTATGAAAAGGGAGCATTTTCGGGTGCAACTCAGAGGAAGGAAGGGAAATTCGTTGCTGCTAATGGAGGGATTCTTTTTCTGGATGAAATCAGTGAAATGCCCCTTCCACTTCAAGCCAAATTATTAAGGGTATTGCAGGAACGGGAAGTGACGCCTCTGGGATCCAATACAAAAATCTCATTGGACGTCCGTATTATAAGTGCAGCCAATAAAAACCTGGAACAAATGGTGATGGAAGGGGAATTTAGGGAGGATTTGTTTTTCAGGCTAAATGTCATTCCTATCTCGATGCCGCCACTAAGAGATAGAAAAGAAGATTTACCGATCCTTATGGATTATTTTATAAAAAAACACGCGAAGGATATGAATCGTGAAGAAAAGATGTTCTCGGCAACCGCACGTCGGATTTTACTGGATTATCATTACCCTGGGAATGTCCGGGAGCTTGGAAACATTATAGAATATGCTGTTGCCCTATCAAACTCAAAAAAAATGGAAGAAACCGACTTGCCGCAATATGTTCAAGAACAGAAGTTCATTCTTCAGCCGGATGGCACGGACGACGATTTCAACAGTTTCAGGGTTCCCATTGGCATTTCCATGAAAGAGATAGAAGAAAAGGTCATAACGGCCACTCTTCAATATTGTAATAATCATCGGCAAAAAACAGCCCAAATCCTAAAAATTTCTGAAAGGAGCCTTCGTGATAAAATCAAGCTCATTTCAAAAGAAGAATAAAGGGTTCATCGCGTTAACCGGCAATTTTTTCTGGAAAACCGGAAAAAATTGCCGGTTTATCCTTGTATAACATTCTTGAAATCGGCAGGATTTGCGTTTTAAAGCAGAAAATCGACTTGGCATGGCATTTGCATCTAAATACATTAAGAAAGGAGGATCACGATGAAAAATGGAGCACTCTTTATAAAAGTCGCTTTGTTATTTTGTTTCATGACAGGATGTTCTTTTATGAATGAGCAGCAGGAAATATCTAAACCTGCTACTACCTTGATTCAGAGGCAACTAACTTCTGAAGGACAGGATTTAAATAACAGGATGTTAATCATTGGAACCGGAGATATGACAGGTGTTTACTTTTCATTGGGACAAAGATTATCAAATATGTATGAAAAATACAACGGGGCTGTGTCAGGTACCCAAGTCACCGATGCTTCCATTGAAAATACTGAATTGGTTAGCCGTCATCGGGCAGAAATTGGTTTTACCTCAGTGGATGTACTGGATTTGCCTGAAACGGATAAATCCAAGTTAAGAGCTTTAACGGCCCTATATTCCAATTATGTTCAAATTGTTTCTACTAAACAAAATGATATTGATTCCTTGGAAGATTTAGTGGGTAAACGCATTAGTGTAGGAACGGCTGGAAGCGGTACAAGGCTTATTGCAGAGCGGATACTGTTAGAATCCGATTTACCGACTGATCAATTGAATTTATCCTATCTTTCTTTTTCTCAATCTGCAGAAGCATTACGAAATGGTACCATTGATGCAGCTTTCTTTTCTTCGGGAATCCCTAATAATGAAATCGCTTTCATATCCAAGCAGACGGAACTGACTTTCATTCCAATACCGGGAGACATCATTGAACGCCTTCAAAAACAATATGGAGTTTATACCCATAATGAAATTCCCAGAGATACATACAGGGGGATGAAGAAAAATGTCCAAACCATTTCAATTAAAAATGTCCTGGTAACCTACAAGGAAATGTCCGATCCTCATGCTTACAATCTTGTGAAAACATTATATGAACATCTGCCTGAACTGCAGCATGCACATCCAGCTGCTTCTGATATTTCAATAACGGAAGCAACTAAACAAGTTCCCTTGGATTTTCATCCAGGGGCCGTGAATTATTTCACCGAACAAGGAATTATTGGAAATCAATGAAAAACAGGAGGTAATGATTATGAAAAAGCTGATGAGTCTTTTATCAATAATAGTTTTGATCGCTCTTGCGGGATGTGGTAATCCTACTCCGCAAAAACCGGGGGAATCCGTACAAACGGGTGCTGGTGAAAAAGGAGAGAAAAAAATAACGATAGCCGGTAATGGCGGTGTCATCGAAAGTGCCATCCGAGATGTGATTGCCCCAAAATTCAAAGAAGAAACGGGAATCACGGTTAATTATATTTCCGGTTTATCAGGTGAAATCCTATCCAAAGTGGAATTACAGAAGAATGCTCCGCAAATAGATGTTGCCCTTTTTGTACCGGTTGATGTTATACGCGCTAAGGAGAAGGAACTGATCGTACCAATTGATGAGTCCAATGTTCCCAATATGAAATCGGTGGATTCACGGTTCATTCCGGTTGAAAATGCGGCCGCTCCAGCATTTGGTTTGGTAATTGCACCAGCTTATAATACGGAAACCTTTAAAAAGGAAGGCTTAAAATCAATTGAATCATGGAATGATCTTGTCTCTCCTGATTACGAGGGTAAAACGGCATTTTCAGATATTACGAATGATTGGGGTTTCAATACCCTTAATGGTCTGGCGATTTCAAACGGCGGCAGTACGGAAGACATGGAACCAGGTCTCGAAAAGGCAAAAGATCTTGCAGCGTATTCCAATACATTTTATAAAAACTCAACGCAAATGATGCCAGCGATCCAACAAGGAGCTGCTGACGTAACGGTTATGGGAAGTTATTCCATCGGTGAATTAGCCGTTTCAGGTATTCCGATTAAGATGGCCGTGCCTAAAGAAGGCGTGCCGCTTCAAGCTTTCAGCGCTGGTCTAGTGAAAAATACGCCAAATAGCAAAGAAGCCCTAGAATTCATCAACTATGTAATCAGTGAAGAAGCACAAGCATTAATTTCCGAAAAAGGATTTTATCCGACAGTGGAAGGCATGAAAATTCCAGAAAAATATGAAGAGTCAATCGGGCTTAAAGAAGGTGATAAAACATTCAAACCTGATTTCGCCAAGTTTGCCGAGATCCGTGCAGAGGTGTCAGACAGATGGTCGAAAGAGGTTACTCCTGAATTAGGGAAAAAACTCAAATAAAAAGGAGCGTGTTGATCACATGGAAGTATTAAAAAAAGATGTGGAAATTAATAGGCAACACCTGGAGGCAGTTCAGGGGGTTGGCTCAAATAAAAATGATGTAGAGATTAAAGGCGCGTTTAAACAATTTGGAGCGAATGTTGTCCTGAATGGGATTGATTTGGAGGTGAAACAAGGAGAGTTACTCACTCTTCTTGGTCCTTCCGGGTGCGGAAAGTCCACAACCTTAAACCTTATTGCCGGATTCCTCGATCCGGATCGGGGCGAGGTCCATATTAAAGGCAATAATGTTACGAAGGTTCCGCCTTACAAGCGTGATTTAGGAATGGTTTTTCAAACCTATTCGCTTTTTCCCCATATGACAGTCTATGAAAATCTCAGTTTTGGCTTGAAACTGCGCAAAGTCGGGAAAGCTGAGCAAAAAAAGAAGATTAGTAAAGCGCTTGAATTAGTGAAAATGTCAGGTTTGGAGAATCGTTATCCAAGGGAATTATCAGGAGGTCAGCGTCAGCGTGTAGCGATTTCAAGGGCACTTGTTGTTGAACCGGAGCTCCTTTTGCTTGACGAGCCGCTTTCAAACCTTGATGCAAAGCTGCGTCATGAACTAAGGGCCGAGATTAAGCGTTTACAAAAGGAAATTGGCGTAACGACCATTTTTGTGACTCATGATCAAGAAGAAGCTCTATCCATGTCTGATCGAGTCGTGGTCATGAATGCAGGGAAAATTGAACAAATCAGTACTCCGACTGAAATATACAATCATCCGAAGACAGAGTTCGTCTTTCAATTCATCGGGAAATCGAATTGTTTTGAAGGAAATGTGTCTGCTATCGATAAGCGGAAAGTTGCAGTCATGATCGGTTCTGATATCACTCATGTCGACACAAATAACATCATGGGAAATGTAAGTGATCTGAAAACCGGGGATGAGGTAAAACTTTATATTAGACCGGAAAAACTGCAAATCGTTTCTCTCGATGAAAAATCTTCATCTCCATTGGATTTCCATCGTGCCAAGATCAGCCAAATGAACTATCTCGGTACCTCATGGGAAATCAATGTTCTGTTACAGGGGAAAAGTATTCAAGTATTGACTTCCGCTTTCGATTCATCATGGCAAAATGGAAGTGAGGTGTTGATTGGATGGAGCCCATCAGAAGTTATGCTAGTCAAGAAATAGAACAGCAAACGAGTCCTATCGAGCCGCAAAAGAAGCCTAAAAGCAAGAAAAGGAAAGTCTGGGTGCCGGGATTACTTCTTTTAACGCCGATTCTGCTTTTCATATTTGGTTTCTTTGTCATACCGATGTTATACATTTTATATTTAAGCTTCATATCCACAGATAATCTTGGAGGAGCGGAGGCAGTTTATAGCATAAAAAACTATACACAATTATTTTCCGATAGCTATTACTTATCTTCATTATGGCTGACAGTGAAGATCAGTTTATATTCGGTCTTGGTTGCTTTATTTCTTGGATATCCTGTAGCTTTGACAATGGCCAAAAGTTCAGCGCGGATCAGAGGGTATATCACTCTCTTGATCGTGTCACCGCTCTTGGTAAGTATAGTTGTCCGTAATTTTGGCTGGTACCTTTTGCTCTTGCCTAATGGAACGATTAATCAAACCTTGATGGCCCTTGGCATAATAGATGCACCATTGAAACTATTGTTTTCGGAGATAGGAGTTGTGATTGGGCTTTCCAATGCATATCTTCCTTTCATGATCTTATCCATCGTTGCAAGTCTTTATAATATCGATCCTTCTCTTGATAAGGCAGGAGCCATACTTGGGGCAAGCCCATTCAGAAGGTTCTTTTCCATTACATTGCCGCTAAGCATCCCAGGTATCGTATCTGGCTGCATTCTCGTATTCAGTTTGTCAATGAGTGCTTATGTTACGCCTGCACTAATGGGGGGAGCCAACGTGCCCGTGATGCCTGTTGTCATCTATGATCAAATTAATAACCTGCTGCATTGGACATTCGGATCTGCTCTTTCTTATATTCTATTAGCAACCACTGTCATATCGGTAACCGTCTTTACCAGAGCGTTTGAAAAAGGGAAATTCAAGGAGGTATTCCGATGATGAAAACGTTTGGCGGCCTTCGGGTTGCAGTAGCCGTTTTGGCCATTATCTATATCTTGATCCCGCTCATTGTCGTTATTCCCGCTTCTTTTACAAGTGCCAATTATCCAAGTTTTCCGGCTGAAGGCTTTTCACTGCAATGGTATGCCAAGATCTTGGAGCGCCCTGAATTTTTGGAAGCATTTTTGAACAGTGCGAAGTTCGCAGCATTAGCTGCCCTTTTCTCCGTCATATTCGGTACTTTGGGTGCCCTTGGCATCGCAAAGTATGATATTCCGGGAAAATCGTATATTACGGCCCTTTTAACTTCTCCATTAAGTGTGCCGCAATTAGTCTTAGGGATTGCACTCTTAATGTACTTTACACCAATGATGCTTGCCGGTACGTCTACAGGATTTTTAATTGCCCATATCGTGATTTGCATACCATATGTCATGAGGCTCGTATTAACCGGTTTAAGTGGATTTGATTATAATCTCGAAAGGGCTGCGGCCATACTTGGAGCCAATCCACTAACGGTATTCATGAAAGTGACACTGCCGCTAATTGGATCCGCGGCCATCTCAGGGGGATTATTCGCATTTTTGACATCATTTGATAATGTAACGGTCTCTCTTTTTATGGTATCACCTGAAATGAGAACGTTGCCGATCGAGATTTTCTCGCAAATGCAGGATGCCTACAATCCAATCGTCGCATCCGTGTCGAGCGTGGTTATTTTCATATCAGTCCTTCTGATTGTCATACTTGAAAAAATTCAAGGTGTAGGCAAAGTTTTTGGCGGTTCGCATCATACAAACGGTTAAAAAACGGTATATATGATGTGACATACGATCATGCTGGAAAAGTTATGATTTTTTCGAAGAAAACTCATGTGTACATTCCATTCAAATGGGCCAAACACCTTTTCGCAGCCAATAACGGCGCCGTTAGGACAGGGACAGAGGGATTAACCTGCTTTGCGATATGTTCCATACTATATTGTGAAAGCAAAATCACTTCTGTCTTTCCATCCAATTGTTCCACCATCTTTTTAACCCGATCGTCATGTTCCTTTCTTTTTCCTTGTGATAATAAATGGATGATTCCGGGATCGACCAATGACTCGATCATACAGTCCGGATTCTTATTTAATAGGTAATTTTGAAGGGCGATCGGCGTTTCTTTTACGGTGGAAACCAGGCCAATGCGAGTATAGCGAAGAGCTTCATCAAGCATGGCCTCATCTGAACGAAATAACTTTACAGAGTATAAAGGCTGTAAAATTGCAGTGATGTCATTAAAGGCAGAGCAAGTAAGTTGGATGCATGAAACATCAGAATCATAGGCGATATTCACTAATGCAGAAAAGCGGCGGATGATTTCAGGAGTTAACTTGCCGCTCTTTTCCATCAAGGAGAGAAGAGACGTGTCCATGAAATGAAGGAGTTCAATGTTCGGTGCAACGGTCTGAAAGGCAATTTCAATTGGTTTTAGTGCAGTTGTGGTTGCATGAATCAGTGCGATTTTCAAAAAAAAACCTCCTTTTCTTTCATCATTATATCTAGCAGAATCTTAAAATGCCATTATATTACATACGGATAGACCTTTTCCAAATTTCTATTAAGAAAGGAAGTGGGAAGCATGGAGAAAGAAGCCTTGGTCGATCTTCGACAGGTAATTCCAGGTGACAGAATGTTTCTTGATTTGGCAGAAAGGTATTGTTATAGCTATGACGCATCTTTTGGGGAATATTTACCCGAAATCGTCATCCAGCCCAAAAACGCGGAGGAAATCAGTGAAGTGGTTAAATTGGCTAATACTCACAAAATACCTGTTTACCCTAGAGGATCAGGAACTTCGCTAAGCGGCGGCCCTTTACCTGTTAAAGGGGGGATGGTTCTTGATATGACCCTTTTGCGGGATAAATTGATCATTGATCGGGAAAATATGCTTGCCATAGTCTCTCCAGGGGTGATTACGGCAGATATTCATAAAAAGGCTGAAGAAGCTGGCTTATTCTATCCGCCGGATCCAAGCAGTTCCAATGTAGCCACTATAGGCGGGAATCTATTAGAGAACTCCAGCGGGCCAAAGGGATTGAAATACGGAACGACAAAAGAATACGTGATAGGTCTGGAGGTGGTCACCCCGACGGGAGAAATCATTCGTACTGGCGGAAAGACCGTAAAAAATGTAACTGGGTATGATTTGACTCGATTGATCGTAGGATCGGAAGGTACTCTGGGCATCGTAACTGAGGCAATCATCCGCTTAATACCAAAACCTCAATCTAAACAAACATTTGTCGCCCACTTCAATCATTTGATAGACTCTGGACATACAATTACCAGCATTTTATCATCAGGAATTCTACCCTCTGCCCTGGAATTAATGGATAATGCGTGCATCCGTGCTGTTGAAAGCTACCATCCTTCCGGGTTGCCTCTTCAGGCAGAAGCCATTCTGATCATAGAAATAGATGGACACCCATTGGCGATTGAGGAAGAAATCAATAAATGCGCCGATATATGCAGGGCAGAGGGTGCTTCCTACGTCAAGATAGCGGAGACAGAGGAAGAGCGCCAAACGATTTGGAGTGCGCGTAAATTGGTTTCCCCGGCCATTACACAAATGGGTCCTACAAAAATTTCTGAAGACGCGACCGTTCCACGCAGTCAAATACCGGCAATGATGGAGAGATTAAACAATATCCGGGAGAAATACGGGTTGAACTTGGTTGTATTCGGTCATGCAGGGGATGGGAATTTACATCCGAACATCATTACTGATAAACGAAATATTACGGAAATGAAAAAAGTGGAGCTTGCTGTCAGTGAAATTTTTGAAGCGGCAATCGAATTAGGCGGAACACTTTCAGGGGAACATGGAATCGGTACTTTAAAGTCACCATATATGGAAATGGAATTAGGAATTACTGGAGTGAATATGATGAAAAAAATTAAAGAAGCATGGGATCCCAATAATATCCTGAATCCAGGGAAGATTTTTCCTGATAAGGGACAGACAAGGGTCGTGTTGGTTCCATGAATCTACCCGCCAAACCGAATGAGTCAAATGCTGCGGTCCAAAATTTATATTCAGATGCCTATGATTGGACAAACCAATGCGTAAAATGCGGATACTGTTTACCGGCATGCCCTACATATGAATCAATGGGTGTGGAATCCGCCTCTCCACGCGGTCGTATCAATCTAGTGAAAATGGCAGCCGAAGGAAAAATAGATTTCCAAAAAGATTTAGCTGAACCAATCGACTTATGCTTAGGCTGTCGTGCTTGTGAAACAGCATGTCCTGTTGGTGTGCCATACGGACATATACTGGAAGCGGCTAAAGAAGCCATTGAAAACTCCCCGTCAGCAAACCAAAAAAACAAAATGACAAAAATCAAAAAACTGGCATTGGTTCATCTTTTTCCATATCCAAAACGAATGAACAGGATTGGAAGTGCAGTGCAGCTCTATCAAAAAACCGGCTTATCCAAGCTTATCCGTTCATCAAATATATTGCAGAAGGTTTCCCCTGCCCTTGCACATTTAGAACAGGCACTTCCAGTCATCGAGACTTCTTCCAAACGTATCCGGCCAGGTACGATTATACCGGCAAAAGGGGAAACGAAATTAAAAGTGGCATTTTTTACTGGGTGTATCATGGATTCCATGATGTCACGAATTAACCGTCTTTCCATTGAGCTGCTTACCATAGCAGGTTGTGAGGTCATTCTCCCTGAAAATCAGAATTGCTGCGGTGCTCTGCATTCCCATCAAGGTGAAACAAAACAAGCGAAAGCATTGGCAAAGAGAAATATCCAAACCTTCATGCAAACGGATGCTGATGTAATCGTAAATAACGCAGGAGGCTGCGGTGCTTCGCTTCTTGAATATGGACATCTATTGGCAGAGGATCAAGAATGGGCTGCGGCGGCAAGGGCTTTCTCGGAAAAATCAAAAGATATCAGTCAAATTCTTCATCAATTGGGACCGCTACCCTTCACTGAAGGATGGCAAGGCATCGTTTCCTATCAAGATTCATGTCATTTACGCAATGTTCAAAAGGTCCAAAAGGAACCTCGTTTATTATTGCAATCCATACCAGGAGTTTCCTATGTCGAAATGGAAGGGTTTGACCGTTGCTGTGCATCTGGAGGCATTTACAATCTTCTCCACTTTGATGAATCCATGAAAATTCTTGATGAGAAAATGAAGAATCTTAACGAAACGAAAGCAACTACCATTGTTACGGTTAACCCAGGATGCCAAATGCAAATGAGCATTGGCATCCAAAGGGAGGGAGCGGCGAACCAAATGAAAAGTTTGCACCTTGTTGAAGTACTTGCCAAGGCTTGCGGCTTGGATTGACAAAAAGGGATACTTCAAACTTCATAGGACATTACTTCGTCAGTATTTCCTGCACTTATGGGAAAATACTGACGTTTTTGTTTTAAATGATGAAGACGTAAAAATCTTTGCAGTCAATAATGCAGTGCCATATGTATAATTAAAAAGATATCGGTGCCGGTTCGTAAATGAAAAAAACCGTTCAATTATCTGAACGGAATGTGTGAGTAAATGAATTTAAATTCCTGTTTTTATCCCAAAACCGATTAAAATTAAGCCAGTTGATTTTTGGAATGCTTTCTGGAATTTAGAATTGTTCATCCATTTTTTTGCGTAATCAATTAGATAAACAAGAAATAGAAACCACAGTACAGCGAGCAAGGTTAAGATGAAGGCTAATATAATCAATTGCTGGTTTACATTTCCGTTCAAATTGATAAATTGTGGCATGATTGTTATATAAACTAAAACGGTCTTTGGATTAAGAATATTATTAAGTAATGCTTGCATGAAGGAATCTTTATTGTGCCGGTTTGAATACTTAACAGGTGTATTTGCTTGTGCTTGAATTTCTTTTAAGGAAAAAACGCTTTTAGCAAAAAAACTTTTTATCCCTAAGTAAATTAAATATGCGGCTCCCAAATATTTGATTGTACTGAAAAGAATCACAGACTTTGCAATGACAACAGATAGTCCAAGAATGGCTATAAGCGTCCAAAAAGAAAGTCCCGTTGCCATTCCGAGAACGGTATAACGTCCCGCTTTCGGACCATGGCTAAGCGTATTTTTCACTAAGAGCATTGTATCTGCTCCCGGTATAATAACCATCATTGCCACTATTGAAATGTATGTAAGTAAGCTGTCCAAACTAATTCACCCTCCCGTTTTCATAGTGGTTACTAAAGTAACTACTTAGTAAGTATATTAGATGAAAATGGAAAACGTCAACAGATTTTGCTAAAATATTAGTTACAAAGGTAGCGACTAAGGTTGTGTTGGAGGGTTTATGAAAGAAAACATTTTAGAAACATTAAAAAATCTGAATTTCACCGAATATGAAGCGAAAGCATATCTTGCCTTATTGGAAGAATCGCCATTAACAGGCTATGCAGTAGCAAAAAACTCCGGTGTACCACGTTCAAGAATATATGAAATTCTGGATAGTCTCGCCATACGCGGAGATATTCTGGTCAGTCCTGGAAACACACCACAGTATACTCCTGTTCCTGCAAAGGAGCTAATAAAAAACCGTCGGATGAAAGCGGAAGAGAATTTTGAACTGGCAGAAAAATCATTAGCGGAGTTCGAACGGTCTGCAAATGATCGTGAAAATATCTGGAATATCATGGGGCGCAATGAAATACTTGATAAAGTTAAAGCTTGTATATTATCTGCTAAAAAAAGAATACTCTTAGAGATTTGGGAAGACGAATTCGAAGAATTAGAACCTGAACTAAGACAGGCCGCAAATGGTGGGGTCAATGTAACAATTATTGCCTATGGGGAAATCGTCTGTGATTTTGCAAATGTTTACCTCCATTATATGGGTTATGAAATTACAGAAGAGTATGGTGGACGATGGCTTGTTATCAGTGGCGATGATTCTGAAGTAGTCGCAGGTATAGTCTCTCTTGGTAAAGATAGCCGTGCAGCATGGACCATGCATGTAGGTTTAGTGATGCCCATTACAGAAGTCATGATTCATGATTTGTATCTCATGGAAATCATGGAGAAACATAGGGAACTTTTAGAAGAAAGTTTTGGTGTAAACCTCGTCAATTTACGTAAAAAATTTTCTATTCATCCAGATAATAAAAAACATTACGTGGACTAGATTTGTACATGTTCAATAATAAAAACATCCTTCAAAGTGGCATGAATCCAGGCAGGATTTATGCCTTTTAAAGTTGAAGTTGATAGGCGCAGGTATATTGAGGACAAACAAAGCATCTCGTCCCGGAACCCGGGTGTTTGACGATACGGCAGATAAATTTAACTATATTAAAATATGGAAAAGGGTATAATGAAGAAGGAATAAGCCATTTTGGTAATGGGATTATTATATCGGATTACATGTTTGATATCCGGATCACTAAGACAGAAGGAGAAATGATTCATTTGAATAACAAGGAAACAACGGGTATCGAATTACCTGCCAACTATGAGGAATTAAAAAAGTCTGCCAATCGCAAATCTAATTGGAGAGAACGTTTAGATGCAATCGAAGAATTGGGTCAAGCAAAAAATAAACAAGTAATCGCCATTCTCACACATATCATGAATAATGATTCTGTATATAAAGTTCAAGAGGCAGCCTACCGTCAATTGAAAAGTTTAGGCGAAGATGTGCAATTGCCAGCAAGGAAAAAGGGCGAGTTGATCAAAGGTTTGACCAAAATCTTAGTGAGGATCAATAAGAGCTTACCTGAAAATCACACATATCACGAATTCAAAGACAAACTCCAGAAGATGAGAATGGATATATATGATACATATGAGGGTGAAAAAGGAGCAGACTTTGATAAATGGCTTGAAAATACGTGGTCAGCTTTATCGAAAAGATAAAAGTTTTTAGAAAAATAAGCAATATGGATACAGGAGCAAAGTTTTTGCTCCTTTTTCTTATGTGTAAAACAAAGTTTTAGCTATGGTATGCTAATATATTTAATAGAGGAAGTATTTGGCTGTTTGCTTTAATTTGAAAACCGATAACTACATACGAATTCAGGGGAGAAAAGATGACAGATTATATTGAACTTTGGAAACAGGCAATGACAGATCATACAGGGAAGATACCTAACAGGCTAAAAGATGATGCTGCAGAAGAAGCTTTTTGGGCTTCCAAGGTCGCAGCGAAAAAACAACATAAAGCGGACCCTTATGCAAAAATTGTGCAGCAAGAGTTATTGGCATTATTAAAACAGGATGATCATGTTTTGGAAATCGGCCCTGGATGGGGCAATTATACATTTGATATTGCAAAAGAAGTCAGGAAGCTAACTTGTATAGATAGTTCCAAAAGCATTATCAATTTTTTGGAAGTCCAGGCAAACGAAAAAGGTTTCGAAAACATGGAGTTAATTCATGATAAGTGGGAAAGTGATAACAAAAAAGTCAAATATGATGTAGTATTTGGTTTTAATTGTTATTACCGAATGAGTGAAATCGGTCATACCTTATTAAAAATGAATGATTCTGCAGCTCGTTTAGCGATAGTAGGTATGACAACCGGACCAGAAAAACCTCATTATATGGAATTGAAGCAACGAGGATATACGATCAATTTAAGAAGACGGGATTACATACACATCTTGAATGTTTTGTATCAACTTGGAATACTGGCGGACTGTAAGATCGTTAAATTGAAAAGTAAAAAAATCTATTCCACCTATGAAGAAGCAATCCGAGATAATACAACAAAAATTCTTAATGAACATTTTTCCTATGATGAAGTAAAAACGATCCTAAATAAATATGTGGTGGAAAAAGAAGGAGTTTTCGAATACGAATATCCGTTTCATGCAGCTTTGATGTATTGGAATCCAAGGTTAAATTAACAATTTTAGTACCTTTTTCTCTGGCCCTTCAGGAAAAAGGTATTTTTTCCGTTGGATATTCGCAAAATAATAGTAACAAGGGTACAAATATGTTGAAAAAACGGAGTGTGAATGATAAATGAAAGAAATATCCGAAAAGAGATTTTGTGAAACTTGTAAAAAAGAGACAGTTCATACAGTAACTGAAGATGCATTGGAAATAGAATATTCATGTAATGAGTGCGGTAAGCACCAAGATATTTTCAAGACATTTTTTTAGATACACAAATTCACTTGAAAATGGTCAGTAAAGTGGAGAAGTATCCAAATCACTCGCGAAAAATACCCAATATTTGTTAATCCTGAAAGCAATAAACTACAAATGCCATTAGTCTCAATCTATGTACTAGGAATTTTAAAATACATACAATGGTATACAAAAAAATAGAACTTTATTTTTAATCAGTGAATCGTTGTAAATTTAAAGCTCGAGGAATCATGATAGAAGGATTTCTTTCACCATCGTAAAAAAGTGTTTTTACAAAGGAAGGATTCCCTTTTATTATGTGAAAAGATGCTTGATGTTTTATTAAAGGACCCAGATTTAAAATGTTCTATAATTTCTTCCAACGGAATGCGATATGTGATATATTGCATATTATATATACCTGTATTTTAAGGAGGTAAAGCCGTTGAAGCATTCAAATTCTTCACAAAAAATTATACGTACGTCTGTACGTGAAGAAGCATACCTGATATTGCGGGATTGGATTGTCCAGGGAATCCTGTCGCCAGACCAACAATTACGCGACAAAGAATTAGCCGAACAATTGGGAGTAAGCAGAACCCCTATTAGAGAAGCACTTTTAAGGCTTGAGGATGAGGGATTTGTCGAGACCAAGCCGAGCCGTTCAACTATTGTTTCCCCTATTCGAATCGAGGGGGGATTAAACATATATTCCCTTGTTTGGACACTGGAAAAGCTGGCTATGGAACAGGCTTTTGATTTCATTGAAGAAAGACACTTAATGGAAATGGAAGCCATCAATCATGAAGTTAAAAACGCAATCGACGAGGGAAATCAAATAGTGGCCGTCCAGAAAGATAATGACTTTCATTCCATTTACATCAATCTTTCAACAAATGATGAGTTGAAGCGGATTCTATCGGGACTCAAACAAAAACTTATACGAATGGAACTGTTTTATTTCAATCAGGTAAGTGATGTACACTTTTCCGTTGATGAGCATGACCAGATCATACAGGCAATTAGGGGTGGAAATCTCACTATGGTGCTTAAGGAGATAGAAAAGAATTGGAAAGAAAGTTACTTTAGAATACAAGCCCATACGGAACGTGTAAAAAGTGGGAAAGAAAAAAATGAATAATGATACTTTAGTTGCTATATCACCTTCAAGAAATAAAGGGATTGCACTGGTACTGACTGGCGCTGCGTTATGGGGAGTGTCAGGAACGGCAGCTCAATATCTATTTCAGCAGCAAGGTTTCAGTCCTGAGTGGCTCACTGTTGTACGCTTGTTGCTTTCTGGAATCATCTTATTGGGGGTCGCTTATAAGAATGAAAGACTGAAAGTTTTTGAGATTTGGAAAACTAAAAATGATGCGCTTCAAATTATCCTTTTTGCCATTCTGGGCATGCTCGCTGTTCAATACACATATTTTGCAGCAATTGAACATGGCAACGCAGCCACTGCCACTGTCCTTCAATACTTGGCCCCGGCACTGATCACTTGTTATTTAGCCATTCGCTCCAAACGTTTTCCAAGCATTACGGTGAGCGTAGCTGTGATCATAGCGATTTTAGGCACTTTTTTGCTTGTGACGGGAGGAAGCATACGTACACTCTCCATTTCCGGGTGGGCAGTATTTTGGGGAGTAACATCAGCCTTTGCCTTGGCATTCTATACATTGCAGCCTTTTAAACTCCTTTCAAGATGGGGTTCAATGATTGTTGTGGGTTGGGGCATGTTGATTGGAGGCATATGCTTTAGCATGATCCATCCCCCATGGGCATTTGAAGGCAAATGGACGTTATCTTCATTTTCAGCGGTTTTATTCATCATCATTTTCGGAACGATCATTGCTTTTTATTTTTATTTGGAAAGTACAAAATTCATATCTGCTTCAGAGGTAAGCCTATTGGCTTCCGTTGAGCCATTATCCGCAACCTTAATATCCGTTTTCTGGTTGAAAGTAACGTTCGGTTTTGCCGAGTGGCTCGGCACACTCTGCATAATAAGCACCATTACGATACTATCCATCGTAAAAAACAAGTAAGGTCATTGTAAATCGGGGAAAATCTTCAGGAGTTTATTTTTACTTGGCGATTAAAACCATAGTCTACCTGTTAGGGGATAGCTCGAATATTAACGAAAGCTAAATTAGCATGAGTTATATCCATACACTTCTTTAAAAAGCAATTACACTACATGTGAATTTGCTTTTTTTTGTATCGCTTGCCGAAGAAAAGGAATCCTCAGCAACAAATGGGACGAGGGCTGAGGTCTTTCAACAACTGGAAAAAGACCTATTTGAATTGTATAGAGATCCTGAACTGAATGTTAAACCGACTCAACTAGAAAAGCGCGGTGGAGCGTATTACAGCGAAGCGGCCTGCAGCCTCATCAATTCGATTTACAATGATAAGCGGGATATTCAGCCAGTCAATACACATAATAACGGAGCGATAGCGAGTATTCCAGATGAATCAGCCATTGAAATTAACTGTGTGATCACCAAAGAAGGGCCAAGACCAATCGCCATAGGCGACCTGCCTGTAGCAGTCCGGGGGTTGGTCCAGCAAATAAAATCATTTGAAAGAATGGCTGCTGAAGCGGCTGACACAGGAAATTATCATAAAGCTTTGGTAGCGATGACGATAAACCCTTTGGTACCATCAGACACTATCGCCAAAAAAATGCTGGATGAAATGCTCGAAGCGCATAAAGAAGACCTGCCGCAATTTTTCAATGAAGTGAAATCATGAATTAATTCAATGAATACAGAATGGGCATATTAAATAGCAATTGGCTTTAAGACTAAAATAGATCACCCCTTGTCCGCTTTCAATCAGGGTGTGATCTATTTTATTGACCTGCAATTTATTCAAAACTTTTATCGATTAAGGCTATTGTCGAGATGGTCTTACAATAAACTCATTAACGGTAGCATCTAGAATCGTTTCCGCTATTCGGGCAGGACTAATCGCAAAAGCATCGTATAATTCTTCGAACGGACCTTTCAAGTCTGTATCAGCAATGGTTTGAGTTAATTCTGTTGTGATAGCTCCTGGAGAAATAATCGATACCCAAACAATACTTTCAACCACGGCTTCCTCTTGACGGAACGTTTCACTATCATAATTTACAGCTGCTTTCGTTGCGCTATAAACAGCTCCAATTAAATTTATTGTTTACATCAGGAGGCAGTTAATGCAAAAAAGCACAAAAGATAACTGTTTACCTTTTACAACGGAAGACAAAGCCTCAAAGAAGGAAAAATCACCACAGAAAATTGAAAGATCTGGGTGGCTAGATATGTCTTAAGAAACCACCAAAATTAATTAGGTGATAGGGCAGGGGGAGGATAGTAACTTTAAAATTACATATCTCATATGTGTCGAATCTTTATGTGTATCCGGTATGAACTTCTACTTGTCGGTACAATGCTATGGGAATTGGGATATAGATATACGCAGCCAGAAAAAAAAAAAATTCGATGATTAAGTTGTTCACATGGTGATGATGGCAAAGTGTGCAATGAAAAATATTCAATCTCTTAAACAAAGTAGAAATACAAAAAGAGCAACTCGGATTAAAGTTGCCCTTTGTATCTTACCTACGGTCTAATGTATAAACAATGGGTGAAATGTAATTGAGATTGAGAAGGGGTTACCGTATATCTATATAATGTTGCAGAACCTTTGACGGGAAGAATTTGAGGGGCAATGGTCGTAAGGATACGATAATGGCAGGGGGCATAGTTAAATTCCGTTGTGCTTGCTTTAAACAGTTGTACATCGCTTTACCGCCAACTGAATTGGCAGAGTGAATAGTAATGCGATTAGCAAATAGTTTTTCTTTCACCATCATTTGAACAAGCATAGAACCATTCCTGGTTTTATTTAATAAATCATGGTCCAAAGAGAGATGTTCAATATCAAAGTTTTGCAATAGCTCTAAACATTCGTCAATAGTCTCGACTAACACATAGCCATCGGGTGCTTTCCGATAGTCATCCAAAAAAACGCTGATTTTCTCCATTTCCTTCACTCCTTTGCTTATGCAAGTGTGACTAAGAAAAGTCAATTAAAACCAAGAAAATATGGTTTTATCTATTAAGTCTAACACAATAAGGTAAGAAGGGGGCATATTCGACGTTTAATACTACTATACGACAGCCTTTTTTAGATCGTCGTGCTACTTCAACTAATGGATCTTTACTATAAGAAGGAATTGTTACTGAGCAATACCTTGTGAAATATAGTACAAAACATCCACTTACAAGTTAATGATTGTAATAATTTGGGTAAAAGGTAATATCTTGATTAAAAGGAGAAGTGATATGTTACATCCAGACGAGATTTACCTTATATTAAGGGACAAAACGCTGCTGTTGGAGTTAAAGGAACAAATTAATGACTATCATATTTCCTACTTATCTATGATTAATGAACAGCTTTCATTGATTGATAATGCTCTAAAAGTATGTAACATTGATTCCTTCACTATGTCAAAAGGATAAAACAAACATTTACCTAAATAAGGGATCAATTTTTTAACTATAATTAACCAGCTTAGCGCCCTCTGAGAAAGGCGCTTTTTTTATTGGGCAAAGTAGTGTCAATTAATAGGCCAAGGTTAAAAAATCACTTAGTTGATAATTTTAGAGGTGTAGTTCCATATTGGGTTAATTATATTGCAAGCGGAACTTTATTTTTCACCTACAGCATTGTGAGGCTGGTCTTTTTTATTTGGATAAGCAGCAATTTTTGCATCTTCTCCAATGCTTTCAAGTGTAGCCGCAGCCATCTGCTCTCTAATGCGAATGATATGGGCATTCATTAGTTGCTTGGCTTTGTCCGCGTCCTTTAATGCGATGGAATAGTAGATTTCTTTATGTTCTTGAAGCGTTTCTTGAAAATGACCTGGTTTTGCGAAACGATGCCGTCTGGTGGCACGAATCGTATTTTTCATTTGGTCACTTAAAGTATGAACCAATCCAGCATATATGGAATTATTTGTGGCTTGTGCAATACTATGGTGAAAAAGCAGATCTGCTCGCAAGCCTAATTCTTCATCATGTCCCGAGCGTGCCATTTCTTCTAGAGCCTTAAGGATATTTTGTAAATCAAGAGAGTTTGCTCTCTGCGCAGCAAGAAAAGCACACTCCGTTTCAATTACTCGACGGACTTCAAGCATTTCATAGACCATGTTGTCCTCAGATTTGATGATTGAGGTGGCTAGCTGTTCAATCAGTGATTGGACATCAGATTGTCTGATAAATGTTCCATCACCTGGTCTAATCTCAATGACTCCGTTTATCTCCAATACTCGAAGGGCTTCCCTGATTGATGTTCGACTCACTTTAAAAAGGTTGGATAATTCGCGTTCAGGCGGTAATTTATCTCCAGGTTTCAATTCACCGCTAATAAAAGATTCCTTAATTTGATTGAAGATGACTTCGTACACTTTGGGAGATTTAACTGGTATTGAATCCATTACTTTCTTCACATCCTTCCATGACAACCCTAACAACTTGCTGGTACGACTATTAGTGAAATCATTCTAACAAGCATTCATTTATGAAGCAAGGGGATAATCCGCAATATTAAAATTAAAATAAATAACTGTTGAAAAAATCTGATATTTTAATTGGTTAGACCAATATTGTAAAAATATTATGGTCTAGATTCAGTCAAATTACGTTCACATGGCTATTAAAGGTCGTTTGGGTTTTTGTTATAAGGATGGAAAATTAACCATAAATATTGAGAATAAAGCATATTTTTATGGAGAAAAGTATAAAACGGATAATTGTTGAAAAAGTCAAAAAATTTAGTATAATGAAAATTGGTTAGACCAATTATCCGATAAATGGAAACGGTATCATATAAAGCCATTTAAGGAGGGGGAAACCATCTCTTGATACTCAGTTGAAGAATAGAAGAAGAAACTAAATATTGGTATAGGTACGACCAAAGTTTTTGATATGACAAAAACGGATGCTATAGCAGAAAGAAGGAGAATAGAATGGAAGCGGCTAGTGTAAATTTAATCAACGATTTAAAGCAAATCCTTTCGGGAAGCCAAGTAACGGAAAACCAGACAGTAAGAGAATTGCATGCCAGAGATGAATCCTATCATGCTGTAAGTCTTCCAGATATTGTTGTATTTCCGGAAACAGCACAGCAAGTTAGTGAAGTTGTGAAATTGGCAAATAAGTACAAAATCCCGTTGGTTCCTTTTGGGTTGGGATCAAGCCTCGAGGGACATGTCATACCATACAATCATGGCATAACAATTGATTTTTCACTAATGAATAAAATCCTGGAAGTTCGTGAAAACGATTTTCTCGTAAAAGTTCAGCCTGGCGTAACGCGTTCGCAACTAAACAAAGAATTGAAAAAATACGGTTTGTTTTTTTCCGTTGACCCGGGAGCTGATGCTACTCTTGGCGGAATGGCGGCAACAAATGCCAGTGGAACGACATCAGTTAAATATGGTGTGATGCGTGATCAAGTCCGTGATCTTGAAGTGGTACTTGCAGATGGTTCGATTATACATACTGGCAATTTGGCGGCTAAATCGTCATCAGGCTACCATCTAAACGGCCTTTTTGTTGGATCAGAGGGAACGCTTGGCTGCTTTACGGAATTGACGTTAAGAGTTTACGGAATTCCTGAGCACGTTATGGCGGCAAGGGCATCATTTCCGACATTGACCCATGCGGTGGAAGCTGTTGTATCCATTTTGCAGTCAGGTGTTCCAATAGCAAGGGTGGAACTTGTCGATGAACCCTCAATGAAGCAGGTTAACCTTTATAGTGATACAAGCTATAACGAAGCGCCTACACTATTTTTGGAGTTTCATGGCAATGAAGCCGGGTTAAAGCAAGACATAGAGTTCACTAAGGAAATAGTAGCTGAACATAATTGTTTCGATATTGAATTTGAAACAGATAATGCTGCCAGGAACCGCCTATGGGAAGCTCGCCATAATCTTGCCTATGCTTATATTCATGGCAATCCTGGAAAAAAACTGATGGTGACTGATGTCTGCCTTCCGATTTCAGAGCTGTCCGGTGCCATTCACCACGCAAGGGAAGCTATTGATTTCCTTGGCCTTACCGGTGGGATCGTCGGCCATGTAGGCGACGGGAACTATCACGTACTTTTAATGATTGATAACAATAATCAAGAAGAGATTAAAAGAGCAGAACAGCTAAATGAACAAATTGTCCTGTATGCCCTAGAACGTAAGGGAACATGTACTGGCGAACATGGTGTTGGGGTCGGTAAACAAAAATATCAGGAAAAAGAACATGGGAACTCACTGTTTGTGATGGAAAAAATCAAAGTGGCCCTTGATCCAAATAATTTATTAAATCCCAATAAAATATTAATGCTAGAAAGAGTGTGATGGAATGAAAGTATTAGAAGCATTAAGCGCAGTAGCCGGAAAATATTTTGCTGTTTGGGTTATCTTAATATCCGTCATTGCTTTTATATTTCCTGAGCCATTTTTGGGATTGGGAGGATTCATTACAATATTGCTTGGCGTTGTCATGTTTGGAATGGGGCTCACTTTGAAGGCAGTTGATTTTAAAATCATCATTACTAAACCACTGCCCGTGATAATTGGAGTTTGCGCCCAGTTTATCATTATGCCATCTGTAGCATTCCTTATTGCTAAACTCATGAATTTGCCAGCCGAATTAGCTGCAGGTCTGGTATTGCTTGGCTGTGTACCAGGTGGAACAGCCTCTAACGTTATGGTATATCTTGCAAAAGGGAATGTACCTTTATCGATAGCTATGACTTCGGTATCAACTTTACTGGCTCCTATCATGACACCGCTGCTTCTGCTTTTGCTGGCAGGACAATGGATGCCTGTTGATTTTTTTGATATGTTTAAGTCCATTGTACAAGTCATCCTTCTACCGATTGTTTTAGGATTGGCCATTAAGCGGTTTTTCCCAGTAGCAGTCGAAAAAAGCATGACCGTTTTACCACTTATTTCGGTAGCAGCCATCATTACTATTGTAAGCGCAGTAGTCTCAGGCAACGCAGCTAGCATTGCTGCTTCCGGGTTCCTTATTTTTACTGCCGTGATGCTTCATAACGGATTTGGGTTACTTTTTGGTTACTTAGCAGCAAAAGTGCTTGGACTTGATGAATTGAATAGAAGAGCGATTTCGATTGAAGTGGGCATGCAGAACTCTGGGTTAGGTGTTGCACTTGCTACTGCACATTTCGGCCCGCTGGCAGCACTTCCAAGCGTCCTGGCTGCTGCATGGCACAACATATCGGGACCAATTCTCGCGACTTACTGGTCAAAAAAACATGCTGGCGACAGCATAGAGGAACCGAGAGTTCACCCGGTGGAGACCAAGCTTTAATTATTTGTAATTGAAAAAAAATCCCATGCTCCCAGCAGGGGTTTTTTTTATCTATAAATCCCAGCACTAAGTAAGGGTTTTAACCTTCCACTAACTGATTTTTACAAATTCGCTTAAACGCCTTTTGAAATATTGAAGCAGGTCATAAGAAATGTACGACATCGTAATTATAAGGAGTGTCTCAAATAGTTTTAAGAAAAGATTGTCAGATATAGGATCCATTCTTAGTGCCGATATAATTAAATCAAAAATATCGATGAAAACTACATGAACAATGTATATACCCAGGGCTCTTCCTCCTACTTTAGTAATGAACAAATCCTTCCCCAATGTTTTATTATTTAATGCAAATAAAAAAAGAAATGCAGTTAAAAAGATAGTAGAAATAAAATACTCCCCATGACTTCCCGATAAAATCTTTTCTAATAAGTATCCTTCTACCACTTGGATAGTAAAGAAGATAAAAATTAAAGATAAATTGGTTTTGGCTGTTATTGCTCCCGACTTTTTAAAGAATTTATCATCCGCAAAGAAGAATCCCAAAGTTGTATAGAAAAGACCAATGAATAAAGCATCCCGTGTACTCAGAGGAAGATCATAGAACACCGAATACGATTGTCCGAAAAGACCTAACAAGTTGAATATTAAGCTAATGGGTAAAAGAAGCCATGCTTTTTTTAACTTAAAAAAACCGAATAGAATGATAACACTCCAAATTAATGCGGTTAAAAACCACAATTGGTATCCGCTAGTCCCAGTTCCGTAATATAAAAGGTCAAGAAAAGAAAAATGATTTATGTATTGCGCAAATTCCTTTGGTACATCGGCAGCATCTTTATACAGAATTAGAACATCATACATCATATAAAAGAAGAGCCAGCACAAATACAGTTTCAAGATTTTTATAATATACCTTTTAAAATAATCAAAGGAATCCCTTTTATGGATCATCTTTTGACCGAACAAATAACCAGATGCAGTAAAGAAGAATGGCACCGCAAACCTTGAGAAGTTATCGAGAATAAATAGACCAATTTGGCTATCCCTAGGGAATACATGAATGACTACAACAGAAAATATGGCAAAAAATTTAATAAAGTCAATCGCGTTATTTCTTTCCATTTGTTCACCCTTTCATAACACTTTTACTATCATTGGTTATTCCCTATATTATGTACACCAAAGAAAAATTTATTTTTTTCTTTCTTTCTTTCTGATTCCAATTACAAGATACTGTAAGACTTAATTAATGAACAGCTAATCGTTCAGGAGGGTGGACTGTTTGTAGTAGTATCATCACTATACAGACTATACAGATAGTAATCATATGAATGCCTATGTTTTCAAGCCTTTGACTAAGGGAAGTGGGAGACATTCTGATTGCACCTTGCAAATTGATATTTAATTATCATTGCTTGGAGCACTGCACACATGCTGGAGCATAAGTCCTGCTGATCTATTAAATACATTTAATTTTTGCTGCTATAGAATGCTTAATAGTTTTGGTAAGACAATGTGATGAAGGGGGAGGAGGCGTTCTTATTTTCTACTTTCTCTATTAACTTGCTCCCATATTAAATTCACTAATTCTTTGCGCCTCATTCCTGAATTTTCAAGTAATTTAAACATTAATTAATCATATTTAAAGCACCAATGCGACGTAGCTGTGTCTGTGTATTAATATCATGATTGATGACCTGATTTTATACAAAACAGCTTACATTGGACGATGTGAGTCCATCTAATTCCAATTTAATATAAACATGGTAAGTACAAGCAATTTTATGCATATAAAAATCGCATATATCAATAATAAAAAAGAACTTTTTAACTTTGGGAGGAGATGGTTTTATGAAAAAATTACTGTTGATGGGATTTATTTTATTTTTTCCTCTAAACATGGTGGCCGGAACAACTAGCGCATACGCTAAGCCACAGGTACAACGTATTAGTCAATCTGAGGTAAACTTCGAAAATGAATTCAGGAGACTTTGGATTGATCATGTATTGTGGACAAGTAATTATATAACAAGTGCAACCACCGCTGGAGCGGAGGATCAAACACAGGTACTGGCTAGACTTCTAAAGAATCAGGAGGATATTGGTAATGCTGTAAAGCCAGTATACGGAGAGAAAGCTGGGAACAAACTTACGGATCTTCTTAAGGAGCATATTGTAATTGCGGGAAAGATTGTAGATGCGGCTAAAAGCGGAAATGATGCCTTGGTGAAACAGCTAAACAAAGAATGGTATAGAAATGCTGATGAAATAGCAGCTTTCCTTAGCGGTGCCAACCCCTATTTAAAAAATGAGGATCTAAAAAATTTGCTGTATATATATCTGAAATTTGTGACAAATGATTTAACTGCAAGCTTAGCAAAAGATTGGAACGCAAGAATTGTTGCAATTGACGAAGGGGTCATACATATAATCTTAATGGCAGATACTATCTCTGCGGGAGTTATAAAGCAGTTTCCTGATAAGTTTTAAAAAATAATCTTAAGAATCCTCCAGCATTCTAAGCTTCTGAAAGTTATAAAAGGAAAAAGCCCTCAACATTTAGGTTAGGGCTCTTTTTGCTCCTATTTACTGACTTTGGCAGCTAGTTGGCGATTTTTGTGACTACTAATGAGGGATACCTATATGTTACATTGGCAGATGCAGTAATAACTCTAATACTTAGCCTATCGTTTGCGGATAATTGAAGTTGGATTGTTCTTCCTATCGTGTTTCTAGTTTCAACTTGCGATGGTTGACCGCCTGGACCGCCTGAAATACGATTAAAGGATTCAAAAGTACTTTCAAGAACCGGGGTTGTGTCATTGATGAATAACCTGAACTGCACCTCGGTATTAAACGTCAAGTTAGAAGCATTAATCAATCTGGCTGTTAGATCCATGCTAATCTCATAAACCCCAGCAGTCAGAACCTCAATATCAGTATAAGGACCAGGACCGGGAGGAAAAGGAGCAGTTCCTAATAACGGCCCAGTAGTTGTAAAAACAACCTTCTGCCCCAGAGCCGGAGGACTTACCGTAGATACTGTGACAAAATTTCCAGACGGATCGTACAATGACCCATAAGCCAAAGCACCCCCTGGTCCTGGAGGTCCTGGAAGTCCTTGAAACCCTTGAGGTCCTTGAGGTCCTCGAGGACCTTGTTCACTATCCTTACATTTTTTATGATCGTTTTTATTGACGAAATCATCTTTTTTATTAAAGAAATCATCTTTTTTACACTTATAGGTCGTGTCAACAAATCTACGACCTTGAATTGGCTTATCTATTTTACTCACCCTTTTTCTCATTGTTCACTTTCCGAAAAGTCGAGCAATGAAGATTTTTTTCTGTTTTTTCCGTTTCTCTTTCTGCTTTAATAGTTTCTATTTCCTCTTTAGCAGAGGATACAAGGGGCCCTATACGTTTTACAGTAAGTGACGGAGATCTATAAGAAACACTTCCACTCACATTTTGAATAAACACAAACACTTTTTCTCCTGCATTTAATTCCACTTGGACGGTCTTACCTATAGTGTTAAACCAAAAAGGTTCTCCAGTTTGACATGTCAATCCTATTACGATTCCGAAAGAGGAACCTGGAATGGGCCCTATGACACTTCAGTTAATCGTGAATAATGAAGTGTCAAGTTCATTAGTAACAACAACAAGGTCGGCACTTATTTCATAGACACCACTTAGAGAGACAGTGATCTCATTTGTTTCCGGATTCGGGATTGTATTTAAACTGAATCCTCGGAAATCAAAATCTATATGACAAAATTCCCAAACGGATTGTACAATGATTAAGCCAAAGCACCCCCTGGTCCTTGAGGTCCTGTTTTCCGTAGTGTGATTCTTTGCAACAATTATTATCGTGATCGTCCAAGTTAATCACTCCCTTTCTACACTATATATGCCGATATAAAAAAAAGGCTTGGATTTTTAAGTTTGTTTTTTTAAAAATAAGGATCTATTTAAAGTTATATTGAATGGGTTATATTGAATGCGTACAATTAAGAATGATAGCTGAATAACGTTTGGGCAAGTTATTTTAAAGAAGAAGCTGGAATATCGATTTATCAACGTTATGTATATACTGAACATAAAAAAACCTATAAATGTGCTTGTTGAAATACCATGAAAATTAACTTCTGGAGAAAAAAGGAATACCGAAAAAGACGCAGTTCATTTGTAAAAGGGGAGAGCGTCTTATATATGGAATCGGATTGGTTAACTGAATTAAGAAGCCTCTGGTTCTGCCAATGTAACCGTGTAGCTTAAACTTTCAAGTCTTCCAAGCGAATTCCGAACAATGGATTGTTGCAACTGAGAAATACGAAAGAAAGTATTGTCGAATCCCGTTTCGCGTGGAAAATCATGGATTTCTAAATCTGAATCACCCTGAGGTATATTTGAAAAAGTTTAGATTCATGAATAGGATATTTGTAAAGATTGGTGAATTATTTCGGGAATAAGGAAATGAATCAAATAATAAACGGTTCAACAAGGATATTTATCAATTAGATAATAATTTTAAAAAGAAAGTCTTGACAGGAATTTAGAATTAATCATAAAAGGAAAATAGAGAAGCTAAAACATTCGTAAAAATGATTTTCCGTATGGATGTCTATATGTCAGATGTAGTCGTTGTTAAAAATGTTTAATAGATGAGGGGTGGTAGACATTAAAGGAAAGAATCATTTTTATTAAACATTTTTCTAGTTTACATAATATATATTATAGGAAGTTGTATTTTTAATGTTTATTTTGTCTCATATCTTAAGAATACTTAACTTAGTGAGATGGGATACGGATTTTTTATATTTAATTTCATTGCCATTATTTATCTATAATTTTTTTATTAATTAGTCATTGTAAACTTATACTTTAAAACTTAAATAAAAATTGTTCCAATTATAATGATTGATCTTCAATTTAAAAATTCGGTCTAAATTCGCAATAAGATTTCTTGGATTTAAGCTAATTTCACATCAGTTACGGTCATTTAAATTTTCTTGATTTATATATTGATTTTTAATTTATCTGCTAATTGTTAACATATTTCGTTTTCAATCATTTTTATACTATAGATCGGATTATTCAATTAGTATTTATCATCCTTAGTCATTTCACTCTAAGGATCTCTAATTGCTTGGTTGTTGTAATCAAATCTATTTTATTATTTCCCTTCATGTATAAAACGGAAGCGCCCTCGCTTTTCCCCTTTTTCCATCCATTCGCTTTAAGGGCCATTGCATATCCATTGGGAATGCCGTCTTCTTCAGAAGCCCTTGACCATTCATATCTATTCCCTTGTTCATTTAACTGAACCAATTCAGCATTTTTAGGTACAGGGAATTCATTTAAATCTTCTGTAGCTGTGTATAAAGAAATAGAAATTGAGTAATAAATGATTGCCCCTCCTATTAAAAAAGCAGCTAGGGTAAGTGCACAAATAATCTTTTTCTTCATATTGTTTCCCCTTTCCTAAAGACCTATTCAAAGAATAGTTATCTAATAACCTGTAGTAATCTAAATATCTCGGTTTTATTTACATTTTTTATCATTTTTATTATTCTTATATATAAATTAATTGGCCAAATGAGAAAAATCACGGGTTAACACTTATAAAAAGTTATATAAATATAATTTACCTCAATGAAATTCAAAAGGTTTTTTATCGATAATTCAAAAGGTTTTTTATCATGCAAGTTCCCCTTTCTACCTGAAATTGATGATAGCTCCTCCATTTAGCCACATAATTACAATATAAGCTTTCATAATTAACCTCATAGCAGCCTTTAGCATGAATAACCTTTAAAAATTGTTTTAAACTTAATGATGCTCAAACCGCCATCGAGTTTTGATGTAAAATAACAAGCATTGACCGCTTTCATATGTGGAAACAAGAAGTGAATCAAGAGGAAGCTGCCAAGGATTATAAGGCAAACCTTCAAATTAAATTTGTATAGAGCCACACCTACTTTCAGCAATCAGTTCTTGTTTATCATGAGTGATATAAAATCGTAAAAGTCGATTTTTACATTTAATATAAAAAGATTTAAAAGTTTCAGGAATCAAAAATGCCAGATAAAATAGAATGGTTTTAAAATCTCAAGCTTTGTTTGAATTAAGCAGAATAATAATGTTATGTAAACACTCACGAAAGGTTAATTACCTTTTTGGTTTTTTTGCATTTGAAAGTTTTTATTAAGAAGTTGCTGAAAGTTAATTAGCAAGTAATTGATGGGCTTATGTAGCTTTTTTCTCTTGAATTGGCTTTTCGCGTTAGAGTTATAAATCATTCTTCTGTTATAAATAACGGTCATGCATTTTTGATAAAGTCTATTCTTGACCACCTAAGGAACACGAAATCACTATTGATCGCATGTTCCAGTTAGGTTATTTATGTTCGAATGGATTCGATACGGCTTTGGATGAATTCGAACGAGTTTTTTGCTTCTTGGACGATTTGTTTGATCAGTTCATTGACGGTCAATATTTCTTTTATGAGTCCTACGGATTGACCGCATGACCAGATGCCTCCGTCTAAATTTCCTTCAAAGTATACTTTCTTGCTTCTTTGTCCCGTAATTAGCGGAATCAATTCCTCTATAGTGGCACCTTCATTTTCAAGTTTGTCCACTTCTTTACTGACGGCATTTAATGCTACACGCGAAGGACTGCCTATATTCCGTTGGATGACGACCGTATCCGTTTCATTGGCCGATACCATCCACTGCTTCACGTTTTCATGAATCGGTGCTTCTTGCGTTGCCATAAAGCGTGTCCCCATGACGATACCTTCAGCACCGAGTGATAAGGCGCTAATCAGGCCTCTTCCATCCGAAAATCCTCCGCCTGCTATTACTGGTATAGTAACGGAGTCAACGGCTCTAGGGAGCATGACAAGCGTTCCTACATCCCCCATGCCTGGATGTCCGCCTGTTTCATTCCCTACAATGATAATGGCATCGACTCCTAATTTCTCTGCCGACATTGCGTTTTTGACGTTCGCTACCTTATGTATCACGGTAAAGCCGTGCTCTTTAAGTTTGGGCATTAAACTTTCTGGGCTTCGGCCACTCGTTTCAACAATTTTTACATCTTCATCCATTAAAATATCGATGAACTCATCATTCGGGGTTGCCGTTTGACTTGGAAACAGGTTAAGGTTGACAGCAAAGGGCTTCTTGGTCAAAATTTTCACTTTGCGTATTTCATCACGGAGACCTTCTGGTGTCACCTGGGTTTTCGAAGTAATGATGCCTAGCCCCCCCGCTTCTGAAACGGCGGCTGCGAGCGGGGCTAGGCCAACTTGAAACATCCCGCCGCAAATAATCGGATATTCAATCCCCAATAATTCAGTCATTCTCGTTTTCATTTGCCATACCCCTTTCATTTTTCAAGGATTTCTATAAGTCTGCTTTTCTTACTTAATGTACACACGCATGTCTATATACCATACTTATGGAGCCGCTTGTAAATGTACTTCTTGGAATATCCATCAGCTTTGCTGCAGCAGTGACATTTCCTCTTGATTTTTGTAATGCCTCTATCATTAGATCCCGTTGAATTTTTTCACGGATCGTCAGTTCATTTCCCTTGATGTCATTTTTACCCGGTTCTTCCCATGCAGGGAAATCATTATGCCGTGTAACAGGCTGGGAATGCAGGGTATTCAACACTTTAACATAATCAAGAGGTCCCTCTGCTAGTAAGATGGTCAATCGCTGAAGTACATTCTGCAGTTCTCTAATATTGCCTGGCCAATTGTACTCCTTTAAACGGTTCAATAATTCTTCAGTTAATGGAATATTCCAATTATTATTCGAACACAGGTAGTTGACTAGATAAGGAATATCTTCAATCCTTTCCCTTAAGGGAGGTACATGAATGGGGTAAACGTTCAGCCGATAGTATAAATCCTTACGAAAAGACCCTTCATTGACAAGCTCTTCAAGATTACGGTGTGTTGCAGTGATAATGCGAATATCCAATGATATGCTTTTTGTGCCGCCGATCGGAACGATTTTTCTTTCTTGAAGAACACGCAGTAAGGCAACCTGCATCGCTGAAGGGATTTCACCGATTTCATCGAGAAAAATGGTCCCTCCATTTGCCTGCTCGAACTTCCCTTTGTGCCCTTGCCGTTTAGCCCCTGTAAAAGCGCCATCAACATACCCGAATAGTTCACTTTCCATTAAATCCTTAGGTATGGCTCCGCAATTTATCGTGACGAATGGTCCTTTTTTGCGGATGCCATTTTCATGAATAGCCTTGGCAATAAGCTCTTTCCCAACACCTGTTTCACCGGATATATACACATTCGCTTCTGTCGGTGCAACAAGCTTCACTTTACGTAATGTGTTATGAAAGGATTCACTAATCCCTCTTTCCCCTTCGAAGACAAATCTTTCTGAAGGCATTGAAGCAGGAAAAAGCCTATTGGTTTCACGACCATGATTCTCTGATAAGAATAAACACTTACCGGAAACCCTATTATCCTCTTTGGATAGAAGCGGATTTTCCTTTACGATTCGATATCCATGATTTAACAGATCGGTCAACGCCATACCGATGGATTGAGGAATTTTTTTGCGAACCTGTTTACTGGCGGATATTATCATTTGTTTATGATTACATACGATAAAAGGCAAATCTGGATAGGTTTCTGCAAGTTCTATCGAGTGCTGGGTCAGTGCCAGCTCCTTTTTATAGGAACGCATTCCCATTTCCTGTTCGATCGTATACGCCAAATTGGCTACCATCCCCAGCATGGAGGGATGAAAATATTCTACTGGACATGATATATCCAAAACTCCCAATATCTTACCGTCTTCATTTAATATGGGCATGGCAGAGCAACTCCATTTGTGCGAGGCAATCGAATAGTGTTCGGTACCTTGGATCATTACGGCTTCACCCGTTTTCAAAGCTGTTCCAATTGCGTTCGTTCCGACCTCACCCTCCGTCCAGCATACACCCTCCACAAAATTTATTTTTCCTGCCTCATCGAGGATTTTCTCGTTTCCGGAAAGTGAAAGGACATATCCATCCGGATCGACCAATAAAGCCATCATTCCAGATTCTTTTATCGATTGATTCATCCTGGATAATTGGGGTGATGCAACTTCTAATAGGAAGGAGTTTTTTTCTCTTTGAATGTCCAATAATTCATCCGACAAAATGTGTTTGCCTTTATTAAGGTATGGGTTGACTTGATCTTTTTTGCAGCGATACCAGGATTCCATTATTCGCTTGTTCAGACGATTTGAATCGAGAACCCCATCACTGACAAAGCGTTCCCATGTACGTAGATAACAACTGGTGGATAGCATATAATCCTCCTCTAATCATTTGGTTTGAACCTTCATTTGACCAGTCAATCTAGAGGAAAAATACCATGGAGTAATAAAATAGGATGTTATTCGAGGTCTTTTTAATTATAGTAGATTATGTATTCGCTTACAATATTTAGATTGAGTTTGCAAAAAAAAGCATCATGTGATCATTCACATGATGCTTCTCTATTTAACAATAAAGTTTATGAGAAAATAACTCCTCCATCAATCATGATGGATTGACCTGTCATATAATCCGAATCCGGTGAAGCAAGGTAAGAGACGAATTTCGCCACATCTTCTGGGGTTTCGGAGCGTCCCAAGGTTATGGAATCTGTGAACTTTTTAAATGTTTCCCCTTTAGCAAGATTCATATATGGGCCCATTTTTTCATCGATTAAATCCCACATTTGCGTGCCGACAATTCCTGGACAGTATGCATTCACCGTAATGCCGAACTGGGCCAATTCCTGTGCTGCCGCTTGTGTAATTCCCCTAACGGCAAATTTTGTGGCCGAGTATGTACCTAGTAAACTAAACCCTTTATAACTGGCTATGCTGGCAGCACTTATGATTTTCCCGCCTTCTTGCTTTTTCATTTGTTCTGCCGCGGCTTGCAGGCAAAAGAGGACACCATTTACATTTATATTGAAAATCTGTTCAAGGTCTTCTTGAGTTACTTCCAATAGAGGCTTTATTTGTGCAATTCCTGCATTTGAAACCATAACATCCAGTTGTCCAAAACGTTCCACAACTTGATTTACCATTTCGAACACTTCCCGTCTATTGCTTACATCCGCTTTAACGGCAAAGCTTTCACGTCCAAGTTCCCTTATCTCATTCACGACCGATTCAGCCGTATCCAGTTTGACATCGTTAATGACCACATTCAATCCATCTTGAGCTAATCTTAATGCAATGGCACGTCCGATACCACGACCTGCACCAGTGACGACTGCCGTCCGTTGACCGCTAACCATACAAAATCCCCCTTCAGTAAAAAAACTTATTTATTTTAGGAATGCACAGCTTGACCTACTACATTTAAAAGAGCTTCATGTATGGATTCCGACAAGGTTGGATGCGCCGCCACTAAATCTTCCAACATATCTGCCGTTATTTCAGCATGCAGCATGATCGTTCCTTGTCCAATCAATTCTGTTGCATGCTGACCGACAATGGAAAAACCTAGAATTTCATTATATTGTGGGTTCACTAGGACTTTGACCTTTCCTACCGGTTTATTGGAAAGGACAGCTTTCCCATTTGCCGAAAAAGCGAATTCACCAACTTTAATTTCACCATATTTTTGACGCGCTTCTTTTTCGGTCAAGCCTACACTGGCAATCTCCGGGGAGGTATAAATGCAGCGAGGGATTGCCCGGTAATTCACTTGTGCAAATTGACCGCAGGCATTCAGGGCCGCCACCCGTCCTTCATGAAAAGCTACATGGGCAAGTTGGATGCCTCCTATCACATCACCGCAGGCATAAATCGTTGGATTGCTTGTTTGCATTCGATCATCCACCGAGATGCCAAGTCGGGAAAAATCAATATCGTTTTCCTCTAAGCCTACTCCGTTCACTCTTGGTCTTCTCCCTATAGATACGAGTACGTAATCAGCATGCATTTCTTCCAATTTGCCATCGCCATTCTCTAAATATACCGTTTTACTGGTTGCATTGATGTTTTTGACAGCTGTGGAGGTATGGACCGTAACGCCTTGGTTTTTCAATTCTTCATGCAGAATGCTGGTGATATCCTCATCTTCCCCTGGAAGCAGCTTTTCCCCCATTTCGATAACGGTAACCTCGGTGCCCATCCTGCTATAAATGCTGGCAAATTCACATCCGATGACGCCGCCTCCGACAATTAGCAGGGAATCGGGAATAGCAGGAAGTGACATGGCATGACCACTGTGGATGATCCATTCACCATCAAACGGCGCAAAAGGTAGTGGAATCGGTTCAGACCCCGTTGAAATGATGATCTTACTTGCATCAATCACTTCATTTTCATTTCCGTTCTCGATCCGCAGTCGATTGCTTGAAAGGATAGAAGCCCTGCCCTGTATAACTTTTATTTTATTCTTACCCATTAAATATCGAATGCCGTTCACAAGTTTAGAAATGACCTCTCTTTTTCGTTCCTGTACGGTATCCCAATCGACTTCAATCGAATTGAGGGAAAGGCGAATTCCTATTTGCCCTGCATTTTTCACCAAGTCATACGTATCGGCACTTTTCAATAATGACTTCGTTGGCATGCAGCCTTCGTTTAAACAGGTTCCGCCCAATGGCCCATCGACTACCAATATGACTTCCTTATCCTGCTGGGCAGCAGTGATTGCCGCTACATACCCTGCAGGACCTCCGCCTATAATAACTATACGATTCAAGTCTTTCCCTCCTTTTCTATAAAATCACGGTGATCGGCTCTTCTAAATACCGTTTTAGTGTTTGTAAAAAGGCAGCAGCGGGTGCCCCGTCCAGTACACGGTGATCAAAAGTTAAACTGAGTGGCAAAATCGTTCTCCTCTCCAATTCTTCGCCAATATAAAGCGGGGTATCGTAAGCAGTGCCAATTCCGAGTATCCCCGTTTCCGGTGTATTGAGAATCGGTGTAAAATGCTCAACGCCATATGCCCCGAGGTTACTGATTGTAAAAGTGGAACCTTGCATGTCTTCAATTGGCAATTGACCGTCACGTGCACACCGGGCCAACTCCTTCCCCTTATTCGATAACTGTCTTAGGGTACAATTTTCGGCATTTCTTATGACGGGAACAACTAGTCCATTCTCCAAGGCCACCGCTAATCCAAGATGGATAGACTCATACAAAATGATGTTATCTTCAATATAGGCACTATTCATTTTAGGGTGCTCTTTAAGTGAAAGCACGACAGCCTTGGCAACAAAGTCCGTTATAGTCAATTTAGTTGATTCATATTTTTGCAGCGTTTCTGTAGCCTGTTTTTGCAAAATGACTAGATCAGTGACATCAACTTTCAGCGTTAGCGTTAATTGGGCACTGCTTTGCAAGCTCTCTTTCATACGTTTGGCAATGATGTTCCTCATTCCCTTAACAGGAATCTGCTGCTGACTCTCTATAGCAGGTTTTGGCGGAACTATTCTTTCTACTGTATTTACCGGGATGGAATCCCTTTTCTCCATTACTTTCTGGACATCTTCTTTAGTGATTCTTCCTCCTGGCCCGGTGCCTTGAATCATCTCAATGTCAAGATTCGCTGCCTGTGCCATTTTTCGTGCAACCGGAGTGATCATCAATCGGTCTGCTATTGGCAAAGTGGGGGACTCGTTTGTTTTCGGCTTTTCTTGTTCATCAATTTTCAACTGGGTCTCTACAGCAACAGGTTCATCGATCTTTATTTTTTCATTCGGATCTCCGATATGACAGATTACGGTTCCTGGAGGTACTCCTTGTCCTTCTTGAACTGCTATATTCAGAATCGTACCTTCCGCTGGAGATTCAATATCCATTTCTATTTTCTCTGAATTGATGCTGGCTATTGCTTCACCTTTTTGGACTGGATCCCCAACAGCCTTACTCCATAACGAAACAGTGCCTTCTTTCATTGCCATGCCCAATTTCGGCATTACCACTTCGACAGCCATATCTAATTTCTCCCTTCATAATGGTTTGTTTTATCCATCATTGGTTTTGTTGCTCCAACCTTTGCAGTTCTATGCGAAAAAGCTGGAGCATGCATCTGGATTTATTTACACTCCTAGAATGGAAGGTTCCCCTAATAATTCTGAAACGGCTTGTATCACTTTTTCTGATGTAGGAAGGTAAATATCTTCAAGCGGTGGAGAAAAAGGGACAGGTGTATGTGGTGCCGTAATCCTCTTGATTGGCGCATCGAGCGTATCAAACCCCTTATCCGCCACCAGTGCGGCAATATCCGTTGCGACACTGCATCTTGGATTCGCTTCATCGATCACAATCAAACGATTTGTTTTTGCCACAGAGGAGAGAATCGATTCTTCATCCAGTGGTGACAAGCTCCGCGGGTCGACAATCTCAACTTCAATTCCTTTAGCTGTGAGTTTTTCAGCAGCCTCCATCGCGGTGTGAACTTGTTTACCGATGGCAACGATCGTCAAATCCGAGCCTTTCCTTTTCATTTCGGCTTTGCCGATTGGGATTGTATAGTAGCCTTCCGGAACCTCTCCAACCATGTTGTATAGTGTTTTATCTTCAAAAAAGATGACAGGGTCATTATCTTCAATGGCTGAAAGTAAAAGCCCTTTTGCGTCATAGGGGGATGAGGGAACGACGACCTTCAATCCTGGAATGCTGGTGAACAAGGCATAAAGGCTTTGTGAATGCTGAGCTGCAGCCCTGAACCCTGCACCATGCATCGTACGGATCGTCACGGGAACCTGTGCTTTACCGCCAAACATATAGCGGAATTTCGCACCTTGATTCAATACTTCATCCAAACAGCTGCCAATGAAATCGTTGAACATTAACTCGGCTATCGGTCGCAAGCCTGTCGAAGCGGCTGCCATTGCCGCTCCCATATATCCTGCTTCCGCAATGGGTGTGTCAAGAATTCTATCCCGGCCAAATTCTTGAACCAATCCTTTCGTGACACCTAAGACGCCACCCCATGCTTCGTCATCCTGCAAATGATCGACCTCTGCACCGCCGGCTACATCTTCTCCCATAAGGATGACATTCTCGTCTTTTCTCATTGCCATTGCCATTGCTTCATTTATTGCCTGCGACATACTGATTTTTCTACTCATCTCAATTCCTCCTTTTATGGTTTAATAAGATACATAAACATCGTTTAATAAATCGGACGCTTCTGGATATGGGCTCTCTTCACTGAACTTAACTGCTTGTTTAATAGATTCCTCAACGGCATTCTCAAGAGAAATCAGTTCTTTTTCCGCCAGCAGATTCTGATTCAGTAAGTAATTCCTAAATAGGGCAATCGCATCTTTCTCTTGTTTATGTTCCTTTTTTTCTTGTTCCTTTTTATATTTCTGTGCATCTCCCTCGAAGTGGCCATAATTACGATAAGTAACGCATTCGATCAATGATGGCCCTTCTCCCCTGCGAGCCCTCTGAACGGCTTCTTCAGCAGCCTTATACACGGCCAATACATCTTTCCCATCCACCCGGACACCCGGGATATTGTAGCTTATCGCCCGATCGGCTATCGTTTTACAGCTAGAAGCATAGTTGAAAGGCGTGGCTTCTCCATACCCATTATTTTCAGCGATGAATATTACGGGCAGCTTCCAGATTGCCGCCAGATTTATCCCTTCATGGAATGTCCCATGATTATTGGCACCATCACCAAAAAAACATACACTAACATGATCGGTCTTTTTATACTTGGCAGTTAATGCTGCACCGCATGCGAGCGGAAAGCCTCCGCCGACTATCCCGTTTGCACCTAACATCCCCTTGTCCAAATCGGCAATATGCATTGAACCGCCTTTTCCTTTGCAAAGCCCGGTCACTTTCCCATAGATTTCAGCCATCATCCCGTTTAGGTCGCATTCTTTTGCAATACAGTGGCCATGCCCCCTGTGAGTGCTTGTAATGCTATCCTTTTCGGATAGGTGGGCACATACACCAACAGCAACCGCTTCTTCCCCTGCATATAAATGGACAAACCCAGGTAAAATCCCTTTTGCAAAAGATTCATGAACTTGGTCTTCGAATTTTCTGATTTCCAGCATTTTCTTATACATCCAATAAGCCTTGTCCTGAGATAACTTTATTTCATTCGATTGAACCGTTTCCATTTTTCAGCCCCCAATCAGTAATAGCGAGTCAATCTTATATAGTGCAATTGCCGTGCCAAAATGGGAGGCGGTAAAATTAGGACATTAACTATTTTCAGCAGAAACAAAACGAGACAAAATGAGATTGGTGTCTCGTTTTGTCTCGTTTTGTTTAAAATATACGATCCGAATTCACTTATAACTGAAGTTCAAAGATGGTTTGAATGTGGAAAGCAGCCTGCTTAAGCTTAAGGAATAAACCTTTTATTTAGGTTTCAGTATTTACTAACATGAATTTTGTTAAATAATTAGAGAGGAAGGACCTAGCTAGTAAACTATCAAGCTTAACGTAAATTTTTTAGCGCACCGCTCCATGCAATTGTTTGATCTAGCATTGCATGGACATTACCAAGGTGTAAATCAGCTGGTTTAAACGTTTTGAAGTTTTCAAAGTCTGTAAATAGCGATAATGTTGGATTTACACGAACGTCCGCAACTAGTAATTCCCCTAATATGCCACGCAAATGTTCGGCTGCACGGGCTCCGCCAGTTGAACCATAGCTTACGATGCCCGCAGCTTTGTTGTTCCATTCATCACGTGCGGAATCAAGTGCGTTTTTTAATGCCCCTGTAATGCTGTGATTATATTCTTGTACAATAAACACAAAACCATCCAAGCTAGAGAGTTTTTCTGACCAAGCTAATAATCCTGGTTCTTTACCAGTGCCTTCTCCAAAAAACGGCAATTTGAAATCTGCGATATCGACGATTTCATAAGTTGCATCTTCTCGTTTATCTGCTATTTCTTTAACTCAATTTCCCACTTGTGGACTTACACGTCCTATTCGTGTGCTTCCTAAGATAATTCCAATCTTTAATTTTTCCAATGTTTTCTCCTCCTCGTAAAAACTTACTGGCCAATTAATTGTTTAAGAATATAACCTCATAAGTTGAGGGATTTACATATTTTCAATCTCTTCCACTAACGTGTAGTACCCACCTTCTGTATCTTCAATGAGATGCTTTATTTTGTTAAGATGTTCTTTGAATTCACTTTTTTCTAACCAATTTTTATGAAAATCAATACTCTCAAAGGTCGTTGCCATAATTGCCTTATCATTATCTACAGAACGATGCCAACGGCTGCTGATCCAACCGGGAACACCTTATGATCCCTTCTTGAAATTGAGCAGTTCTTCAGCTTGGATAGCAACCAATTCATCTAGTTTGCCTGTTTTAGCTGTAAATACATTAATCCATACTATTGTATTACTTGATTTCATATTCATAATCTCCTGTCATTTAATCTATTTTTTAGTTCATTAAAAATTGGCATTTCCTATACAATCACCATGGTATGTCAGTACTGACTGTCATTATACTTATTCAAAAACTAGGGAGTCAAAGCCCTAGTAAATGTTTGCACACTCTCCATGATAAATGCCTCCAGGGACACGGTTGGATAGTTCTCATCGGCATCCAGATTGTTCATAAAGGCACCAAAATTCATCATCATGAACGACAACGCCTGAAGCTCTGGGTCTGTGGGAATAAGCTTTCCTTTTTCATGCATCGTGTTAAAATAGTTTGTCAAAATATCCAGTAACTGTCGGGGATGCTTTTGTGTTTTTTCTCTAAAACCAGGTAAATTGCCTTCCTCCTTGATACTTATCATAATCATTTTCCGGTTACGATTCATGATTTCATGATATGTTCGACTGATCAGTAGTAAATCTGAATGCAAATCCCACACGATTTGCTCTTCATTAAAAAGTTTGGTCATCTCTTCAGTATAATGATATCGGTCAAATGCCGTTTCTAAAAGATTTTGCTTGCTTCCAAACCGACGGAATAGTGTTTTTTCACTAAAACCTGCGGAACCAGCAATTTCCTGAGTAGAAACACCATTGTACCCTTTCTCTGCAATTAGATCGATTGCCGCCAACAGCAGCTTATCATCGGTACTAAGCTTATTACTGCTACTCATGCTCTCACTTCCTCCGAATCGACTGTCAGTACTTACTGACTTTCCATTTTATTCTATTCATCTGTTTTTAAATTGTCAAGAAAATACTTCCAACAGCACATTTTATTTTTAAGATTGAACGGGAAAAGGTGCACTATACGTATGAGAGTCATGGATGGCATATGGCATAACCTTCTAAAATCAAAAACCAGTATCCAGAAATGGAGAAGTTGCTCGTTGGAGAATCATCTCTAAGTTCAATCAAGAGAAATTTAAAAAGACGGAGCTTTTTGCTCCTCCTCAGTTTGTAGACAAAAGGGGTCTATTTAAAAATTAAAACAAAGAAGTTGATTGGGAACGGAAGGTACGAGACTCCTGCGGGAAAAGCGAGTCCAGGGGAGACCCCACAGGCGCAATCGCGCCGAGGAGGCTCCCGGACCGCCCGCGGAAAGCAAGTGCCTTGAGTGGAAATCAACGTATAAATTACACAAAACACTAAAAAAACTGTAGATAAACTCGATATTCATCGAGATTGTCTACAGTTTGAGATGAAGCTTTTTGCTCCGCCTGAATTCTAGAATATTTTTTTCTCATTCAACTCGAGTGCCAATTCTTTAAAAAACTGTAGCGATTCTGGATTTCCCATGGAGTCTGCATTCACTACTTTATCAAACTCGAAACCTAATAATACTTTACGTATCGGGACTTCCATTTTCTTTCCGTTCAACGTTTTAGGAATTTGTCCAACCACATGGATTTGGTCAGGGATAAAGCGAGGGGATACATGCCCTCTGATTTGTTCCTTGATTTTTGCCGTCAATGCTGCATCCAGACTTTCTCCGGGCTTAAGGACTACGAACAACAGCAGTGAGGAACCGCGGCCAAGCACTTCCCTATCAATGACTAGGCTTTCCATTACCTCGTCTATCGCTTCGACGACCCGGTAGATATCGCTAGTTCCCATCCGTACACCAGAACGATTGATGGTCGAGTCGGAACGTCCATAAATGATACAGCTGCCCTTGTCGTCGATCTTTATCCAATCACCATGTTTCCATATGCCAGGATACGTATCGAAATAACTCTCGTAGTATCTTTTCCCATCTTGATCATTCCAGAAATAAAGCGGCATGGACGGCATCGGTTTCGTAATGACCAATTCACCGACTTCATTAATCAATGTTTGACCATGCTCATCAAAGGCTTCCGCACAAACACCCAATGCCCTTCCTTGTATCTCTCCGATCCTCACGGGCAATGTTGGAACACCGCCCACAAATCCGGCACATACATCGGTCCCGCCACTGGATGAACTGAGCCAGATATCCTTCTTGACATTTTCATACACCCATTTATAACCGTCTCCAGATAATGGAGCTCCAGTTGAAAAAAGAGCCCTCAATTTCGATAAATCATATTTTCCCAGGGGCTTGTTTCCTAACTTCATGGAATTCGTAAGGAATGGTGCACTTGTTCCAAAGAAAGTCATGCCTGTATCTTGCGCCAATTCCCAAAGAACATCCATATTCGGAAAAGAAGGACTGCCGTCATAAAGGACGATGGTCCCTTCATTAAGCAAACCACCCATAAGGAGATTCCACATCATCCAGCCTGTCGTCGTAAACCAGAATACGGTATCCTCGGAAGTCATGCCTTGATGGATTCTTGTTGATTTGAAATGCTCCAATAATATACCGCCATGCCCTTGTACAATCGGTTTTGGCATCCCGGTTGTACCTGATGAATAGAGAATCCAAAGCGGATGATCGAAAGGAACACTTTCAAAAGATAATTCTGCCTTTTCTTTTAATAAGTCATCCCAAGGAACTGTATCTGCCAGATTCACTTCCAAAATCTTTTTTTCTATGTAAGGAACCAGCACTGTATGCTTGACAGAGACCAATTCCTGTTTAAGCTGGGAGACGACCGATGTTTTATCATATACATTTCCATTGTACTGATATCCATCAACCGCCAGTAATACAACTGGTTCAATCTGTTTGAAACGATCTATGACGCTTCTTGCCCCAAAGTCAGGTGAACAACTGGACCAGATGGCACCTATGCTCACTGTTGCCAAGAAAGCTATCACCGCTTCGGGTATGTTTGGCATATAGGCAACAACACGGTCACCTGATTTCACACCAAGTTTCCTTAATGAATGGGCGACAGATGCCACTTTTTCTTTCAGCTCTTTCCAGCTAACCTCTTGCTGCCTGATATGTTCGGAACGAAAAAAAATCGCCGTTTTCTCTTCTTGATCATTCAATAATGCATTTTCAGCATAATTAAGCCTTGCCCCCTCGAACCATTTCGCACCTGGCATGGATTGCTCCGCTAAAACCCTGTCATATGTCCTGCCGGCTTTTACATCACAATAATCCCAAATTGAAGCCCAAAATTGCTCCAGTTCATCTACCGACCATTTCCATAATTCATGATAGTCATGAAATGTTAAACCTTTCTTTTCTTTTAACCATTTCACATATTGAGTCAATACTGTTTGCTCGATTTGTTCCTTTGTCGGTTCCCAAATGATTTGTCCATCTGTAAGCGATTTCATGCAATCATCTCCCTTAGGTATCAAATGCGTCATTGAATCATTTCATAATAATGGTAGTTTACTTAAATTGTAATCTATGAGTTTCAAAACTGTCAATTTACACTAAACTCAATTAGGCTCGTATTGATGTATGGGCAGGTTAATGGAGAAACATGTCCCTTTCCCTTGTACACTCGACACATGTACCGTACCATCCATGCTTTTGATAATGCTATATGAAACCATCATGCCCAACCCCGTCCCTTTATTTTTTGTCGTGAAGTAAGGCTCACCTAAACGGTATATCTGTTCCTGTGTCATTCCAATTCCCTGATCTTGGATTTTAATTTGGATGGTGGAAGCAGCACGAATTAAATCTATGTATATTTCGCCAGCATGGTCCATCGATTCTATGCCATTCTTTAGGATATTGAACAAGCACTGCTGGAATTTCTCCCTTTCCCCCATGATAGAATAAGCTCCATCTTCGATTAGTGATAACTTCAATTCTGTTCCATTATTGTTAGCAAGGGGTTTTATGCTGTTCACGACATGCTGAATTTCCTCCGATACCCTTAATCGCTCCGTGTTTTCAGGGCTTATGGAAGCAAATGTCAAATAATCATTAATGACATCCGTGGCCCGATCCAATTCCTTAAGTGCAATATTTGCATATCTGACCTTTGTATGGGAAGAAACGTCTTCGCTTAACATTTGTATATATCCCCTGGTAACTGTAAGGGGATTTCTGACTTCATGAGATATGCTAGCAGCCAGATGACTAACGATTTGCAACTTTTCCGCTTTCACTAATTTTTCGAGAACCTGAAAATTAGTGAGGATGACCTCCCATAGTAAGATTACAACAACAATTCCAATGACTTGGATCGTGAAGTATTGTTTCCATAGACTTATACCGATAGTAAGTTCAAATACTACTGTTGAAATAAACTGCGTGAGAATATGTACAATGAAGATTAATGATATACCGATGATAATTTTTTTACTGACAGAGAGTTTCAAATAGTATTTAGATATAAAAAACAAGGAAACACCCACTAGTGGAAAAGTGATGCATGATATATAAAATCCATTATCACCCCCTGATAAATAGCGGATAACAAGAGTGATGACTATCAATATGATTCCTAACCGATAGCCTCCATATAAACCGCCTAACAGAAAAGGGATCCATCTAAGGTCCCAAACAAAATCCTCTTCTATAACAACGGGAAATAGCATGCATAGAACAAGTGAAAGAATAGGGAAAATAGATAGGAAGGATCCTTTTAATGCATCTAAACGGTATACGTACTTCACTAGATAGCTCATTTGCAATAAAAAGATCGGAAAAAGGATAAGTAAAAAGTTAATCAGTAAATCTTTGGTCATAAGATTCATTTTTACACCGAACTTTCGATATTTTTCGAAGATTTAGACAGGCATATCAATCATATCAAGATAGATAATGATAAGCTAGTTAAATTATTATGAGGTAAATAAAAGTTACCTCTTCCGCCATCCAGGAAAGAATTTGAGGTAATGTTATATAAAAAATACCCGTTCTTAAAGAACGGGTATTTTTTTCATATTGGTAAAACTGTTGAATTTTCTAAGAGAACAATTTTCAATTAGGATTAATGGGGAGATGTAAACTCTATTGATTAAATTATCGACTGATGGGTAAAAATGATCAGTCCACTGAATATCGCAATTTTTTTCTTTCAGAAAAGCGTCATATACAGAAACCCTTTTTAGATATAGAAGTGAGATGTTACAGTTCATTCACTCTTCTGGTTCTTGAATGTTTTCCCATCATGATAATAAAGTTCAGAGCCTAGATGAACATTGTCATTTTCTTTCAATTTATGAATAAGCTCTTTACTTTTTGTTTTATCCATTTCTTTATACCAGGTTCCTTGTGGATATAGAATAGCGATCGGACCATGCTTGCATTGGCCGTTGCATAATGTTTTTGTTGTGTGAATCTCCTTTTGTAGTTCTAAGTTTTTCAATTCCCCCCTAATCGTCTCTGTTACTTCTTCTGCTCCATTTTTCGTGCATGTTTTCCCGTTGCAAATTAATAGATGTTTGCTAACCCCATCTAAGTTCATATAAATTCCCCATTTCCTTATTATTTGACCTCTATAGCAAATGGATAGCTATTGACTTTATCATAAAACTTAAATTCTCCTCATATTTTTATCAACCTCAAACTCTATCGGACTAACCTGATGACAAGGTTTCCGGGTTTACTATCAACAAACGCATCATAAGAGTATTCAGGCAGGTAGAAATTCAGAGTATAAACGCCATTTCCTTTTTCCACAGGATGTATGGAAACAATCAACGGCCAGGGTAATGATAAACCATACAAAATATAAACCATACCCCGGTAAAGTATATGTTACTCTAAAAGAAATCGTGCTACAATTCGCACGTTCTTTTTTTAATGTTATGGTACATGTCTGGATTAAATTCCACTTCAACGGTTCTTTTCTCTACACTACCTTCAATCGGTTTATTGCACTTGCCATAAAACATAAAAAAGCCAAGCGCCGATTCAGGTACTTTCTAATCCTATTTTCTCCCGAATTCCAGAAAAAATAAAGGTTCTATAAGTGACAGAGAATTGGAATATGGTTTAGCGGCACAAAATAAGAAAAATGAAGAAAAACTCTGTTGAGACTCATCTCCACAGAGTTTACTTCAATTCATCAGTTAGCTTTCAACTAGGGTGGCAGGGCACCTTCCCTTTGATTACGAGTGAATAGTACTTTTCGTGCCTCTTTTTATTTTGCAATTGAATCCATGTAAATGTTTTGTTCTAGTTTTCCCCACACTCTAGAAGTCTTACATGTGTACGAAAAAAAGACTACACCTAATCATGCACTTAAAACGAAAACACAAATTTATGTTAGAAAAAGAACAGGAAAAAACACTGAAACGATCATTTCAGTGCCATCAAAAAATATTTGAATAAGAATTAATAAAGAGCTGATTTTGCGAGCGTGGTGATTGTCGCATCATCCATCGGAGGATTATGGAGTCCTGCGCGTACATCCCTATAGTAGCGTTGCAGGGGATTGTTTCTTTGTAAACTTTTGGCTCCGACGACTCTCATCGCTTTATCGACGATGGAGATCGATTTGTTGACGACCGATAACTTAACTGCCCCCAATTGCTTCGATAATTCATCACGATCTTCAGGCTGCCGCACCCATTTTTCTGCGACAGAGTAGAGGAAATGATGTGCTTCACCCAATTCCAGTTCCATCTCCCCGATTGTACGTTGAACATTCGGAAGGTCCCTGATTGGTCCTGGCAAGCTATTCGGAGAATAGGTTTTCGCAAATTCGACTGCGTAATTTCTGGCAGCCACTGCGATTCCCAAGTAGCAAGCCGGTATATGTAATAGCCACGCTTCAGGTTTTCTTTTTTCACCAGGATTGCTTTTCATGACATAATACTTTTCAGGCAGGCTGACATCATTTAACACCAGATCATGACTTCCTGTCCCCTGCATGGAAATCATATCCCAAGTTTCTTCTATACTTACACCCTTTACCTCACGATGAACTAAAAATGTGCCAAGTCGCTCATCCTCGGGAACCCATGCCGTTACGAGAAAAATATCAAGGACAGGAGAGAGTGTAGTAAAAGTCTTTCTGCCATTCAAATTCCATTGATTACCCTTTTTGATCGCGATGGTTTCCGGTCGGCCTCCGCGCGTCGGACTCCCCGTTCCAGCCTCAGATGCTGCCGTATTGATTAGTGCACCTTTCGACACCTCATCATACAATTCTTTCATGACTCCTTTTTCCCAAGGTCTCTTCTCCGATAAGGAAAGTACCGTTCCGACATGCCAGCCTATTCCTAAGGCTGTTGGGCCGCAATATTGAGCTATTTTTTCTTGGCATAGGAGAAAATCATATAAGGAACCGCCATATCCGCCATGCTCTTTAGCTAAAGTTAATTGGGGGTATCCGAATTCCTTTAACTCCTGAATGTTTTCATAAGGAAACCCCTTTGAATCATCAAGTGCCTCAGATCGGCCGGAAAACAACTGAATCGCATCCTCTAATTTTTGTATATAGTCTTTTTGCTTCTGTGATTGAAAAAACGACATGAAGATCATCCCTCCTCTAGTAAACAAAAATCTTGAACCATCCAGCAGCAGATACAGAACTGCTAACTCCACTTTATCATATCACCTTAGTGTAGTTTATGGTTCGAATCTGCACATTAAGAGTCAATGTCTTCATTTTTATATTCTTTGTTCGCGTTCTTGTATGCCTCCTTCGCCTGATCAATATTCTTGTTTTCGAGAAAGTAAGCTATCGCGGCTTGCCCGATTCCATAAGTGACGGCACCCGCTACCGCACCGGAAACGACTAGACCAGCTCCTGGAATGAAACGGACTGCAGCCCTGACACCTTCCCTGACAAGGAGCCCGATGCCAACATTGATTCCTAACGCTGCGATGAATTCACTTGCCGTTTTCGTATTGATTTCTTTATCCGCGATAAAACCAATCACCACAATCATCAAACCCTGAATGCCGGTCAAAATGGGAAAATCGGCAAAAGGTATTGGCTCTGCACCGATTAGACCTGCGATTGCCGTAAACGTTCCCACTATCGTCCGCGCGAATTTCTTCTTAACGAATTGGCTCTGCATCGCTTTGGCAGTTTTCAGCTTCGCTTCACTGGGTAAGGCCTCAATTAAGTAATCAGAAAGCAAATCTATGTTCCAACGCATATCATATTCAATATTTCCGCTTTCATCAAAATCAATATACGAACAAGTAGGGATAATGTTCAAAAGTGGTATTTCACTCTCTTTAAATCGTTTTGACATCAAAGCGATGGCTTCATCAATATTCTTTTTTTTCTTAGGATTGGCATCAAAAGGTACTTGTTTATAATGTGGCGGATCTAATTCATCCACTTGTGTGACCACACAGATGACAGGTACATCATAATGGTGATTCTCTTTAACAATCTTGCGCAGCTTATCCAATTCTTGTAAATCTTCTTCAATACGTGAATCCGCTTCTTTCGCTTTAATCAAGAAAAGAAACACATCAGGCTGTTCTTCAGTCACCGCTTTTATCAATTCATCCAATGGTGTATCTTCTTCGAACTCTTCCGTAGGAGCTTCACTCTCACCCAGCCCGCGTGAGTCCAGCAAACGAATTTTGGGTTCGGCATCACTCGGGTACCATAACCATTTCCCCTTACCCGTTCCAGATTTAACGGAACTGACATATTGTCGTTCCTGACCAAACATCGCATTGATCAGTGAGGATTTTCCAGACCCTCTTCTTCCGACAAGAGCAATTCGCGGTTCCCTTGCATCCACAGTCATCGTTTTAAGCTTTAAGAGCTGGTCGAGCATTTTGGTCTTTTTCGATTGTGAAATTGGGAGCTTATCTACCTGGCCTTTAATGAAACTGAATATGCTTCCCATTTCATCTTGTTTTTCCGCCATCACTCATTCCCCCTTTTTAAGAAGTATATTAAGTAACATTTACCCTTGAACGATTCAATTTAAGCATGTAACTTCATTCTCCTTGCAAATTAAGGGGCTCCATTTTGGTCTAATCATTTAACTCTTTTCTTTTAAGAACATGACGACACTGGCCATGTATTTTTGAATTTCCTGGACTTGAAAGGCCGCAGAATCCGCAATCTGTTTGTAATGATGCTGTCCTTCATCGGTTATTCGTAAATACCGTTTAGTTCGTTTTTCACTTTCCCACCTGCCGACAAGTAGGCCGTTCTCTTCCATTTCATGAGATAAATCGTATAAATAGCCATTTGAAGCGATCCAGCCGAACTGATTTTTAAGCAAATCGCCAATTTCCCCCATATAAATGGGTTTCTTAGTGAAAGCGGCTTTTAAAGTTACATAACGGACAAGGTCCTTCACCGATATTATTTTCGAGAAATAAGACCTGTATTCTTCTGGAAGCTCATTTACAACCGGTGGGTTTTCACCAGATCCCCTTAAATCGAACATGAAGCGATCAATGACCTTTTTCACTTCGGAAAACCGTTCCAGGAAATTTTCTTGATACCATATGTAAAGCTCTTTGCCTTTTTCCGTTATTTGATAATAATTTCTTCCCTTATTCGTATATAATGATAAATGATTGGATTCGACTAGCGTATTCGATATTTTACATAAATAGTCATAGCTATGCACTTTTCCAGTGAACGTATTTTTCAGGTCCTGATGAATCGCCCTTGGATAATTCGCTTTTATCCTCAAAGAGTGAAGTAAGAAAATCGTTAAAAATTCGCGCTGGCTCAACCCCACGGTTTCTACCGTCGCAGACAGTTTCTCCCCTTTCTTCACAGTCATTCCCCCCTTAATACTGTATATAATTAAATATTTCTTCCTTCCCCTTATTATCCTGTGCTGCCACATAATAGTAAAGTTTTTAATGCCAAACTGCCTAGTACTAATTTTTTGGATTCGAGCTATTGTGGGATAGGAGAATTCCGAATATTCTGTCGAGGTTTATTGTGAAATAGTTTAAAACAAAAAAAGAAACGGCCTATGATAAGGCCGTTTCTTTTTTGCTTACTGTTCCGTTAAAATGATCGGATCTTCTTTTGTAATGACGAGGGTATGTTCATATTGGGCGGAAAGCTTTCCATCTGCCGTTCTCGCCGTCCAGCCGTCTTGGTCCATTTTCATATGCCATGTTCCTGCATTCAGCATAGGCTCAATCGTGATGACCATGCCCTCTTTTAAACGGGCACCTTTACCTGGCTTACCATAATGTAGGACGGTAGGGTCCTCGTGCATGGTTTTGCCGATTCCGTGTCCTGTAAAATCGCGGACAACAGAAAACTTTTCACCTTCTGCATAAGACTGGATTGCATGCCCAATGTCCCCGAGACGATTTCCTGCCCGTGCAACTTCAATGCCTCTATATAGAGCATTCTTGGTTACATCCATTAAGCGCTGAGCTTCTTCGGAAACTTCTCCGACTGCATATGTCCAAGCTGAATCCGCCAAACCGCCGTTAAGGTTCACCACCATATCGATCGTGACGATGTCTCCCTCTTTTAAGGCTTTCTTTTGCGGAAACCCGTGACAAATCACATCATTCACTGAAGCACATGTTGCATATTTATAACCGTTATAACCCTTTTGTTCAGGTGTAGCACCATGCTCTGCCAAATATTGATCGACAAATTCCTCGATTTCCCAAGTCGTGATACCCGGTTTTATCATTTTTGCAATTTCTCTATGCGTCGCAGCAAGAAGTTTGCCCGCTTCATGCATCAAATTTATTTCTCGTTCACTTTTAATGGTTATCATGTAAAATCCTCTTTCGTTTTATAACTTATCTGCTTGAGACTCCTTATTTATCATATGCCTTTTTTTATATAAAAAGCAACCAAAAACCCGGTAAAAATCACCGGGTTGATTAATTCATGAAATTTTCTGTACCTGTCATTCTGATAAAATAAGCAAAATTACAAAAGCCTAAAAAGGATCCAGCGATTACTTATTTACGCAATTGAATATTCCAGGGGTGAATTACCTAGAACATGATAATTACCCTGTGACTTATTGTCTAAATAATTCTATATAGGCCCGTGTGTATTAATTGGGTACAGTTTCCCATTCATTGCAAATGAAACTCTTCCTGTTTCCTCTGATACTACCAATACAAGGGCATCACTCCGTTCAGATAAACCCAAAGCAGAGCGGTGGCGTGTTCCCAGTTTCTTTCCCCCTGTTGACATGTCTGAAAGCGGAAGGACATTTGCTGCGGAAACAATCTGATTTTGACTAACCAAAACGGCACCATCATGCAGTGGATTTCCAGGAAAAAAAATCGATTCCAATAAAGAATGGGTTAACTCCGCCCCTATAGAAATACCGGGTTGAATCAATGAATCAAGGGGATCTCCCCGTTGAATCACAATCAACCCGCCATGTCTCAAATTCGATAAATTTTGAACGCAAGTTGATAATTCGGGATATTTGTCAGTAAATGGTGACAAATAACAGTTTAAATAAAATGTTGCTGCTTTCATATCAATGTATATGAATTTATCCTTTATTTTCTCAAAATTCCCAAGAAGACAATAATTTTCATCACCCATTGCTTCTAAGTTTTCCTGTAATGCCGATATTACTTGGCGTATCTCCTCTTTTAACGTTTGTTTCATTGGTAAAAAATCACAATGTCCATTATTCACAGGCATGCACCTCCCTTTAATTATTCAATGGACCTTAATTCCCACTAAAAGACCATGCTTATTTTCCCTAGCTCTATTTATCACTTTTTACATTAATAATTATGAATGTATTTAAAGTTTGTCTTCACGATAATTAATTATTCATCTTTACTATCAATCAGCAGTGACTTCACATTTTTTTATGTCATATGGACAAGGTAAGAGAATAGATATATTAATGACCTGTTGATAGATATCCTATAATAAGAGGTGGTATTAGATGCCTTATGTAACAGTATTTGACCAAGGAACGTTTGAAGTTGAAATGGGAAAAAAATTAGTATTGGCATTGGAAGATAACGGGATAAATATTCTCCACCGATGCGGTGGGAAAGCTAAGTGTACAACTTGCAGAGTGGAAATATTGGCAGGTGATTTTTTGGAGGTTACACATAAAGAAAAAAAGGTCTTTGAGGAAAAAGGAATGGAAGATCATTTGCGTTTATCTTGTCAAATTTACGTGAATGGAGACATAACCATTCGGCCGATCAAAACGGTTGAGAACTCTGGACTTCCTGCTGGACCAAGGCCTGAAGACTAAATGTTTCATAAAGAGTGTAGTTTGATCAAAAAACATCAAAACGACTAAAAATATTTTTTCTAGTCGTTTTGATGTTTTTTATCTTTAGCTAAATGATTTACTTCTTTTCCATGACCGCAAAGTAATTATCTTCATTATCAGCAAAATTGAAGACTCTTCCAGATGGCATATTTACAAGTTCTCCCACTTTGATATTCTTCTCCGAAAAGTCTTTATATAATTCATCAAGATTATCCGAGTAAAACATTAATGAAGGTGTAGCAAGATTTAATTCAGGCTGCATTTTAGCAATGAATTCCTTATTATGCAGGATGATACTCGTTTGTGCATCCTTTGTTGGTGCTATTTCAATCCATCTTAACCCTTGGCCGTTATCTTCTTCAGAAATTACACTAAATCCGAATTTTTCCGTCCAAAATTTCAATGACTCATCTTGGTTATTAACGTATAACATAATTTGACCGACTTTATTAATCATTGGCTTCACTCCCTTTCTGCTGGTTCCGTTATTAATTGAATCATTTATGTATAAGCATCAGGCTGGTTGGGAAAATATAACTGATTAAATCGTATAATAAATGAAAGATTTAATCAATATTTACAAAAATTGAATTTTTCCTCTTTTGGGAAGGTTTTTGAAAACCAACACAATTGTCTATGGGAAGCGGATATCTCTTACGAACTTTGCTTAATTGTTTCTTCTACATATTCCAAGAAATCTGTATGTGCCGGATTCCCTTCCAGATGTTGAGCTACCACAGTCAATGGCATTATAACTCTATCTCTCTTTTTGGAGTAAAGAACCGTCTCTGTTTTAATGCCCCTATTCACTTCATCAAGTGCAGAAGAAAAATGATATACAGAATCATATTCATACCATTTATAATCTTGATTTATATTCCTTTTTATAACTTCTCCAATATACGCACCTATCCTTACCACAAAATTATCAAAATGATTCTTTAAAAGTTCCCTACCCATTTGAGTAGTGCTTAATCTTTTTGTATAAGCATCTATATAACGAGTGCTTTCAATAGTAAAATCTAAATTTCTCTTTGTTAGGTTCTCTTGATCCCAAGTGTCATCTGACACATCCTGATACATTAATTTCGCGATGCCTTTTAAATCATTTTTTATTAATTTAGTTTTATTTAAGGAACCGAACATATGACATTTCCCCTTTACTTTATCTTTTGGTTAATTATACATTAATGGAATTGCTCCATTGTTTATTAAAAAAAGCTATGCAATCTTTATATACAGAAATTTGCAGGACTTTTCTATTTTTCACAGAACTTCTATACAGAGTATTTCTCAAAGGAGAGTGAAAATGGTGGTTCTATCGAAAGAGGGTTTGTTAAATATATTGGAAGGCAACAGGAGCTTGACGTTGCGGGTGGTTGAAGCTTTCCCTGAAAAGGAATTGTTTCATTATACACCGGCCGGGAAGCTTCGCCCTTTTGCAGAGATGGTTAAAGAAATCATGAACATTGAAACTGGATATATGCGTGGAATTGCACTGGGTGTTTGGGAGTTTCCAGATTCCTTTGCCGGAATTTCCACCAAAGAAGAACTTGTATCTACATGCGAAACAGTAAGGGATGAGACGAGGAAATTGTGGGAGGAAATGACCAAGGAAACGCTTGAAGTGGTTGAAAAAGATCCTTTTTTCGGTCCCTCACAAAGCCACTTTGATAGACTTCAATATGCCTTGGAAAATGAGATCCACCATAGGGGACAGGGTTATATTTATCTTAGAACCCTTGGAATTGAACCACCGGAATTTTTCGTAAGGTAATCATGCATTAAGTAATAAATTGGGAGCATTGAAAAATAAATAAGAAAATAGGAGTGGGATACATGTCAGTTGATGCATATCTTAATTTTAATGGGAATTGTCGACAAGCAGTAGAGTTCTACGCAGAGGTTTTTGGAACGGAACAACCAAATATCATGACCTTTGGGGAAACACCGCCTAATCCGGAATTTCCCCTTCCAGAAGAAGCGAAAGATTTAGTCATGCATACAAGGCTTACTATTAATGGTAGCAATATCATGTTTTCAGATACTTTTCCTGGTATGCCTTTTGTAGAAGGAAATAATATCAGCCTGGCATATGTCGGTAATGATGTGGAGGAAATTAAATCGATCTTTAACAAACTAAGTGAAGGCGGCACGGTTGGTCTAGAGCTGCAGGAAACATTCTGGAGTAAAATTTACGGTCAGTTAACCGATAAATTCGGAATCAAATGGCAATTTAACTTCGAAAGCTGAGAAACGGAATTTGGATATAGGACTTTTCACGGTTGAAAAGTTTCTATATCCTTTTGTATTTCCATCACCATGAGAAGGATATTGTAACAAGCAAAGGATTAAGGGGATTAGTTAAATGATCGGTTGGAAAACACAAAACACAACCTAACTTTACAGCATTATCTTGGTTCAGGATAAAAGGTGTATAGTGAAAGGGTACTTTCCAGGTATTTAATCTTATCTTATCTTATCTTATCTTATCGAATCAATTCTCATTTCCTGACCATAATAGCAAGGATGAAAACAATAAAGGAGAAAAATCATGAAAAACAAAATTCAAAAAATCACCACTAACCTTTGGTTTGATTCACAAGCCGAAGAGGCTGCGAAGTTCTACACATCCATCTTTGAAAATTCTAAGATCGGAAGAATCACCAGCTATGGAAATGAAGGAAATCAAATTCATGGAAAGACAATGGGTTCTGTGATGACCGTGGAATTTGAATTGGAAGGACAAACATTCGTAGCATTAAATGGCGGTCCTCAATTCAAATTCACAGAGGCAATATCATTTATCATCCATTGCGAGGATCAAAAAGAATTGGACTATTATTGGGGGAAACTCTCGGAAGGCGGAGATGAAAAGGCGCAAGTGTGCGGTTGGCTGAAAGATCAATTTGGTGTGTCATGGCAAATCATCCCAGAAAGTCTAACCGAGATGGTGAACGACTCCAATCCTGAAAAATCGGAAAGAATGATGAAGGCGTTGCTCCAAATGAAGAAAATTGACATTAAAACTTTAGAGCAGGCGTATCAAGGATAAGTTCCAATAAACAACATTCTGATTAGGCAGAAGAGTGAACGATTTTGAAATAGTTAAAGCCTAATTTCTCGGTACTTGTGAAATTAGGTTTTAATATTTACCAAAGTAGAAAAGAAACAAATGGCATAATGATCGCATAATGATCTAGATGGTTTTTAAGGGAGAAATAAAATGATGGACAAAATATATACAACACCACTTCAACTGGGCAAAGAAATAATTGAAAGAAAAATCCGCTATGACTCTTTAGTTGTAGAACATACCTGTATGCTATTAAACGCACAAAATCATCATGTCGTGCTTTTTCATGAAATCATGGATGCGTTCACGATGAAAGCGGGTTCCATAGAATTAAACATACCCATTGGAAGTTATACGATAGCTTATTATTGGAAAGACCGCCCTTATAATTTATACATTTGGAGAGATAATGAAGGCAATTATTTAGGTTCCTATTTTAATATTGTAAAAAATACATATATGGCGGATAAGTTGTTATCCTTTGAGGATTTGATCATTGATATCATGGTGCTTCCGGATGGGTCACATTTTATTTTGGACGAGGAAGAGTTACCTGTGCCCTTGGAGCAATTTGAGAGTGGTTCTGTTAAACAAGCCTTAAACTCTTTACTTGATTCCATTGATATCCTTCTTTCACAAATCATTGAGGAATCCGGGAAACGCTATAAACATAACGACCTCCTTCCATGGTTGAAAAATAAATGACAATCGTTTTGATTCTTTGAACTCCGCAAAAGAGGTAGCATTCCCATGAACAAAAAGCCTACTTCATTCAGTAGGCTTTTTGATCCCCTCACTCACCATCAGCTTGAGCCGATATACTGTTACCAAGCTCCTCAATGTTCTTAGATACCTTTGCACTGTATGAGTAGTCACCGTAGCAATATGGGTACCGAAAATTATCCTTGTCCCCGCCGCAATCATAGAGCTTGGGGTTCTTTTCGACCTGAAGCATGGAGAACTTCTTCGCAAGCTCTTCATTATGCTTGCCCCCTTCATTCGCCACGAAATCAATATAACCAATACCCATGTTATATGCTTGAATGATCGTGGCAAAATCCACACCCTTTTCATTGCCATATTCATTGATCCTCTTAAAATGTTTCACCCCATACTTAATGCTTTCCGTTGGATCTGTGATTGTATTTGGATCAAGACCCGCTGACTCAGATGCCTGCATTGGGTCACCGCCCCTTCCTCGGCTTTCCTGCTGCATCAAAGCAATCAATGTCGAAGTATGCTCCTCAAGTCCGTATTTAGCCAACTCCCCTTGAAGGAGTGAGCTATACTTTTTTACGTTCGCGAAAGAATCAAGCGTATTTACTGATGTGGAAACATTTTCGGAATAGGGGGTTTTCATGATCTCCTTAATGAGCAAAAATCCAAAAATCAGGATGAAAATGGTAAAAACTTTCTTTGATTTCTTACGTTTCTTCTTCTTCACATTCCCTCTCCGATATCTCTAAGTTAATATATTTATATCTTAACAAATAGTAAGACTAATAACTATTTAGAATACCCAATAAAACGTTTTGCAAATGAGATTACCATGCATATTTTATCAAGCAATGAGACACCCTATTGGTTGGAGGTGATATGTATGGACAAGAAGAATGAAAAAGAAGAAATCCTTGATGATAAAAAGAAAAAATATAGAAACGAGTTTGGGGCAGATCCGGATGAACAAGAAATGAATGGTCTGTATGGTATGTTGGAAACTGAATATGAAGATAAGCTTCATGATAAAGAAAAGTAACGATTGGTTTCTTTAATGTTTGTTAAGCGCCTTAATATGGCGTTTTTTATGAGTTCCGTTACTATTCTAATGGTTCACATCGTTTCATAAATGTACTGATTTTTAAAATTTGAATTCATTTGGTCATAAAATAAAAGGATACGATTAAAAAGGGAGTGACCTATACTGTCACTCCCTTTACTTAATTAGTATTGTGATGATTGTCCGCCATCAATCGGAATGACTACCCCGTTGATGAATTCTGATTCGCCTGATAATAAGAAAGCGACTAAACGGCCGACTTCTTCAGGTTTACCAAAGCGTTTCTTAGGATTCACACTGACGAAATCCGCCATTGCTTCTTCCCAATTTTCCCCGCCTATTTGCCTGAATGAACCTTCTACCATTGCCGTTAAGATAACTCCTGGTGCAATGGCATTTATGCTGATTCCATATTGACCATATTCTATGGCAGCTGTTTTCGTTAAGCCTGCAACAGCATGCTTACTCGCAACGTAAGCACTTTGGTTAAGCACAGCACGAATTCCACCTACGGAAGCCACGTTCACCACTGCCCCTGATCCTTGTTCTTTCATGATTGGCAGAATGTATTTCATACCATAGAACACACCATTGATATTGATGTCCGTCACTTTGTTGAAAACTTTGCTATCGTATTCAGCCATAGGGGCTTGTTTACCTTCGATACCCGCATTATTATAAAATGCATCGATTCTGCCATATTTGCTGACTGTTTGGTCTACATAGTTCTTTACTGCTTCTTCATCCGATACATCTGCAGTGACCAGAAGCACGTCCGATTTTGGTGCAATTTCCAAGATTAATTTTTTTGTCACTTCCAAAGATGCATCGTTTAAATCAACTAATGAAAGTTTAGCCCCTTCTTTAGCCAATTCCAATGCGGCTGCTTGTCCTAACCCTGATCCTGCCCCAGTAATGATTACAACTTTGTCATCGAATCGTTCGCTCATTTGTCAAAACTCCCTTTTTTAAGTTATCTCGAAAATCCTTTGATTATTATTATCCTTTAAAGCTTAAGAATCCATCATCAACAGGGATGACTTGTCCATTAATGGCGTCCGCTTTTTCAGAGAACAAGAACGTTACAACTTCAGCAACTTTTTCTGGCTGAATCAATTTTTTCCTCATATGAAGTTGTGCCAAACTGTCCAGGAACTCTTGATCTTCACCAATGATCGGCGTTTCGATGAAACCTGGTGCAACGCCGACAACACGAATCCCATATTGCGCAAGTTCAATGGCACCGGATTTAGTCATGGCGATGACTGCAGCTTTTGCGGCATGGTAATTAAAGCTGCCAATTGAAACCATCGTCCCATATATAGAAGCTGTATTAACGATCGTTGCCCCAGTTACACCAAGCTCGACCATCTTCCTTGCTGCATAATACATGCCATAATATACGCCGTGTTGGTCAACATCAACGACTCTGTGGTATGATTCTGGATCCATTTCCAAAAATGGTTTTACTAGCCCAATTCCAGCGTTGTTGAATATGCCATTGATGGTGCCATGGTTGGCAATTGCTGCTTCGACCATCGCTTCCACTTCTTCCGCTTTAGCTACGTCCACTTTCACAAAAGATGCCGTGCCTCCCTTTTGTTGAATAGATTCAGCCGTTTCCTTAGCGGCAACATCATTATAATCAGCCGCTACGACAATAGCTCCCTGATCAGCTAATTTATATGCCGTTTCCTTACCAATTCCGCTGCCCGCTCCTGTAATTATTATGACTTTTCCTTTTAAACTCATGTATGTGTCCCCCTTTAATAATGTTTTTTGCTAATCAGATTAAAATGGCCCCTCCGTCGATTACAAGTTCTTGACCCGTAATGTGGCTGGAAAGATCGGATACTAAGTACATCATTAGATTTGCAACTTCCTGAGGCTCAGCATACCGTCCATCCGGAGTCGTTGCTTCCAACTGTTTTCTAGCCGTTTCTGCTGCCGCGGAATCACCTTGACCAAATCCGCTTTCAATCGACCGCATCATAGCTGTATTGACGACACCTGGGCAGACCGCATTCACCCGGACACCATGTGGAGCAACTTCGACACCAGCTGTTTTCGTCATTCCAAGAACCGCATGTTTACTTGCGCCATACGCCATCATGTTTGGCGTTGCCAGTAAACCCGCTCCAGAAGCTGTATTCACGACTGCCCCGCTTTTTTGTTCAATCATATGTGGCAATACATGTTTCAAGCCCAAGAAAACGCCGCGTACATTTATTGTCATTAATTGATCGAAAACCTCAGTAGGATAATCGATAAGGGGCATTATTTTGCCTTCCCACCCGGCATTATTCAAGAAAATATCGATTTTCCCATAGGAATCTATCGTTTTTTGGACATAATTTTTAATATCGGCTTCCTTTGTAACATCGGCTTTTACGAATTTCGCTTCGCCGCCGTTTTCTTTGATTTTATTTACCGTTAGCATGCCAGCCTCTTCGGAAAGGTCTACAACAACCACTTTGGCTCCATTTTCTGAAAGTGTAATAGATGCTGCCCGGCCGATCCCCCCGCCGCCGCCGGTAACAATTGCTACTTTTTCTGTAAAATCGAATGCTTGCATAATATTCTCCCTTTCTCCCTTTAATCTTGCTGAAGATATTCTTGTTTGAATACGATTACATCATAACATTAATTTTGTCGATTGTCGACAATTTGGTTTTAGAGTCAAAGACTCTACATCACTCCACGACTCAAGGCTTCATGAATTTCATTTTTTGCTTTAACGAAATCATCTTCTAGAATGGCCTCAATGGACATTTTTAATCTGAAATGGAAGTTTTCCATCGTTTCCGTATTCCATTGACTTTGGGCAAAAACCATAAGGATATGACTGGCTTCTTCAAAAAATCTTGATAATGCTTTATTATTAGCGATTGAAAAAATATAGCGAAATATCTGTGTTGCCCTTTTTTGATACTCGATTACATTCCTATTTTCACACTCATCGGTTGCACTTTCCAAATGCCTTTGTAATGATTGCTTATTTTCTGCATGCCACTTCCCTTGGGAAAAATCAATGCCCATCTGGATCAACCCGATCGTAACATCATTATATTCAATGATTTCCTTTTGTGAAAATGGCTTGACGATCGTTCCCCGCCGCGGCATCCTCTCAACAATACCGTCAACCTGCAATAAATAAAGGGCTTCGCGTACGGGTGCACGGCTAGTGTTCAATTCTTTGGAAATGTCTTCTTCGACGATTTTCTCTCCAGCTTCTATTTCACCTTCAATGATTTTTTTTAAAATGTGTTTAGCGATTTGTTGTGGTAACGATTCTCCAAAATAAATGCCATCTGTCAAATTGGAAGCATTTCCAAACATCTTTCAGCACTCCTATACTTCTATAATTAATTTTAGTTCTTCTAGTATAACATAAGGATAGGAATTAACTTCCTTTATAAATCACATCCATTAATGAAAGCACATATAAAGAGCCCGTTTAAAGAAAGGGCTCCATGAGGTACTTTTTTATTCGACTAGCCTCGGTTTCGCTGGATCGCAGTTTGGCTTTTCCATGTCTGTCGATTCAGCGAGTTTCGTTAAATAATAACATTCTTCACGCCACATATGATCGGCCATTAATGGCGAAAAAGTTCCAAGAGCCTGCGCACTGAGGTCAAGCTCCTCCAATTCAAGCAGGAAGTGCTGGAAGAATTTAATTTCCAATGTGACGTCCGCATTCATTTTTTCCAATGCTGGGAATGTTGACAGATTGGTTCGTAAAAATCCAGCCATTTCAACAGCTTTTAAATAAAAATCATTAAAATGTTTTTTATATTGCTCACTTTTCTCTTTTAATCTTTTTTCAACATCATCCATATTGGATGATATTGTACCTGCATGCCCTGCTGCATCTAGCAGCCAAAGCAAATGATGATGAAGTTCATGAAAAACCGGCGGCATTTGATTTGCATTGAAATATTTCAATAATCTTAAATATTCTTCTAATTCGTTCACCATATGATTAATGAATGAAGGTGAAAGATGTATTTTAATTTTACCTACCAGATGCTCTTTTAAAAGACATAGCTTAAACTCCCGAAATCTTAATGTTTCTTGTTCTGCTGTGGCAGTAAGTTGCGAAATTTCTTCCGAATTGGCTTTACCAAGGAGAGTATCAAAAATTTGAATGAATTCTGAGGCAATTTCAATGTATTCCACTTCGACCGGAGCTAAAGACTCGTGGATGAACCTGGCATGGTCTCCTAAGATTTGCAGCCAAAACCGATGCTCGAATCTTGCTGTTTTCTCCAAAAACTCGTTCATTTGCTCTCCCCCATAATTTAAAGTATCTAAAACACTTATTATTTTTATTCCTATAAGGAAATACTTATGAACAAAAAATGAACAAAGGTCAGCAAATTTTTATTAAATGACCATCTTACTTTACGGAAAGCGAAAGGGGCCCTGCACCCCTTTGCTCATCAACTTATACTAACCAAGCAGCATTTGAATGCTTCCTCACTTGCTATACCCATATATCCTATCGTAGCGATCGGATTGTTTGATCAAATGATGTATAACGAAGTGTCAGCTTATATGTTAGGGTGGATACCAAAAGAATATTTCCTCAAAATATCGGAATACAAAAAACGAGCCCTTGAATATTTGGCTCGCCTTCATAAGAAAATTAATAATTTGGGTCATGTACATCAGCTTCCATATCGATTTCCATATCCATTAGGGCTGAGCTCATGCTTTTTCCATGTCTATCCAAAGCAAGTGATTTTGTGACTCCTCCGCCTAAAGCGTTTTGCATGACAAAGTTCAATGCGCCAATTTTCGGCAGTTCATACCTAACCACATCACCCTTCACTATTTCATGAAAGTAATCCTTAACCTTTGCTGCAGTTACCTGTTTTTTTACTTTCTCAAAATCCTCCATATGATAGACAATGACGGAAATATTTGAAATATTTCCTTTATCCCCTGTTCTAGAGTGAGCGACTTGCTTGAGTTTCAATCTTGTCTACCTCCTCGTACGTTACGTCGATTGTAATATCTTCGCTAGGAATAAGAATTGAAGCAATGGATACAACCTCTTGGACATTAACCCGAACACCACCGCCTCCAGCAGGCCCATTAGTATATAAAGCTTCCACCTCTTGGCCGATTAAGTTAGCGCCTACTTTATCAGCTGTCCTGGCTGCAACCCTTAATCGTACCTCCGATAGTTTTTCTCTGTTATACAACGGTTCCGATATAGAAGATCCATATAGCGAATTAGAACCAATATGATCGAATCTCATTTCTTGAATCTCAATATTTGCCTGAATTAACCGGTGTCTCACTACTTCTTCCGCCAGTCTTGACCTTCCCAAACAACCCGAACCTCCGTAACTGATTTCTGCTTCAACTATGTATCCGTCCAAATAGCCGATGCTCGTTTTATAGTAACCGCTCTTCTCTTTTCCAGACACTCCCTTAATATGCACTTGGTTTGTTTCCTTTTCTATCACTTCTATTTGAGAAAAATCAGCGATAACATCCGGAGTTAGATATCGGGTTGGGTCATGAATTTCATATACAACCTGTTCCTTTACGGTAGCAGCAGTAACCATGCCTCCCGAAACCTCAAGCTTGGTTAAAAGAAAGTTCCCATTTTCCTGTACTTCGGCGATCGGATAACCGACATTCCATAAGTCAGGAACATCCTTATACCCCGGATCTGCGAAATAACCACCGGTCACTTGGGCTCCACACTCGAGTAAATGACCAGCGGCTGTCCCCTTACCAAGAAGCTCATAGTCTGTATCCTGCCAACCAAATTCATGTTTAAGTGGTGCAACTACTAATGAAGGATCAGATACCCGGCCCGTAATTACAATATCTGCACCTTCTCGCAAAGCGGAAACAATTCCTGAAATTCCGATATAGGCATTTGCAGAAATGATGGAAGACTTCACCTCTTTCAAGGGGACTCCGGTTTCTATTATTGTGCAATCCATGTACTTCCCAATGTTCGGATATACATCATCTCCACTTACAGCTGCTATTTTTAAATGTCCGATGCCTTTTTCCTCTGCTAGTTGCTTAACGATCTTAACGGCTGCGAGAGGGTTTGCTGCTCCCATATTGGTAATTAATTTGACATTATTCTCGACACACAGTGATAAGACCTTATCCATACGATACTTCAGTAAATGGTTGTACCCCTTATCAGGATTTTTCATTTTCTCCTGCTGAGCAAGGGCTATTGTCCTTTCTGCTAAGCATTCAAAGATGATGTAATCCAAATTTCCTTTTTGAATTAATTCCATCGCAGGCTCAATTCGATCGCCTGCATATCCTGCACCCGAACCAATTCTAATCTTCTTCATAATAACTTCCTCCCTTCAAGCACCAGTGGGAACTTGAGCGAAACTTGACGTCAAGCTTGATATAAATTAACTGATTGAAGGGTACGCTTAGCACGTTCTACAATAGGAAGGTCAACCATTTTCCCATTAAGCTGCAAAACGCCTTCCCCTTTGACTAATGCCTGTTCGAACGCACTTACAATTCTTTCTGCTTCCTCGATTTCTTCAGGACTTGGGGTAAAGACCTGGTTTACAAGATCGACCTGATCGGGATGAATGATTAATTTCCCTTGAAATCCAAGCTCCTTAACAAGCTGGGTTTCGGCTAGAAAGCCTTTATGATCTTTTATATCAACAAAAACCGTGTCTATAGGGGGTCCAACTCCCGCAGCCCTGGAAGTAACAACCAACTGGGATCTTGCATAGAGCAATTCATGGGCATTCTTCGTTATGGTTGCATTTATATCGAATGCATAGTCCATGGAACCGAAAGCAAGCTGCTGAACTCTCTGACTAGCAGAAGCGATTTCAAAAGAATTATATAATCCTAAAGCAGACTCTATTAAAGGTACAATTTTTATTTGGCCCTTATTTAGATTCCTTTTTGATTCCCTTTCAACTAATAAATGATCCAAAGACCTAATTTCTTCTTTTGTCTCAACTTTCGGTAATACAATTCCTGTCAAACCGAGATCAATTAGATCAAGTAAGTCATCGTAAAAATATGGTGTGTGAAATCCATTTATTCTGATGTAATTTTCCTTTTCCTGATTCGCCTTGATATATTTCCTTACTAAATCTCTTGCATCTTTTTTTCCTTCTGGAGAAACAGCGTCTTCTAAATCATAAATGAATACATCGGCACATAATTGCTGCACTTTCTTTAATTTCTTTTCATCAGACCCAGGAATGAACATCCATGTCCGAGTAATCATAACTTCACCCCTTTTCATTTTTCCATCATTAGGGAATGCCTTATATTTTTCCGATGATTTCGTTTTCAAATCCAAACTCCTTTAGGATAGACTCTGTATGCTCGCCAACATCCGGTATAGGATTCATGACCGGCTCCAAATCATCGAAAGTAACAGGGGGGATGAGTGCATTTAATTTTCCAGCAGGAGAATCGACTTCTCGCCAACGTCCCCGGACCTTCAATTGTGGATGTTTGATGAATTCCTCTACCGTATTTAAATGGGCATTCGCAATTTTTGCTTTTTCAAGTTTTTCAATTATCTCACTCGAGTTCATTTTTTGAAAAACAGCGTCAATCATTTCCTTGAGAATACCGCTATTTGAAACGCGGAATGCATTACTATGAAACCTTCTATCTGTAATTAATTCAGATTTTTCTAACACTTGTGTACAAAAGCTTTCCCACTCCCGCTCATTTTGAATGCCCAAGAATACTAATTTTCCATCCCCTGCTAGGAACGGGCCATAAGGATAAATCGTTGCGTGATTTGCCCCAGTTCGCTTCGGATCCGTCCCACCATACCCAGAATAGTATAGTGGATATCCCATCCATTCTCCCAACGCCTCAAGCATTGAAACCTCCATCACCTTACCTTTACCTGTCCTAAAACGGGAAATAAGTGCAGTTAATATACCAGAGTACGCATACATACCTGCTGCAATATCCGCAATCGAAATGCCTGCTTTCGATGGAGTATCTTCTGTTCCAGTAATGGAAACGACTCCCACCTCACATTGAATGAGTAAATCGTATGCCTTTTTATCCATATAAGGACCAAACGTACCATACCCAGAAATTCCGCAAATCACAAGTTGAGGATATTTTTCTTTGAGGATAGAAGAACTGAAACCAAGTCGATCAACAGCACCGGGTGCCAGGTTTTGAATGAATACGTCCGCCTCCGAAAGCAATTTATCCAAAACCATCTTTGCTCCATCCTGTTTTAGATCAAGGGTCAAGGATTCTTTCGATCGATTGAGCCAGACAAAGTGGCTCGACATTCCGTGAACGGTTGAATCATAGTTTCGTGCAAAATCTCCAGATCCAGGCCTCTCTACCTTTATCACACGTGCCCCTAAGTCTGCCAACTGCCGAGATGCAAATGGAGCTGCGACTGCCTGTTCTAATGACACAACTGTAATTCCCTCAAGAGGTAACATTGAACCACTCCCTAATTGAATTTCCAAACTAATTTATTTAAAGAGGTATTGCCCCTGTAAGCAATGCCACGATTGTCATCACGATAGTACTGCCAAAAGCCCAGAAAAAAATCTTTTTCTGAAGATCTCCCAAATCGACCTTACATAATCCAATGAGGACAAAAACAGACGGATTCAATGGACTCAAGGGAAAACCCGTTGTCCCGTTCCCTAATAAAGCAGCCCTGCCAATTTCTATTGGGTCAACTCCAAAGGCTGCCCCGGCCTCACTTAGGACTGGAAGCAGCCCATAATAAAAGGCATCAGGGGAAAATATTAAACTTAAAGGCATACTGACCACGGCTACCAGGATTGGCAGATGTCCTCCCAGCCAATCCGGTATGGCTGAAACCATAGAAACAGCCATGGCGTCAATCATCTTAGTTCCTGAAAGAATTCCTGTGAAAATACCAGCCGCGAATATGGTAGTACATACCATAACCATGCTTTGCGCATGTGAAGCAATTTGTTCTTGCTGTTTTTTCACGTCGGGAAAGTTCACTAACAAAGCAATGGCGAACGCAATAATGAATAAGACGGGAACTGGAATTATTTCCATTATTAAAGCAACAATCAAAGAAATGGTTAAGATTAAGTTGAACCAATAGAGTTTCGGCAGACTCGATGACATTTCTAGTGTTGCCGCGATTTCTCCCGATTCCATTGAATCGCCTTTGTTCGAAATATTAATAATGCCTATTCTTTTACGTTCTTTCTTACCAAATATATACGATACAAATACTACCCAAACAGCCCCAGCTAACATGGCTGGAATGATGGGATTAAACAATTCAGTGGATTCCGCCCCAAGGGAAACCATTGCTCTAGCTAGCGGCCCTCCCCATGGAATAATATTCATGACACCCGCACCCAACGCCACTACTCCAGCTAAAGTAAGTGAGCTCATGCCCAACCTCTTATATATTGGCAACAAAGCCGTGACTGTTATCATGAAAGTTGCTGATCCGTCCCCATCCAAAGCAACAACTAAAGTTATGATAGCCGTGGCCATAACTATTTTTAGAGGGTCTCCTTTTGCAAAACGAATGAGCCGGGATATCATTGGGTCAAATAAGCCCTTATCGATCATCAAACCAAAATACAAAATGGAGAAACCAATCATGATACCTGTCGGTGTAACTTTTGCAATTCCATCCAACATCATTTTCCCTATTTCCAACCCAAAACCGCCGATAAGTGCAAATATAATCGGCACAAGTGCAAATGCGATTAAAACAGAAACTCGTTTTGACATCACTAAATAAAGAAATGTACCAATCATCAGAAACCCTAAAATAGCCATTCACATATCCCCTTGTAAATGATTTATTTGTAGCCTTTATATCTTTTAAACGAAAGGGTTTGAAGAAAAATTCTATAAACCTTTTAAACGCTCCGAGAAAACGGTTACATTATTTGTCATGAAGAGAAATCGCCAGTTGCACTTTATATGGAGGGAGTGATATTTATTTGTATGAAAAAACGGTTAAGAGTTCTGTTTTACAATATCATTGGTGTTATTCTCTGGGGAGTATGGATTTTCTATTTTGTGGAGGTGGCCAGTCAATGTACGATTCGTCATTTTTTTTATCAGAGTTACACAATGCATGAGTTTATCAAAATCAATACCAGTCTCTATTCCCATTTCATGGAGCATGAATACAAAGTCTTCAGTTGCATCGTTTCCTGCCGCTCCAGGCGCAAAAGGACAACCGCCCAATCCTCCTATGGAAGTATCAAAAGAAGTGATACCTGCTTGCAATGCTGCTAATGAGTTGGCTTTTGATAAACCATAAGTATCATGGAAATGGGCTGCTATTTTCGCTGTGGGTGAGAGGTCCAAAGTTTTACCGAACAAATGATATACTTGCTTAGGATTAGCTCTGCCAATTGTATCGCAAAGCACAATTTCGTCCACATTTAATTTTTCTAATGCATGAACAAGGCCAATGGTTGTCCCTTCCTGAACCGGACCTTCATATGGGCAATAAAAAGCTGTTGAGATATGGAACCGTATGAACATATTTTCATTCTTAGCTTCCTCTACAACAGAGGATAACTGGAATAAGGACTCTTCAATGGACATCCTTACATTTTTTTTATTGAACGTCTCACTTGCCGCAACAAACAAGGCTAAGCTGGTTGCCCCTACATCTTTAGCCAAATCAAATCCCCGCTTATTCGGAATCAATGTCATGTATTGCACATCTTCACGTTTGTTGATATTTCTAAAAACTTCGGCTCCATCTGCCATTTGTGGTACATGTTTGGGTGAAACGAATGAAGTAGCCTCCATTCTTTTAATCCCCGTCTCACTTAGTGCATGTATCAATTGCAATTTCGAGTCAGTTGGAATAAAGATCTTTTCATTTTGAATTCCGTCCCTCGGTCCAGACTCTATGATTTCAACACGTTTTGGTAAGTTCATTTTATTTCATCTCCTCATTTTGTACTGTTATTTTTCAGCTTACTAGTTTCATGATCTGAAATAACCCCGGAAGCGAGCCACTCATCATATTTATCCTCTGCTAGTTCCAAAACCCCCTTTAAAACCTGTTCTGTGTGCTCTCCTAGTTTTGGACCCGCCCAATTAATACTTCCGGGAGTTTTGCTCAATTTGGGTACAATACCTGGAACTTTTAGTTTTCCAAGGCCTTCAACATCCATTTTATAGATCATTTCCCTAGCAAGGAAATGTGGATCATGCATCATGTCCTCAACACTATAAATCGATCCTGCGGGTATGTCTGAATTATCAAGTAATACCAAGGCATCTGCTAAATTATGCTGGATTGTCCAACCACCAATCACTTCATCTAGATACTCAGCATTCTGTACACGACCGTCATTAGTTGAGAATTTATGGTCATCCCTTAAATCAGGCCTTTCAACAACATCCATAAGCCTCTTGAAAATGCCATCTCCATTTGCCCCGATCACAATATATTTCCCATCTCTGCAAGGGTATGTATTCGAAGGTGCAATTCCTGGGAGGGTGCTTCCGGTTCTTTCACGAATCACTCCGTAATGGTCGTACTCCGGAACTGCACTTTCCATTAAACTGAAAATAGATTCATATAGAGCGACGTCAACACATTGTCCTTCCCCCCCAGGTTGGTCTCTATGATATACAGCCATTAATGCCCCCATAACAGCATATAATGCAGTTACAGAATCTCCCAAGCTTACTCCGACCCTTGTTGGAGGCCTATCAGGATAGCCTGTTAAATAACGAATCCCCCCCATTGCTTCTCCAATACTTCCAAACCCCGGCTTATTTCGGTACGGTCCATCTTGGCCATATCCTGATACCCTAACCATAATGATCTTCGGATTAATTCTTTTTAAATCCTCATAGCCAAGCCCCCACTTCTCCATAGTCCCCGGTTTGAAGTTTTCAATAATAATATCGACTTCATTTGTTAATTCCCTTATGATCTCTTGGGCTTCCGTTTTTCGTAAGTCCAATGAAATACTTTTTTTGTTCCTGGATTGAACAAACCACCATAAGGATGTGCCCTCATATAGTAATCTCCAATTTCTGATGGGGTCCCCCTTTCCTGGTGGTTCTACTTTTATTACCTCGGCACCGAAGTCGGCCATTAATCTTCCGGCAAAAGGACCAGCTATCAAACTACCTAATTCCAAAACCTTTAATCCCTTCAACGCACCCTGTTTTATAACTTCACCCATGAGCATTCACCCCTTTTTAATATTTCTATCTAGGTAGATTACGGTTAAATATAAACGTTTCCTTTCTATAAAAATCAATTCATTAAAACAAAAACTTTCCTAATTTTTTGATAATTCTTATAATAATTGACATTTATTATTATGTCAACGGTTAACCGTTGACATTTTTTATGTTATAATTTGAGCTATTAAAGTAGGATTTAAGCTTTTATTATTGAAATATATCTATGTATTGAAAAACTCTGATAAATTGAAGGCCGTTTGTTAAATAGATATTAATTTGTTACATAGGGGGCACTATTATGAAAGAAATACAAAAAACTGAATTGCTTCATAATCAGGTATATCATATTCTGAAGGGTATGATTATAGACGGTGAATATCAGCCTGGAGAGCGTTTGGTCGAAACCAGGGTTGCTGAAAGAATCGGGGTTAGCCGGGGTACAATTAGAGAAGCCTTCCAGATGTTATTGAAAGATTACCTACTGGTTCGTGAAGGTAAGGCCATATCAGTTTATAACCCTAGCGTACAGGACATTATTGATGTATATCAATGCCGAATTAGCCTTGAATCTTTAGCTGTTAAATTAGCGACTCAGAATATCACGGACGAGGAATTAAGCAAGTTGGTCGAAGTAATAAATGACTCTAAAATAGCCGTGAATATGAATGATACAAAAAAGCTTACACAACTAAATCAGGAATTTCACGATATCATTGATCTTGCTTCCCGCAACCACCAATTAATCCAATTATGCGATGTTATCAAGACGAAAATACTATATATAAGGACTAGCATTTTAAAAGTACATTTTAAAAACTTTTCCGATTTTGTAGATGATCATGAACGGATCCTTATAGCAATTCAGAATAGAGATCCGGTACGAGCCGAACAGGAAATGCATTCCCATATTGAAAAAAGCTTCCATACAATAAAAGCAACTTTTAAAACCGTCATTGATCAATAAAGGAATTGATTCCCTAGGATTCCGTCTTGCACGGTCTTTTTAACTTCGGCAAACAAGCCAAATTCATTCAAAGCTCACGGCTTTATCTTAGTTGTACATCTATACATATTCTCCTGATTTTTTCAGGAATCCACCCAATGGCTACAAAATAAAAAAACCTGATGATTTGTCAGGTTTTTTAAAATTTTCATCATTCGCATTACCAGAGATATGCGAGAAAGACTAAAGATGCAATTGCGCCAAAGGCAAATCCATTTGCCGCACCCCATCCATAACCTGCATTAAAGCCTCCAAAACCAAAACCCCCAAGGTTTCCGCCACTGTTAAATGGACGAATATATACACGGTTCGGCGTAACCCGGTGTATGTTTCCCCGATGTACGGTTCCTCTGCTTGTACGAATTTCAACCGGTCTTCCAACACCTTGCCTGCATTTATGATAATAATTATGATATCCCATATTACACTCCCCTTGTTAGTGATTCTACATCGTATGCATTCGGGGACTAGCCTGCATGGTTTAAAAACCCACCATTCCTTTAAACGTCTTTCCCATATTCCTTGTCAATGGTTAAATCACTATTTAAAACCAAAGCATAAAATACATTTATACATTTACAAAGGAGACAATTCCATGAACCATTCATACCAAGACGCACTAGCCATAATTGGCATCGAAGGGGCACACCCTGGTGGATTTGAACTGACTAAGCAGCTCTTAAAAAATGAAAAAATCACTCATACGTCAAAAATCCTTGATGCCGGATGCGGGACAGGGCAAACCACAGCTTTCTTGGCAAAAACGTTCCTTTGCCGAGTATCAGCGCTAGATCATCACTCTAAAATGGTGAAACATGCAAAAAAAAGATTCCAACAAGCTAACTTAAGCATCGACCTATATGAGCATTCAATAGAAGAACTGCCTTTTGACGATAATTCTTTTGATTTGATCATAGCCGAATCAACGACTGCATTCACTGATATCCAAAAATCACTCAGTGAATTTTACAGGGTCCTAAAACTAAAAGGAACTTTGTTATCCATTGATATGACAGCGGAAACCAGCCTTGATTCTGCCTCAAAAAAGGAAATCATGAACTTTTATCATTTAAGAGAATTATTGATGCAATCCGAATGGTTAAATTCCTTCCGACAAAACGGGTTTTCAGAGGTAAATATCTTGAGATCGAGTACCGCCTTAGAGCAATTAATGAATTCTTCAGTTTCAAATAGCCCCCTTCAGCCTTTGAATGAATCTTTGAAACGAGTCATGGACGAACATTACCGCCTCCTTTTTTCTTACGGAAACAGCCTCGGTTATAGAGTATACAGAGCTAGTAAAAAATAGGGCACTCAAACGCAGCTTAAGATGTGTCTGGAATCTTGAACACAATGAAAAAAACCTAGAACAAGTTCAAGGTTTAAAAGAAAGGCAATATAGTCTTAGGCTATGATCTGTACACAATTTCGGCCATTCTTCTTTGCGACATATAAGGCTTGGTCTGCCCGTGGCATCAATGTTTGGATGGAATGGCCTCGATCTCCAGCTTCAATTGATGCATGAGTCACACCGAAACTGCAGGTAATGGAAATCTTCTCTCCATTAACCTCTGCAATACTTTCAGAAACCTTTCCCCTTATAACATCGGCTAACTCATATGCAGTGGATAAAGCGGTATTCGGCAAACACACGATAAATTCTTCACCACCATAGCGCCCCAATAGATCTCCTTCTCGAATATATTCTTTTGCTGTATTTGCAACAAGCATTATGACGGCATCCCCTGCTTCATGTCCAAAATTATCATTAACTTTTTTAAAATGATCGATATCAAACATGATGACTGAAACACTGCCTCCTTTCCTGCTTAGAGCATCGAATAAAATTTCTGATTTTTTGATGAAAAATGTTCTATTCAATATTTGGGTTAATCCGTCCAAGCTGGCAAGTTGTTTCAACTTTTCCAGCATGAGCACTCTTTCAGTTACGTCGGCGAAGGTAATGATCTGTCCGATAGGCAGGTTGCTTTTGTTGAACACGGGTGAAAAACCAATATGGTAATGTACCATATCACCATTTATGCTGCATGTAAAATCACTGTCTTGCTTAAGATTGATTATTTCCTTAAGATGATGATTCCCATTTAGCACACTTGTAATCGTTTTACCTATAGTATGTTCATCCAACAAAGGTATGACTTTGCGCATTCCTTGGTTATCAATCAACAATCAAACCCTGTTGATTTAAAACGATGACACCATCTTTCATACTTTCAAAAACAGTTTCCCTGGCGATCGGTGCTACATTGAACATTTGAAAAGTCAATAGTGCCGCACCATGAAAGATAAACGTGATACTCATGGATACAGGACCAAGATCGATACCATATGAGCTTAATCCGTTTATATAATAGTAATTTGCTATTATAGGAATAAGCAGACCTGCCACCATCATTGATATTTGCATCCTGAATCTGAATGAAGAATTTTTCAACTGCCTTAGCAATATTATTATACTTATCATCACACATAAAAAAAGAAACAGGGAGTGAACGTAAAACCAAGGGCCGCCCACCAGTTTAATTATTGGAAAAGGACTATCACCTCTCAATCGCATTGATTTGTAATATAAGTGATGAGAATCATTTGTATAATGCATGAAAATGGTGATGAACGGTATGATGAAGAGTGCATATTTCCATACCTTCTTGAGGCTATGCCCTATATATTCTATGCACATCAACAAAAGGAAGACTGGGATGAATGGCAAGGCCAAGTACTCGACCCTTAACCAAAATAAGATTTGTTCCAAAGATGTACTGGAAAGTTCGAAAGCATAGGAAAAAGTAAAAATGGAAGACAATAATGTCACGATAATATACGGTTTTGCTCCAGGTGCATCCTTGACCTTTAATAGTGCAAATAAACACAGGAACAAACTTAAAGCACCTGCCAATATAACTACGAGTAAGTATATCGATAATTCCTGTGGCATTGCGAATCAACTCCGTTAAACAAAAAATACTTTTTCGTATATTATATAGCACTTTATAACTAGGTGACTAGCGTTTATTCGGGGAATTCTGAATTTTAAAGGAATGATTTTTTTAAACGCCATATTGGTAGCTATTTACTAACTCCCAAAACTTAAAAACCCCTGCTTCATCACTTTGAACGTGAGCGGCAGGGGTTCTTAAGTTGTAAAAATATGGATTACACCTTCTCTGTTACTGCTGTGAATCGCTTTAAGAAGGAGAGTATTTTTTGATAGACGGCAATCTCATTTTCTTTTTTGGAAAATCCATGTCCTTCATTTTCTAGAAGCATATAATCGACATCTCTTCCTTTATCCTTCAACGCTTGAACGATTTGATCCGATTCCTCTTTGACGACACGGGGATCGTTTGCTCCTTGAATGACAAGCATTGGCTTTATCATGGATTCTAGATAAGTGATAGGCGAATACTCGATTAGTTTTTCTTTATCTTTTTCCGGATTTCCTACCCACTGGTCCATGACTGGCTTCCAGTCTTCAGGTACGGAATTGATAAATGAGAATAGGTTGGATGGGCCGAAAATATCGACAACCGCCTTAAAATAATCCGCATGTCGCCCGTGCAGCAGAAGGGCCATATAGCCTCCGAAGCTTCCGCCCATCAAAAGAATGTTGCCTTTTTGTGCATGCCCTTGGTCTATCAGCCAATCAAGGCCGGCTACATTATCAAGTCGCGGTCCATTTCCCCAATCTCCCTCTACCATTTTCATGAATTTCAAACCATAACCAGTAGAACCGCGGAAGTTTGGCGCGAAAATACTGTAACCGTTATTTAGGAAAAATTGAAATGAAGCTCTAAAAAACTTCCGTTCTGCCGCTTGAGGTCCTCCATGAGGCCAAAAAATGACTTCACCATTGTTATTTTCCTTTTTTGCCCTAAAAAATAACGATTCGATCTCCCGGCCATCAAAGGAAGGGTAGGTAATGATGTCCGGTTCAACCAATTCATTAGAATCGACGCCAGGAACAGTATATTTAGTTAATGATACCCACTCATCACCTGTATTTTTATAGATATTATGAGGCTTGGTTGCACTCATGCCAAATAGGTAAAGCGTGCCTGATGCAGCAACTTCAAGTTTATTAATGACACTGCATGGCACTGGGATGTTTCTCCAATTTTCATTTTGCAGATTGATTTCATATAATTGATCCTCTACACCCTTTTGACTGGTTATATATAATAATTGATTCTCTTTACTATAAGTAATGGCAGTAAAACTCTCATTCTCCAATTCTTTAACTTTACAGAACTTGTTTGTTTCAAGGTTGTATGAAGCTAAATAGGTAAAGTCCGAATCATAATCAGTCAATAAATATATCATCGAATCCGAAACAAAAACCCCATCATTCACTGTGTGTTGTTTCTCTGTCGGCGGAGTGAGCAGGATATCTTCGTTCCCTTTTTTTGCATAGAGAAGAGTATATGTATTAGCAAAGTGTTTATAGTAAAGTAAGGTTTCTTCATCCGGGCTGAAGCCAAATAAATAGGTCGCTGCATCTTTCCCCTCCAGTACCAGCCTTTCCTGTCCTGATTCTAAATCCAAACAATAGGAATTAAGAAAGGAAGGATTTCCTCTGGATGTCGTGTAGTAGAGCTTTTTACTGTCATTCGATAATTTTGGCATGAAATTACGTGTATTTTCATGATTAACGATTTCCTTCATTGTACCTCCATTCAAAGGAACTCCGTAAAACTGGGTATTTTCATTACCGTCTTGATCGAAACCAGCAATGATAAACCGGCTCTTCTTATCATATATAAGCCCTTGGCAGCTTTGATCGATGGATGTAAGCGGATAAGGAAAGGAGTTTGGCAAATCCATTCCCCATAAATTATACTTGCCGCTCAAATTGGTACTGAAAACCAGATGTTTTTCATCTGGACTTACAGCAAAATCAGCAATGGAAAACGTTCGTAAAAATTGCTCAACATCAGGTTTTGGAAAAGTGATCATCATTGGCAACCCCTTACTTTTATAATATTGAGAAATATCTGTAAATAATTATACCATATTTTTCCTCGAAGGTACTGAGGAAATAGTGAATTAAGGTTTTAACTAGTGAAATATGGATAATTTAATCTCATTTAATATTAACTAAAACACTCTATAGGCATCCGGAACATCCAGGTTATGCTAAACTATTCTTTTTTAAATTCATCGGAGCATCGTTATGTCATTCGATAGACTGAGTAAAGATCTATTTACATATGAAAAAAGCTTAAGAGCACTGGGCTCTTAAGCTTGTTAAGCATCAATCGATATATCTTCTTGCTCCGGCATATTCCTCTCCGTATCCCGATGTTTTTATTTCATCTATCCTTACATGTGTTGAGCTGTTAGGCGAATGGATCATTTTGCCGTCACCAATATACATTCCGACATGATGGACCTTTCCTTTCCCTTTATCATGGGCAAAAAATAGTAAGTCACCTGGCTGAAGATTTTCTTGTTCAACCTTTTTGCCATGCTGGGCCTGAATGGAAGAGTCCCGTGGGATCGTTATTCCATTAGCGTGATACATCGTATACGTAAATCCAGAACAGTCAAATCCAAAACCGGACATTCCAGCCCATAGATAAGGTAGCCCCAAAAAACCTTTTCCTGATTCAACGATGTCCTTACCGGTTGGAGCCGGTATTTGATTTTCATTTTGATAGACTGACACGTCTTGCTTTTCCATCCATTTTGCCCCATTACCCGGTGTCATCACCTTCACTTTATCTTTTTTCACCTGCAATAGCGGAAGGCGGGTATTGAAGCTGACTTCGATGAATTTGGACTGAAGTTTCGAATCCGAATAGAGCCAGGTCTTTGGGGCATTTACAAGGGCAAATCCTCGTTTAAATTGCTTTTCAAAAGAATGTCCGTCTTTTAATTGTCCCTTCGGCATCCAACCTGGGTAACCAATATCATTGCGGGGTGTAGGTTGATTGGAAACGGCTACTTTCACCCATTCGCCACGTTCTTCAAGAATCGTCACTTTAGAACCATATAAAGCTTGTGTTTCCAGGTTACCTACAAGCCACAGCTTGTCTTCATATTTCATCGAGCCGATCCATTCATTCAAATCAGCGGGATTCGATGCAGAAGGGGCATCGATTCCCCTTAATAATCCCGGCTCAGTCCAAAGAGTGGCCACGTTCACATCAACATAGGCAATTCTCTGCTTCTCCCTGGAACTAGCTTCATTGGGACTGAATACTAAAATACCAAAAGCCAATAAAGATAAAACAAAAACGGTTAACCTTTTCAAATCATTCACCCTTTCGAAATTGTTTTTATTGAGCAAAAGAGGATTTCCTCTTGACTCCCAGTCCAGGTTTATCGGAAATGAGAAGTTGATCTTTCATAAATTGAATGCCTTCAAATGGCTCATTCTTAATCCATAATGGGGCATCTAAATCAATCTTCGTTATATTTGGATGGGCGGTCGCCAGATGAGCCGCGGCCGCTACACTAACGGATGATTCCATCATACTCCCGATCATGCATTCCACCCCGGCTGCTTCTGCCATATCTGCGATTTGGAGTGCTCGTCGAATTCCGCCAGTTTTCATTAATTTGATATTAAGGAAATCAACAGCATGTTCATTCAGGAGCTTCATGGCATCACGTGGGGAAAACAAACTTTCATCGGCCATGATCGGCACTTGGACAGAGCGTTTTATTTCTTTCAATCCTTCGATATCATGGGCTTGCACGGGCTGTTCCACCAAATCAACGTTCAGCTTTCTTTCTTCGATTTCATGAATGATGGAAATCGCTTGTTTTGTTGTCCACCCTTGATTTGCGTCAATCCTGATCATAACCTGTTCGCCAACAGCAGCACGAATGCAGGCAACGCGCTCCACGTCATTCTTCCAATCCTTCCCCAGTTTTATCTTCATCGTAGAGAATCCGCTTTCGATAAGGGACAATGCCGCCTTTGCCATTTCTTCAGGTTCATCAACGCTGATTGTCATATCATTTTTCAGGACATTAGATTTACCGCCAAGATATTGATATAATGGGAGCTGCCATCGTTTGCTGACTGCGTCGTACAAAGCGATTTCAACAGCAGCTTTTGCACTTGTGTTACCTACACAGGATCGTTGGATCAGCTGAGACAATGCATTGATATTCTCGATGTCGCGGCCAATTAGATGTGGTGTGATTACTTCTTCAATGACCGTCATGATTCCTTTTGTAGAATCACCTGTGATGGCAACCGTAGGGGCTGCAGCCCCCAAACCTTCCGTTCCATCCTCCAATTTTACGGAAACCATGATGTTTTCAATTTCCATTGCAGTGCGTAATGCAGTCTTGAATGGCTTGATAAGTGGCAAGGTTTCCACTGATACTTGTAAACTTTCAATCTTCATATTAACAACCCTTCCTTAAAAGCTTGAGAGTATATATGATGTAAGAATTCCAAAATAGGTGCCCAGAAGACTGCCAAGTACTGCCATCAATATCCCGACCGGTATTAGCGACCGGTTGAATGCACCAGCCAATATGGGGGCTGATGCCACGCCCCCTATGTTGGCCAAAGAGGCAACTCCCATTGTAAATAGATCCAACTTAAAGATTTTGGCCAAAATGACCATGATCAATCCATGAAAGAATAGAATCATAAAGCCGGAAATAATATACACAGGTGCTTGAAACAGCTGTGAAAAATCGGCATGGGAAGCAATTAAACCAATGACGATATAAAGCATGACTTTGGAAATTTCCATGGAACCGGCGATACGTCCAACCTTCGTGACAGCCAGAATTAATCCTACGGTCGAAGCGATGATGATCGTCCAAGTGGTTCCATTCACAGCGGCACCGAGTACCGGCAGTCTCTCCCCAATTTTGGTTGCACCTGCTGAAACAATTAAAGCCAGCGCCAAGAAACCGATCAATTCCACGAATCCAAATTCCGTCTTGGCGGTTTCCCCCGCTTCAAGCTCGGAAGTCATCTGATCAATGAAAGATGTATCCGCTTTCGTCCAAATTTTGAATTTTCCAGCAAGAGGCACCAGCCAAAACAAGAACATGACCCAAATGGAATAATTAACAGTATCCATGATCAACGCATAGCCAAAAATATTTTCAGGCACATCGAGTATGCCTTGCAAGATCACCATATTGGCAGAGCCTCCTGTCCAGCTTGCGCTCAAGGCCGAGAATGCCTTCCAAGTTCCTTCCGCATAAAAGCCATTCATTAAAACGTAAGTAAGAGTGAACCCTCCAATAATGCTGAATGAAGCCGCAAAAAAAGTTAACAGCATCTTTGGTCCAAGCCTGATGATTTTCCGCATATCGCATTGCAAAAGCATAAGCATCAACATGGCAGGCAAGAGGAGCCCCCGTATGGTGCTATATGCACTTTCGACTGACTCACTATCTGAAAAGACCCCGAATGTTTTCATCAGAGCCGCTCCAATATAAATAAGGACAATACCAGGAACATACTTGAAGAACTTTCCTCCTATCTTTTTCTCCACAACCGCAATCAGGGCAGTAAATGCCAATAAAAAGCAGACAAACATTACACCATCTTGAATCATATTCCATACCTCCTAATCTTTTATAACTAAATGCAATTTCCATTTTATTTAACCCCATCAATGAATTATTGCATGGCACTACATAGAAAAATCCAGCTGCCAAAGAGCGCGTATGCACTCTTTAACAGCTGGATTTCAATTGCGACTGACAAAAGAAGCAGCTATAACTTATAAAGTTGCTGATATTTGATGCTGGCATTTCTTAGGGCGACGGTCAGTGCTTTCTGAGATGAACCAAAATACCGTTGCTCAATTTCTGTCTCCAATTCATCGGGCCGAAGAATGGATTTACCAACTAACATGGATTGAATGAATCGTGATGTAATCGATATCGTGGTCGAGCATTCCGCATCCACTATTTCATGCGTATCACGATCAATGACGAACCCGATAAAAAAGCAGTTGAATTGCTGTGTAATTGGATTATTGGACGGTGCCTTCGATTCGCCAACTATATATACTGTATTCTGTTGAAACATGATTGTTGTGCCTCCTGCCATTACAGACATCATAACAGGTATAAATAGGGTGACTATCTATATTATTACAATATGAAATGGTTATATATATTTTAATATATATAGCAAGCATTTGACAATATATTTTGTATATTAAGTCAATTCCCGATTCCTTCGGCCAGAGAATAGATAAGTTCTATAACTAATACGCCAATCAAACTGAAGAATCACGAAGAAAAACCAGGTGTAGTTAAAGAACTCGTTTCAGGGGTCATTTTTTGACCTACCACCGCACTTTATTGGACCATCATTCGGACGACAATGGTTCGGGATCCAACACTTCATTTCAGCCCTTCGTATGGTTCATATTTTGCATACATATCTTTTCGGCGATTACGATCCTTGAAGGTGGTTGCTGCACCACTTTTTCGATTCTCATAAAGTTCGTCCATATCCACTGTACCGGTAATGATGGTATGTTCATTCATTACCGCCTCGGCCACTATTCCATTAGCAGGCCAAGCGCTGTCACAGGGGCTAAGGATACTGGCACGGCCATATCCGTTCGGCAAGGGTGATCCTGGTTCACCAACTGTGGGGCAATGAACAAAATATACCTGATTTTCTATTGCACGTGCATGTGCGCAATGGCGAACTCGCCAAAAACCAGCCTCCGTAAATGTGTATGATGGGCAAAAAATGATGTCGGCACCGTTCACTGATAATATCCTTGAAATTTCAGGTATCTCCGCTTCATAACATACCGCTATCCCTATCTTAACCGGACCCACGGAATAAACCTCCAGTTCATCGCCTTCAGAAGTATGCCAATTCGCTTCAGCAGGAAAGATATGAGTCTTTTTATGCTCAACGACTGATCCGTCTTCATCAAAAATATAAGCAATATTGTAGTATTCATTTTCGCGGCGTTCCAGATGAGTGCCTGCAATGATGACTTGTTTTCTTTTTCTTGAAATTGACCTGAAAAGATCTTTGTATTGATTGGTATATTCATCGATCCTGATAACGGACGAGACATCCTGTTCTCCAAAGGCCGCTGATAACCCGATAGTTAACAGTTCAGGAAAAATGATATAATCCGAGTTTTCGGGAACTTGGGTGATCAAGTCTTCTACTTGTTCCTGAAATTCAAGGAAATTTGACACTTTTTCTACACGAAATTGGCAAGCCGTTATTTTAATTTTCACAAAAGCCCTCCCATATCATGTTTTATCAGTCTTCCAGACTTTTAAAAGAAATCAGGATATCTTGTCCAGATCATTCATCTCGGTCTGTTGCATGGAGATTTGTTTAGTCAGGGCACTTACAAGGAATGTTACTAGTATATTAATCAACAAAGCTATGACGCCTGTACTGATATCATTAATTACATGTGGGGTATTTGGCAGGAATGTAGCAACCTTCACATCTGCAATTGTCGCATATAAAACAATCAGGACACCTGCCAATATTCCAGCCATCGCACCATACTTATTGATTATATTGGTTTTTGGCAAACTGAAAAACAAGGACGGGGCCAGTTGCGTAATTAAACTGTAAGACATGATATTCAGGATGGCCAAAGCCTCGCCGCCTGTAACCGTTACAATTAAAGCAATGATTGAGATACCAATAATGATTATCCTTGAGACAATCAATTGATGTGTTTCAGTCGCAGCAGGTACCAGGACTTTGAAAAAGCTATTTGTCAGACCTACCGATGCAGCCATTAGCATGACTGAAGCCGGTACTAGGGCCGTCAATAAACCTGCAGCTCCGATAACCCCTATCACCCAAGGATCGAATGTTTGTATCGCCAGCCTTAAAAGTGAGAGATCACCATCAGCTCCTTGCAAACCCGGGATTTGCATGATGGCTGTAAACCCAATGAAAAAAACGAACAGCAGCAACAATGTGTATAAAGGTAACGCAATCGCATTTTTGCGAAGGGTCCTTTCCCCATTGGACGATAAAACGACCATGAAAGTTTGTGGCAGCAAATAAAATCCTAGTGCATTCAGCAAAACGGTGGACACAAACCAGGACTGACTCAATCCCTGATCTGCCAAAACCAACATTTCCGGTTTGGCAGCTTGCACGGTCTCGAACATTGGCTGTATGCCTCCGAAGTAATGAACTGGAATGTAAATCCCTAAAAAGATGACGACCACCAAAATCATGAAATCTTTCAGTATGGCAGTCCATGCCGAACCATGAATGCCTGAAATCATTACATAGGTAGTTACAACCACAGCACCGATCACACTTGCCGCAACTGGTGAAATTGCTCCGTATGATGCTTCTGAAACAATGATACCCAATCCTTTAAGCTGTATGACTATGTACGGGACGAGGGCTAAGCTTCCCAATACAGCAACGATCATCCCCATTGACCTGCTTTTATATTTAGATGCAAAATACTCTGGCTGAGAGATAATGGAATGTCGTTTAGAATATCTCCATATTTTAGGGACGAGCCAATATGATAGGACATAAGCTAAGAAAATATAGGCGGGAACATAATAAGCAGCGGCACCTTTTGAGTATGCCCACCCACTTCCGCCCAGGAATGTAAAAGTTGTATAAATTTCACCTGCTATCAAGAGAAAAATGAAGAATGTACCGAAGCCCCTGCCCCCTACGGCAAATTGCTCCATATCCATATCCTTCCCTTTTCTTGCTTTAATCCCTAAATAAAGTGCTAGAACCAAGAAGATTGCAATGATGAGCAATGAGATATTCATTCAGATTCACTCCCTTTATTATCAGGATCGAACTTATAGACGATCATTAATATAATCGATGCCATCACCATCCAAAATGCAACCCAAAATAACAAAAAAGGCATTCCCAATATGTACGGTTCTATTTTATTTGCATAGGGCAATAAACCTAAAAACCCTATAAATGGAACAAAAAGCAATAGCTTAATAGCATTCAAATTATACCCTCCCCTAATTAGTTTCCTTACACGGATGCATAACCATCAGTCAAGCCGACTTTCAAGCTGAACTGATGGTTTGATGGCACCCTTCGGTACTGGCTGTATACAACAAACCATATTTCCGCTTAAGATGACTGGATGGCAAGGACCGTTTCCAATATTACATTGACGCCTTTTTCACAATCTTCCCATGTGGTAAGTTCCTCTTCACAATGGCTTTTCCCGTTGATGCTTGGGACGAAAACCATGGCAGTAGGTATATAACTGGCTATAAACTGTGCATCATGTCCTGCACCGCTTACCATTCTATTATATGGTAGTCCTAATGAATTGCTCGATTGCTCGAGCAAATTGCAAATGGATTTGTCGAACCACACGGTATCCCTGTCCCACAATTTTTTCGCTTGGATGTCGCAGCCGCCTTCTGAACCTCTAGAAGTAAGGCCTTTTATGACTTCCTCCACCTTTTCGATGACTTTGGAATCCTTATGTCTCGCTTCAAGCGAAAAAACCACTTTATTAGGGATGACCGTATGGATATTCGGAAACACATTTACCCTTCCCATCGTAAAAACCAAATCGTCATCAAGCATGCCTAGCTTCTGACGGGCCTCCATGATCAAACTATTCGCGGTGAAGAAAGCATCTTTTCTCATATTCATCGGGGTGGTTCCTGCATGATCGGATTCTCCTGTAATTTCTATCTCATAGCAAACCATACCAAGGACACATTCAACGACACCGATCGTTAGTGATTCCCGTTCAAGTATGGGCCCTTGTTCAATATGCAACTCTAGAAATGCCGTTGCTTCTTTTAAACGAGACTCTTGATCCCCTGCATATCCAATGGCACTCAAGGCACTTTCGAAAGTGGTTCCTTCACTATCCGTCTTTTGCAGCATGACGGATTTTTCGAATTTACCCGAAAGAACTCCCGAAGACATCATGGAAGGTTCGAATCTGGCTCCCTCTTCGTTCGTAAAATTGACGATCATTACCGGAATTTTAGGCTGGATATTGTTTTCGACCAGAGTACGCACGACTTCCAAGCCTGCAGCTACACCCAAGATACCATCAAACCGCCCGCCCTTTTTTACCGTATCCATATGCGATCCCATTACAATAGGTGGTTTGTTTTCAAGTCCCGCTAAAGTGGCGTAAATATTCCCCATATCATCAATCTTAATGGTCATACCCAATTCTTTACAGCAAGCGCAAAAATAATCACGGACTAATCGATCTTCGTCGGAAAGGGATAGCCGTGTGACCCCGTTGTTTTCAGTGCGTCCAAAATCAGCAAATTTCTCTAGCGTACGACTCAGCCTCTCACCATTAATTAATAATTTTTGCTTTTTCATAGCGAATATCCCCCTTTTAGATAACCTGCTAAATCCTCTTCGTTCGCTTAAGCCAAAAAAATGTAAGTGAAGGTCTTGTTGTTTTAGAATAGTCACGCTAGATTATATTTCCACCATTGTTTCCCTATGATAAAGAATCTCCCCATTCAGAATCGTCGATTCAACTTTCAAATCCTTGATATTTTGGGAATCCACTTTCAATATACTATCATTCAATACTACTAGATCGGCCAGCTTTCCTGCCTCCAGGCTGCCTTTGACATCTTCATCGAAACTAGCAAACGCGCCATTCCATGTATATAGTTTAATGGCTTCCAATACGCTAATCGATTGAATCGCACCTATTTTCATACCAGACCTGCTTGTTCTATTAACAGCAACGTGTATGCCTAATATAGGGTCGTGATCAGTTACGGGAGCATCTGAACCGGCTGCGGCCAGGATGCCATTATCAATAAAATCACGGGCAGCGTACATATGGCTGACCCTATTGCCGTAATGTTCAATATATATATCACCGAATTCATAAGGAAATGGGGGGTTCGGGATTGGGATGACCCCAAGTTCTTTCATCCTTTTTTGTAAGTCTGGTGAAGATATTCCAGCATGCTCAATTCTATGTCTATGATCTTTTCTGGGCGATTCATTCAAAGCCTTTTCCACGCAATTTAAATACATCTCTATTGCCCTGTCTCCTTGGGCATGGACTGTGATTTGAAAGCCTCTTTTATGTGCCTGACCTAATACTTGATGGATCTCCTCTTCTTTATAATAAAGAATCCCGGAATAACCAGGATCACTCGTATAAGGCTCACGAGTGGCAATTGTCGGACCGGTACTGCTGCCATCCGTAAACAATTTGGCTGGTCCGATTTTGAATCTTTCGTCCCCCGTTCCGGTTATCACTCCCGAATCTACCATTTTATTCACAAATTCATGAGAATTATTCAATGAACCGACCATCGCATAGATACGGACACGAATGTCCTTATTTTTTATGGCCTGCTGCATTAAACGGAAACTGTCAGGACCATGAGCACCAGCTTCATGAATGCTTGTAATGCCTGCTTCAATGAAATGTCCCGATGCTATTTTGACCGCCTTCAACAGTTCACTTTCTGAATAGCTTGCTCTGTCGGCCATTATCATATTTGCTGTTTCAATGAGTTTTCCTGTAAGTCTCCCCGCTCCATCCTTTTCAATGATTCCTCCAGTTGGATTCTCTGAGTTTTCATCAATTCTAGCAATCTCAAGCGCCCTGCTATTCACCACGCTTATATGGCTGCATGTGCGATTCACGATAATGGGATGGTCTGTTGAAATAGCATCCAATTCCGCTATTGTTGGATAACGTTTTTCTTTCACTGAGGTCTCATTGAAGCCCCAAGCCCGAATCCACTCACCTTTAGGGATCGTCGAAGCTTTCTTCTTCAGATCGATTAACAAATCTTCTACAGATTTGATATGTTCAGCTTTACAGCTCACTGCCAATTGATTGACACCATACAAGATAAGATGAATATGAGAATCTATAAACCCGGGAAGTAAGGACTTTCCCTGCAAATCAATCACATTTGTTTCTTCTCCGATAAATACCTTGATTTCCTGATTCGTTCCGACTGCCGAGATACGATCACCGTTAATTGCCAGGGCTTCCGTGACTTCATTTTTTTGATTTACGGTTATGACTTCGCCGTTTATGAACACGATATCAGCTTTCAACCAACACACCCCTTCCTTATTTTTCCCCCTCAGTTCTGCCACCTCTTCATTTGCTGTCCCTGCCGCCACTTACCGGAATATTCTGTTTTCAACAGATTCATTATATCCACACCAGATTGTGAAATCATTAGACAAATAGTCAAAAATATCATCGTTTTTTTATACCTTTTATATAATTGCGTCTTAATTCCCATGGTTTGCTGGCCCCAGCCCCCTCTATTCCTAAGGGGACTATAACCAATCAAAAAAGGATAGATCCAGCTGCTTATTTGCTTATCTATCCCGCCATTATTCAATTACAACCCATTGTTTCTCCCGATAATGCCAATGGTCAAATACTGTTTATTTTCTTGAAAATCCCATGGCCAGTATCGAAGAGTTAATTCGCTTTTATCCAATTTTTCAATAAACGTTTTTACCCCTATTAAGGCTGCCCCATATCCAACGTTCGAGGCCAATGCAAAGATGGCATTCAGCCCTTCGTTAATGGTATCCATATACTCAGGTTCGATTTTTAAAATATCAGTCCATGTAATACAGAATCCATTTTGCTTGGTACATTTAGATATAGAGTGATTCACTGTACGAACGATCTCATCCCTTACATCCAAAATTCCATTCTTCATCTCTTCTGCATCTTTTTTCTGATAGTGGTTTGCATGATCGGAAAGAAGCTCCATTGCCCAATTATAAAATAGTTGAGTATAAATGGCGGACGTTGCCACGATATCAAAATCATTATAATAATTAGCAAAAATACGTTCAGAAAGCTGACCTAACCGATTCTCGGTATCCTTTAAATACCGAATAATTCCCTTTGCCGTTTCACCACGATTCAGCATGGAAGATAGGTGGTGATTAAAATCCACTTTATCGAGGCCTGTTACATCAATTTCAATAAGTTGAATTTTCTCCCGGGTCCGTTCAGGCAAATTTGCCGTACCCTTTTCCATACTTTCCATATCAATATCAAATAGGTATATGGAGTTGCATTTAGTTGCCAGATACTCTATATCCAAATCATCGCAATTGCCTGCTCCGACGATAGCCACTTTATCTACGAACGCTTTTTTCGAAAAAACGGCATCGAATAAACCTGTAACTTGTATACGATGCTGTTTCCACCTTAACTTTCTGTATTCATCCCGATTATGGTTCATTTTTCTTTGATAGGTTTCCAAGTCAATCTCTCCCTTTAGAGTACTAAGGATTTATTTATTGTAACAAAGTATCCCGATCTTTTGGAGGGCAGGTAATTTAGATTTCGCAATGGGCAAAAGATAGGCTCAATTTCCATAGTAAAATGAGTGATAATGATGTTAGAATAATATGGGAATTATTTTAAAGTAGCAGTGATTACAGGAGGGTGTTCCTTGAGCAAAACAAAGAAGATTTTACTTACTTTATTAGGTGTTTTTTCAATCATCTTGGTCGGTGTTGTAATCCTTTTGTTTTCATTCACACAGAGCATGAAAGCAGATCCCGATGAAGAAAAGAAGATCCGGGATCAAGCTGAAAGATACTTAGAAGAAACTTTTGATGAAGGAACCGAAATATATGATGTCCTATACGACAATATGGGAAACCGGGGCTATTTTGAATACGCAGCTAAAGTGAAACATGAAAAATATGGTACGCATTTTCTTGTTTTCTTTAATGATGAAACAGGGGAAATGGAGGATACATTCCTATCTGATAAATGGCAAGATGATGCAGAGAAGGAAATCAGGCCATATGTTGAAAAAGAACTAGGTGACGTGTTGATATCCAAGGAAATGGAAAATATTGCAGAAAGCGAAGATTGGGAGAAGATTCAAGAAGAAATAGGTGATTATAATCAATTACTCTTGGTCTTTGATGAGGGGATCGATAAAGAATTGAACATTGATCCGAATAAGCCAGCCAGCTATAAAGATTACGAAGTTTCCCCTACCATCCGGATTACCCTTTCACGTAAGAAACAGGATGCAGATGAAGACCGCTTTAACGAAATGATCAATGGCCTTAAAAAAGATAAAGTTCTTGAACATGGAAATATGATTGTAGAATATATAAGTACCAAAGGTGTGCCACTTGAAGATGAGGAATGGCATAAAAGGTTTTAAAACCAACATATAGTTTAACAGGAAGGTAAAAGGCAGCCGCTCTTTACCTTTTTTGTATTTGTGAAACAAACCCTTCAAAATGGCACTTTCCTCTAGTAATCTATCCTATTTTTTGGTAATGAATCGTTTCTCGCGGTTAACCACATTAGAGAAAAAGTTCTTTATTCTCACGTCAAAAAAATTTTTTTAATATAAAAATAAAAAATCCTTCCATGCATTTTAGGTGAAACCGCTCATTTTGATGAATAAATGTAACCAGTATAATATATTCAATATCTTCAGAATCTTCCTTCGGCCACCGATTCAGTTTGGTAACGCTATCACTTCCATTCCTGGAATAAAAATCTTAACAATCGCAGATTTCAAAGGAATTCAGCAAATTCCCTTCATACCCCACACGGTAATGTATCCTATTCATAAACAACCAATAATAGGAATTTAAACCCAGGACTTTTACCCTTTTTTCAATCGTATAAATATTCAAAAAAATGTCGAGTTGAGTCATCTATCATTTTACCCTTATACTAGGGTAGAAAAATCGAAGGAGGAATTACATATGAAAAAGGAAATTTCAATCATTGGTGTGCCAATGGATCTTGGTCAAACTAGAAGAGGAGTGGATATGGGGCCAAGTGCCATCAGATATGCAGGATTAAGTGAAAGACTTGAAAACATTGGCTATACTGTCCGTGATGAAGGTGATATTAAAGTAGAAATACAGGAAAGAGCACAAAGTGATAGTGACACAAATTTAAAGAATCTGCAGGATGTAGCAGAAGGTAATGAAAAATTGAGTCAAAAAGTGGATGAAGTCATCCAAGCAAATCGTTTTCCTTTAGTTTTAGGAGGAGATCACAGCATTGCTATCGGGACATTAGCCGGTTTAGCAAAGCATACTGAAAACTTAGGGGTAATATGGTATGATGCACATGGGGATTTAAATACTGCCGAAACTTCCCCATCAGGAAACATACACGGTATGTCCCTAGCCGTAAGTTTGGGTCTTGGCCACCCTGCACTGACTAACATCGGCGGATATTCTCCAAAGGTCAAACCAGAGAACATTGTCATCATTGGTGCCCGTTCTTTAGACCAAGGTGAGAAAGAGTTAATCAGGGAAAAAGGAATTAAAGTCTATACGATGCATGAGATTGATAGAATGGGTATGACAAAAGTGATGGAAGAATCGATCGCCTATCTGAAAAAACGTACGGATCTTGTACATTTATCACTTGACCTTGATGGTCTTGATCCAGATGATGCACCTGGGGTCGGTACGCCTGTAATGGGAGGCATTAGTTACCGTGAAAGCCATCTTGCCATGGAAATGCTGGCTGAAGCTAATATCATTACATCGGCAGAGTTTGTTGAGATAAACCCAATATTGGACGAGCATAATAAAACGGCTGAAGTTGCTGTCGCATTAATGGGCTCATTGCTTGGGGAAAAATTACTTTATGGAGCGGAAGAACATATCACTCCTGATTTATTGGCTCAAGTTAAATAATCGGACACTTTGTTTTTGATAGAAAGATAGAGAGTTCTTTAAAGTGATACTCCATAGGAAAAAGCCCATACTTCGTTTATGAGCTTCTTCCTCCATTGGCGGATGATCGATTTGAATCAATTTACATCCCTAGTTTCCTGACGCTTGGCTTCTCTTTCTTTATTAAGCGGCGCTTTCGAAATTAATTCTGCATAGGTACCTATGTTCCTTGAATCATGCTTCTTTAATGCAGAAGTAATCTCTTTTCGGAGGGAATTCGACATCATCTAAGAATCAGATTCTAAGCTATTAGACTTGTAAGAACACAAATTCCCTAAAAACGTCCCAACATAAATGAAACCGTTTGCACCCATCAGGTAAAGGAGTTTTTCAATGAAAACAGCAGAAAATCAACCAAATGAATTAAAACGGAGCATGAAAGCAAGACATTTATTTATGATTTCAATAGGGGGATGTATTGGTACGGGCTTTTTCATCGGTTCGGGCTATACCATTCATGAAGCAGGAGCTTTCGGCGCTATCCTCTCTTACATAGTCGGCGGCTTCATCATGTATTTAACGATGCTATGTCTAGGTGAACTATCCGTTGCGATGCCTGTTTCCGGTTCGTTTCAGACATATGCGACAAAGTTCATCGGTCCTGGCACCGGGTTTGCCATTGGATGGCTTTACTGGTTAGGTTGGGCAGTTACAGTTGCCTTGGAGTTTCTGGCGGCAGGCCAGCTTATGCAAAGATGGTTCCCTGAATCACCCGTTTGGATGTGGTGTGCAATCTTTGCTTTTCTCATCTTTTCACTAAACGCCTTATCAGCAAAGGCATTTGGCGAATCGGAATTTGTTTTTTCCAGCATAAAAGTATTGGCCATCATTCTGTTCATCATCGTTGGCGGTGCTGCTATGTTTGGTTTGATTGATATGAAAGGTGGACAAGAGACACCATTTTTCTCAAACTTTTTCGCTGAGGGTCTTTTTCCTAATGGGATATCGGCCCTGCTCATCACAATGATTACAGTGAACTTTTCCTTCCAGGGCACAGAGTTAATCGGAATTGCCGCTGGAGAAAGTGAAAACCCGGAAAAGGTCATACCAAAATCCATCAAACAAACGGTGTGGAGAACCCTCTTCTTCTTTGTTCTTTCGGTCACTGTACTTTCGGCGATGATTCCAAGGGAAAAAGCAGGTATCTCAGAAAGTCCATTCGTTGTTGTACTGGATAGTATCGGGGTTCCGTATGCAGCTGACATCATGAACTTCATCATTCTTACAGCACTATTGTCAGTGGCGAACTCCGGCCTTTATGCTGCGACACGTATGCTCTACTCGCTTTCAAGGGAAGGCATGGCAAGTCCGAAACTCGGTTTGGTTAATAAGAGAGGAATTCCGCTTAATGCCCTGCTCATTACACTGGCGATTGCCGGTTTATCTTTACTTTCTAGTGTAGTGGCTGCAGACACAGTATTTGTCTTTCTTCTCTCCCTTGCAGGATTAGGTGCACAAATTGGCTGGATTGCCATATCTGCTAGTCTTCTTGCTTTTAGAAGATCATATACCCGCCAAGGTGGAAAGATAGAAAATCTGAAATTCAAAGTTCCGCTATACCCATTCATCCCCATTCTTGCTTTAGCAACAAACTGCATCGTCATGATCAGTTTAGCATTTGTTCCTGAGCAGCGAATGGCCCTGTATTGCGGGGGAACATTCTTCCTTGGATGTTATGCGGTTTATCACTTTAGAGTGAAGAAAAACAAGACCATAGAAACGCCTAAGCAGGAAGTTGAATTAAATGCCGGTAAAAAAATGGTCATTTAATCCAGAACGCTGCGAAGTATAGTAAGTGGTGAAAAGCGATTTTTACAATCCATCAAGATTGCTTTTCAAAGAAGAAATACCCTGGATGTTTACACACCCAGGGTATTTCTTTTATTTAGTCACCATTCCTGCCAGCTACCCAATGGTGAACCGCTTTCCAGCTTTTTTAGTTCCCCTAACCACCCCTGTATATAAATAGGAAGTTAAATTTCAAGCTCCATCTGGGCAATAAAAACCAAATATCAAAACAAAAAAAATCATCTTAATCGATGATTTTATATTGTGCAAATTCCTTTAATTTAGGCAGGATTGGCTCTAAAATTTCCTTGGCTATGTAATCGGTGTCCAATCCAATGAAGCGTTCACTTTCCATGTCGACAGATCTCGCATTTTCCGGGTCATCACAAAAAATAAACGATATGATTCCGTTATCCTCCATCATATCTACATATTTAAATGTAATGTCATGTTTCGTAAGACAACTTTCAAACGCAATGCACAATTCATCTATATTTGATTGACTAATAGATGTGAATTTCATATTGATCATCCCCTCTGCTAAAGGATAGCAAAATAAAGCTTGAATTTCAAAGCGAAATTCGTGTCCCACTCTTATGTTCTTCTGACACTTTCGACAAAGGAAACATGGCAACAAAAAAGCCCTCGATTGGAATATCACCGTATGAAGCCTTTTGATAAATGTCATGGCTAATGATTTTCCCATTAGAAATGATTGTAACCAAATCGATTCATTCCATTTCCCGAGCTTACCCTTATTTAATTTTTTATCTTTCAACAGCGATTAATAAGGATTGCCATAGGCATAATCGCATTTTGTATAGCCGTGATCTGCAGTTCCTCATGAATATTCCATGGCATGTCTCATATCTTTATACAAACACCTTGTTAGGAGTGGACCAACATGAAATCTTTTTATAAAGGAACGCTCATCTTGATTGTCGCAGCGTTTTTTGGTGAATGTATCGAATTTTTAGTGAACATGCTCCTAGCCAGGGAATTACACGAAGAGGGCATGGGGCTTTATATGTCCATATTGCCAATTTTCTTTTTGATATATGTGATCGCCAGCCTTGAATTACATATTTCCATCTCAAAATTCGTTGCGGAAAATAAACAGACCATGCATTATAATCTTATCATTCATGCACTTAAGATGGCTGCAGTCGTCGTATTGGTAATGTGTGTAGTCATGCCTTTCATACTTTCCTTCTCATCCATAATGGACAAATACCATCCCTATATTAAATGGCTGCTCATCACACTGATCCCAATAGTTGCCTTTTCGTCGATTGCAAGAGGCTATTTCATGGGTGTCCAGCAAATGGGGAAGATTGCCTTTTCCAACTTTTTAAAAGATATCATTCAATTCGGCTTGCTTTTCCTCATCTTTAACTTATTTCATTTTAACCAGGAAAAGTCATTATTGATGGCCTTTTTTGTTTTGATTGGCAGTGAGTTCCTCGTTTTTCTTTACTTGATCAACCTTTTGATTCTTCAAATGCGGATCATGAGGCGCGGTACAAACTCACGGACAACCGGTAAACTTGCACGGCAAAAGTTATTGGCGGTTTCTCTGCCCACCATGGGGTTAAGGATCTTTCATGCGATAACAAATGCCATCCAACCTTTTTTGATCCACACTGCCCTTCTCTCGGCAGGATTCGGTGCGGTAGTGGCTACAGAGCATTTTGGGATGCTTACTGGAGTTGCAATGACGATTGGCTTCTTTCCAGCCTTTATCGCGCATTCCTTAATGATCATGCTCATTCCGAATGTTTCGAATGCATACAAGAGGCAGGATAAAGAAAAATTGAGGGTTTTATTGCAAAGATCGATGTCTTTCACCGTATTGTATGGAGTTCCGGCCGTGTTTTTCATTTATTTCTTTGCGGAACCTTTGACCTCCCTCTTTTTTTCTTCAACTTCTGCCGCATACTATTTAAAATTATTATGTCCTTACTTCCTTTTTCATTTTTTTGTCATTCCCATGCAAGCCTATCTCATCGGCCTGGGTTTAGTGAAAGATGCTTTCATCCATACCGTATGGTCCCATATTGTTGCCTTTTTAATGATGTATATCCTAGGGTCACAGGCTTCTCTTAATATGGGAGGAATCATTTTAGGAATGAACACTGGTGCGGTATTATTAACCTTCATGCACTACTTGACCATTTGCAAAAAAATCGGCATAAGCATCTTACTGACGAAATCAAGATCGATATCGATAAAGTGAAGCCAAAAGCAAGTTCCGCACACGGAAAAAACCTTGCTATTATTGGTTTATAAAGATTTAGATTAAAAATATTGAGCCTTTCCCTGTACATATCACCTTCGTTACTGTATATTTCAACATACTTGGGTAATAATCAAGTAAAATGGTTTAAACTAACCATACAATAGTAATGGAGTGATTTCATGAGTAAAGCTAAGGCTAAGAGCGGAACGGGTAAAGGTACGGGCACTGGAACGGGCAAGAAGGGCTGGAATCGTTGGAAAACAAGTGCCAACAAGAAAAAAAGCGCCAAACCATATGTTAGTAAAGGCGTCAAGCATACCAGTGATTCAAAAACATCCAGTCACTCTACAGGTGACAAGACAGAAAAATAATTGCTTGTCCTACAATCCATACAAAACATACAACATTTATGTTTGTTCCATATTCTCATACAGGGTGTTAAGAGATCTGTATGAGAGAAATGGGTCTTATAGATATAAACCACTAACAATATCCAAATGAGGCATAAGAGTACGGCTATTATACATACCATCAAAAAAGACACTCCAAAACCCGGCAGTGTCTTTTCATTTTTTTTATTTTTTTCTTTTTTATCTAATTTGGCTTTTGGGTTTGATAGCATTGATTTTTTTCGGGGAAAACTCTGTACGGAAGCCGTTAGTAGCTTTTTTAACAGAGTTTGTAACCGAATGTATCGCTTCACCAACGTCCTGAGCAGAATCCAATAATGGTTCAACCGTTTTCATTTTAGCTTTTACATCTTCGGTGATTTCATTTGCAGTTTGCAATAGTTGTTTCGATTCGCCGGATAAATCGTGGATGGCATTTCGCACCTCAACCAATGTGTGATTGGCTTCCCCTATTGTGACCATTCCCTTATGAAGTGTACTTATCAAAAATACGACCAACCAAATGAAGGCTAAAGCGATTGCAGCCACACTATATTGAATAATCAAGATAAAGCTCCCCCTCTGAATTAAATGGTAGACACGATTGCTTATAATAGGTTAGTGAATCCCGGGGTGCCTGTTTTTAAAGATAAATGATGATTCTATTTGAGTTTTATTTGAACCCCCCCAGCTTTAGTTCGAGTTGAAGGAGCTGACGGTGTGGATAAATCCTTGGGGCGGCCTTCCAAACTGGCTTCTTTCATGGTATTGGTTACATTATGAATCATTTCCCCAACATCTTGAGCGGATTCCAGCAATGGATCTACATTTTCCATCTTCCCTTTTACATCCGCAGTAATTTGATTGGCAGAGTGGATCAGTTGTTTGGACTCTTGCGTCAATCCATGGACGGCATTTCTTACCTCTTCCAGTGTCTTATTTGTCTCTTCGAGCGTTCCCATTCCTTTACGCAGCGTCTGGTTGACATTATATATCAAATACACGACGGCTCCGGAGACACTGGCAACACTTAATTTAATGAACATTTTCATATATCCACTCCTTTCATTTAAATTTATGCATTGTCCCTTTCATTCATTCCCTATAGTCCATTACTTGTCCGATCAGTTTTAAAGAACCATTTACCTTTCCCCAAATGAAGTTTAAAGGGTAGTTTAATGGATAATAGTAAGGGCGTGTAATCATTGTTACGACGCATGCTTAAAAGAAGAACATGTAAACATGATGCTGGTATGCATTCGCTTGGATCGGGAATGTGCAGATACTTGCTCTTTTTTAGCACAGGCGATAGGGAGAGGAACCCCGTTTATTTCAGGGTTGGCTAAAGTTTGTGTCAAGATTTGTGAAAGCTGCGGAAATGAATGCAAAAAACACGATCATGAACAGTGTCAAAAATGTGCCGAGGCTTGTTTGTGATGCGCAGAAGAATGCAGAAAAATAGTCGCTTGATGTAAGGATAGCATTAGCTTTTCCTTTCAGATTATCGATGAAAATCGAGGTTGTCCATTTTTATGGCTAGTACAATTTGGACGTTGATTGAAACGTAAGGCTCGCTTTCGGCGGGCGGTCGGCCCTCGGCTTTCGCCTGCGGGGTCTCCCCTAGACGCGCTTTTCTAAGCAGGAGTCTCGTACACCCGCTCCAATCAACTTTGTCTTACCTTTTAGATAGATACTGTTGCCTGGAGTGAGTTTTGTTTTAAGTATTAAAACCTGAGGTGATGAGGATGCCTTCTAAACATGATTCTATTCAGCGAGATCAACTTGAATTGATTACTTTAGATCAACTGGTGCCACCGAACCATTTGGTTCGTAAAATAGAGGCTGCCATTAAATTTAAAGAAGATGGCCAATTGAACATGGCGAGGTCCAAAAATGGCCTAACATAGTGCGCTCGTAGAGCCCCAATCTCATAACTTTAGGCGAAATTCAGAGGAAATTTCAAAAGGGGCTCAGATTTTATTAATTCCGTACCCCTTTTGTCTACAAACTGTAAGGAATAGCATTAGCTATTCCTTTTATTATCCTTCCCCCTTACCAACTGACTACTTTTTGAACCAATTAAAGGATGATGATATTTCTTATATATTCTAACGAGGTATTTGTTGAAATTTATTTAAATTTCAACAAATACGAAAAACATCTATTGAAAATCACCCTTTTTAGGCACACTAGTATTAAAAACAGGAGGATATTATGACACCTCGGAATGTTCCTGCTAAAGATGATTTAGAAGTGAAAGATACCCCCGCTTCACCTGATAAGGAAAGTGAAGCAGCTAAACTCAATCGATTATTAGGTGCAGTCATGCGATATTTATCAGATGATGAGCAAGAAGAAATAGATATAGAATATCTTCTCGAAAACACCGAAGGGCTGCGGGATTGGTGGAGCGAATATAGGGAGCTTGACCGAAAACGGGTCGAAGAAGAAATTAAAAATTCGCTCACGGATCTATCCCTCGAAGAACTTGAAAACATCCGAGAACAAATCCGTACAAAGGCATAAAAAAATCCCTGCATAGGGATTTCAGTTTGTAAAATGGGGTTCTACCTAAAATATATAATAAGACTAGATTATCCTTCATCATGTTTTTTACTATAATCCTTATTGGATTGAACAAATTTGCGACACTCCTGTAGAGTTACTGGCTAGCCGGGACACCACAGCCTCTTTGATGCGGCTTGGCAGACAGTAGTCGGAAAGGAATGGATTTCTGAAATTAACTGGAACGTTTTTTAAATAAAGGCTGTTTTCACATACTTTGTTGCTATACCAGGTAGTGAGTTGTGGTTGATTCCCCCTCCAGATGCTCGCTTTCCTTGGTGCGGGCGGTGAGCCTCCTCGGCGTAAACGCCTGTGGGGTCTCACCTGTCCCGCTGCTCCCGCAGGAGTCTCGCACTTCCGCTCCAATCAACTTTAAATAGTTTCGTTTTAAAAACAACAATCTTTACGAAAAGAGCCTAAATAAAAAACGGCAGTCAAACTCGCTTTTTTTTCGAGTTTATCTTCGAAATCCCTGCATTGTGATTTAACCAGATCATTCATGAATTTTTCATACCCAAAGACATTTTTTGAGTTTAACAATCATTCCGTTCATGGGCAAAATACTTCCTCGTATTCAAACGCCACTCAAGGAACTTAGTTCTAGTTGATCGATCATGGAATCAACCAATGCATGCAATGGATTTAAAACTGTCTGTCCTGTCTGAAGTTCATATCTCCTTGCCGCTTCGACCATTGATAGTTGAGCTACAGACAGCCGTCTATTTTTGTTTTTAAACTGGGATAAATAATTCATGATTTCCTGATTATATCTTTCTCCCAATCCCTGCATAATGAATTCAAAGGCATTGTCGATAATGATGACTTCAAAATCCACAGTCCCAAATTTTTCAGCATGTGCAGTTAAACGTTTGACCGTTCCTTCAACAGTGGCAGGGTTCGTGAATAATATCATTTGCGGCTGCTGCAATTGGCAAATTTGCTCAAAATATGGTTCATCGATTTTAATGATGGGCATGGGTAAAGATAGTTGTTCTTCGTTTAATAAAGCAATATAGTTTGTACAAGTTATCAGGATGGCATCCACTTTACATTCGGCAATCCATTCGACCTGTTGTTTAACCTTTTTTTGAGCATCCGAATAATTAAAATTTTCATCCGTTGACACCCGTTGCATCAATCCCGGATCTACAAAATGAAGCCATTCAATATCGAATTTCGAGAATGCGTTTTCTATGTATTCTACATTTGTATAGTGTGCATGCAAACAGCCTATCTTTTTTTTCATAAATCTCCCGCTTTCGTCAGTTAGTATTCTGATTATTCTAACACAAAAACGCGACACGTTGACCGATGGCAGCAAAAACGATGAATAACCATGTCCCTCCTATATCGGGGTAAAAGACTGCTTCTTTGAGCCAGATTGCTCAGTAGGTATGAATCGGGCTCTTGAGCATATATTTATCAAGGCGATAACAAGGGGAATCATCAGGAAAATGGAACATCAGTAACCAAATTGCTGCTCATTTAAAGTAAAGTAACCATTAAGAGAAACAAACCGAAGTCAGTTAAAAAACATTATATTGGAGAGTGTTCACCATTCTTTATTTAATTGCGATTCTTTTCCCTCCATTAGCGGTTTTATTGGCCGGTAAACCCATTCAGGCTGTGCTTAATTTGGTCCTCACACTATTTTTTTATGTCCCTGGATTAATTCATGCAATCCTAGTGGTGCATGACAAGAAAGCGGATAAACGAATGAAGCGGCAAGCAGCGTTTATTGCTAAACTGAAACGAACGACTAAGTGATTTATTCAAACACCAATAACCCGAATGCAATGTATTCGGGTTATTATTAAAAGAATTCGTTTAATTGAATCTGTGCGTCTTTCTAATCCCTCTATGATAACAAGCGTCACATATTTGAAAACGTGAGTCATCAGGCAGCCTTTTTCCACAGCGCTTGCATTTTTTTTGATAATTCAACATTTCATCTTTTAACTGATCATGAACGCCATCACTGATTTCTTCACGGATACGCTCCCAATAAACAGCTTCCGTACGCTTACCCATCCGATATAAAAATAAAAGATGAAGACCTATCGCTTTATAAGATAGCTCCAATTCCTCAAGATTCCTTGTCTTGATGATCGGTTCAGGAAGGTCACTGTTCTCGGCAATCGCTTCGACCGTTTCCAGCCACTGTCTGATCAGACTTGGTTCTTTTGCCGAAAAAGGAATATGCAGGAAACCATATAAATCCATTAAAGAAAAACGAGCTTCGATTTCTGTATCCCGTATCAGTTCGTAAAGCTCCCTTTCTTCCGATAGCGAAGCCTTTTTCGTGCCTTTAGGAGGCTCAAACCTCTCCCACATTTCGAAAAATGTCCCCAGGTTCCGGTAATATTTTTGAAAACGTTCAAATACAGCAGAGGTTGGGGCGATTGTGAAGGTTTGAACTGGCTCATCTACCTGTTCCAGCAACTTATTCATGATTTTGATTTCTGCTGTAAATGCTACCTTCCCCGTGTCATAAATCCCTTTTCTACCCGCTCGGCCTGCGATTTGCTTGATTTCTTGAGAAGTCAATCTTCTTCTTCGTGTCCCGTCGAATTTTTCATTTTCAAGAAAGACGATGCGGCGTATTGGCAAGTTCAATCCCATTCCAATCGCATCGGTGGCAACGACAACTGATGTTTCACCGCGATTGAATAATTCTATTTGCCGTTTTCTATTTTCAGGAGGCATACTGCCGTATATCATGCTGACATTATGTCCACTCTCTTTAAGCCGGGATGCTGTTTCCAGTACCTGCCTTCTAGAAAAACAAATGAGGGCATCCCCTTTTTTGGTATACTTCAGTCCAAACTCCTTTTGTTCCACCTCAAGCGGTATTTCCCGTCTATATTCGTGAAGTTCTAAATCTGCTTCATTCAGAAGGTTCAGAAGCATCTTTTTGATATTATTGCTCCCGATTATGTGTACTTCATTCGCATTAGCTTGCGTAATTGCCCTAAACCAAGAAAAGCCTCGATCTTTATCGGCAATCATTTGGGCTTCATCTATGACGATTACTTCATGGTAGTCTTTTTCATGAAACATTTCAACGGTACTGGAGACATGTTTCGCACCCTCAATAGCCTTTTCTTCTTCACCGGTTTTTAATGAGCAAGGTACACCATCCGCATTTAATTTATCAAACACTTCCAGTGCAAGCAGTCTAAGTGGAGCCAGGTACATACCGCTTTCCGCTTGTTTCATTTTTTCCAGGGCCTTATGCGTCTTCCCTGTATTGGTCTCACCTATATGCAAAACATATCTAACTTTTTTTCCTAATGATGGAGTATAGGCCTTACCGATGATGTCATCGATCATCCTTTGCTCTTCTGCCCGCTTCCTGGCTTCTTCTGCCAATACTTCAGCTTTTCTTCTTTCTCTGTTCTCCACGTCTTTTTCAAATATTTCTTCGTGCAATATTTCATTAAAAGGAATTCCTTCAAGCTTCAGTAAATCAGAAAGGTATTCTTCCTGAAGCTCATCAAAACAGGACTGAGACAAATCGGCCAATTCATCGCTTAGTATACCTTGAAGGGCATCGTCCGTCAGCCTTTCCCCATATGACTCCAAAAAATCATGATGCAGGGCGGCAGATAGATGGTTCAAGTATTTGTCAGGGGCTAATTTCATTATGAAATCCGAAACTAACCTTTCATACCTGTAGTAGTAATTTTCATATTCATAACGGTTCCGGCCCCAACCGATTAACGAATGGATATCGCCTGTCAGCTCTTCGAAAAAGTCAGTGACCATTAGGTATTCGGCAGCTTGAAAACCGCCCTCTTCAACTAATTGTTCTTCAAGCAAGTACGGATCGACATATTGGAATTTAGGCTTATTCTTCAGATCTTTTGCCATAATACCGGCAATATAATACCTGACATGTAAATATAAAAGAAGTGAGTTATTTTCGAAAAATGAATTGGCTTCTTCTTGCAGCCTTGCGCGTATTTTCCAACGCTGTTTGGCAAGCCGCTGTTCTTCTTGTCGCCTAAAGAATTTCTCCCTTGCATTTTTATATCTCTTCTCCCAATCCTCTTGATTGTCGGCAAAGGTTTTTTTAATCCACGTTAAGCCATCAAATGGGCGATACTTCTTTAATTCGTTCCGGAACATGCTATTGATCAGCTTATGGTCTGAACCTTCCGTTACAAATCCCCTTTCGCTTAAAAAAGCCTTTTTTTCCTTTCTGGGCACATCATTTGATGCTTTATTTATCCAAACATTAATCCAAATTTGCTCAATAAAAGTCGTCCTGTCTGATATATATGCTGAATAAGAAGGCATTGTCTCTTGATTCTCTAAATAAAAATCAATATCCTGGATGATTTTTTCTTTTGTATTCTCTATAGCAATAGGATATATACTTTCTAATTTTCCCATAGTGATCCCCTTTTGAATTATCCAATATGTACTGTATTACTTCCTTTTATCCTCCCCAAATTCTTGTTTAAAATGAGTTTGGTACATTCGTTTTATCATTTAAATTCATGAGCTCCGTTATCATGAGAGGATGAAAAAATGCCAGGTTGCTTTGCTTTCCAAGGTGAATATCAAAAATATGCCAAATATGCACATTAAAGTTACTCTCACCATTTCATTTACAGTATAATGCTATAAATACTGATTAGAATTTATGGATTATGAAGAGATACCCAGCCTTGGCCAGAATCGTTTTATAATCAGGAGAATTTAATGATAATAAAAAAAAGCCGAAAATTAAGTAAAGGTCCATTTTTCAACTTTCCCGATTACATGATTCATCCATAATACAATTCCAACCCCTTAATTGAGTTTAGAGGAAATCCGGGCAACTGTCACGATATTCAGATTACGCTTTTGTGTCTTTGCTTTGAATATAAGAAATAACATCAGAAAACCTAAAAAGAATATAGATAAAAAAAGGAGCCTGGGAATGATTCAGCAAGATATCAACTATTATAAAAATTTTGATTCCATCGCTAAAGAAGTATTAGCACTATTAGCTCAAACCATTGAGGTCAATACATTTTTCCTTTCTATAGTGAATCCCATCCAGAGTTTCATGATCAAGTCCTTCAATAGAAATGCAAAGTTAATTTGTGAAGGTGACATCCTTCCATATAATATGGCTTATTGTAAATTAGTTGTTGAGAATGGCTTGGAACCACTCGTAATCCCGAATTTGGGGAAACATGAATTGACTAGTGACCACCCTGCAACGAGGTTTATCGGGAATGGGTGTTTTATGGGAGCTCCCCTTATAAATGAGGGTGAAATCATTGGGACATTATGTGCATTCGACATTAATCCTCATGTTTTTAAAGAATATGACCTAACCCTCATTAAGTCTATGGCAGCTTTGATTAGTCATGCCATCAATCTTGAAAAAGGGATTATCAGGGATCCTTTATCAGGTCTTTATAATCGGAACTTCATTTATAATTATTTTGATTATCATCAAGATAAAACGAACGATGAAATGGCCCTTCTTTACATCGATCTTGACCATTTTAAATTTTTTAATGATTCCTTTGGACATGATACTGGTGACGGCGTCATCAAAAAGGCTGCCGAATGTTTTTTGCAAACCGTCCCCGAAGGCAGTCAGGTGGCTCGAATCGGTGGTGATGAATTCATTGTATTATTAAATCCTTCGCATTGTGAGGATTTAATGAAAAGCACTCAGCAAAACGCTGAATTATTATTGAACAGTTTATCCACAATGCCCATTACCATTAATGGAAATGATCATTTTGTATCAGCTAGCATAGGGATTAGCTTTTATCCTCATCATGGTATGGAAATGGACTCACTTTTGAAAAAAGCGGACCGTTCCATGTATATGGCCAAAGAGTCTGGACGGAAAAATATTCAATACTTCCACCCTGAGTGATTATGTAAAAAATAAAAGGCTCTTTTCGTAAAGATTGTTGTTTTTAAAACAAGGGTGATTGGAGCGGAAGTGCGAGACTCCTGCGGGAGCAGCGGGAGGGGAAATCAACCACACCGCACTACTTAGTAAATAGCAACAAAGTATGCGAAAACAGCCAAATAAAAAAAACCAGTTCTCCTTAGGAGACTGGCCTTCTTTCACCTTAAAAAAATCCAACGTTTCGCTTTCAGCCTTTGCAAAAGCTTGAGCAGGTCGGCATTTGCCTTATGTATCCGTTTCTCGGATGGTGAAGCGGAGGGGACCGGGATGTTAACTCTCTCGGGCTTTTTGTTCATATTCTGAAAGACCCTTCCTATTCTTTGATTTTGAATAGTATATGCGGGTTAACCATTAAATATCATAAGGAAAGGAAAAACGCCTTCCTTTTCACAAAACACTTTTTAACCGGCTGAAGCGTGCAGCTTTTTCTTTTTGTTTCAGAATGATGCGTTCGTTCTGTTTCATCACTTTTTTAGTGTGGGGACTTAATCCTACATCGGGTATTTTAACCTGTGGTTTGATTACGGCAACTGACACGTCGTTGCCGGCTTTATCATAAATGCTCATTTATCCTTCACCACCTGGTTTTTGTTTTATGACCATATCGAACATCATGATTAATAATGCTATCAATAAACAATCGACTTCTGAAACGAAGCTTTCTGATTTAACGTCAAGGATATAGGGTTCCATCAAAATACTAACAGGCTGCAGAGCCATTTTTTCTTCATCATTATAATACGTATCTTCTCTTTCCAATGTAGCACGAATGGTACTGCCATTCAAGTTCGGAACCCCATTTATCACCGACTGCTTGTCCTGTTCGGTTTTGAAAGGAAGGATTTTCACGTTCATCCCTTCCTTTGCTGCATATGCTTGAAGGAGAATGCTCAATAAGCCAAGTATTCCTTATTCGTTTGATAATACTCAGGTATTCCTTCTTTCTTTAGGAGATGGAACATATTCTTGACCTTTTCCCTATTATCCGTTAATAGTTTATCACTTTCCGCAACGGCTTTTGTTGCATAGGATAGTTCGTTATCGCCAATCTTCGATATATACATGCTCAAGAACACAAACATATCAATCAGGATGAATACGATAGCCATGATCAAGAAATTTTCCCACTCATTAAAAATGCTCATCGGATAGAAATTCCAATAAATCAGTGCTCCCAGTATAAAAATGATATACCAGGTTTTTCGAATCGCTTCAATCCTTTTACTAACCTTCTCTTTATATTTCCAAGAAAGAATGACATAGGCTAATAATGCAATAAATACTACCCATACAAAGACTCTGAAAAACATTAACAATCGATTTATCCCCCTACCATTCAGCTGCTACATTCCTTATCCCGTCCTCTATATTATTCATTATATATACCTCTATTCCCTGCCTGAGACGGGTGAAACTTAAACATTTGCCAAAAGAAAAAACACTCCACCCAATGTGATTTTGCAGATATCTTTATCATTTATATTGTGGGACATCATAGTAAATAACCGTATAAATTCTATGATATGATATGTATTAATAAAAGCTATGATGATTACTATTGGAGGAAGCTACCATGATGAAAATTATTAAGATCCTCATTTCTACTTTTATACTCTTGTTACTTTTCCTTAACCTCTATCCTCCGCTTGGAAGACGGACAAACAAAGAAAAGGTAAAAAGTTTCACTACTAAAGAGAATTTTGCCAAAGGGAAATTCCAAAATCAGATTCCTGCCAGTCAAGCGATGAGTCTTAAGCATACTGGTTCCATTTTACGTGATTTCATAAAACCTAATCCAAAGAGGAGGCCCGACAGTCCCATTGTAATTGGAACAAAAGAACCCGTTTCTAAGAATTCCAATAAAATCACCTGGTTTGGTCATTCTGCATTCATGTTGGAGTTAGATGGGAAAACCATTTTAGTGGATCCCATGTTTGGCAAAGCACCCACTCCCTTTCCATGGTTCGGGAACAAGCGCTTTAGCGGGGAGCTGCCTTTTGATATCGATATGCTTCCTCCTATCGATGCCGTCCTGCTTTCACATGATCACTACGATCATTTGGATTATTTCTCGATAAAGAAATTAAAAGATAAGGTCAACCAGTTCATTGTCCCACTCGGTGTCGGTGGACATCTAGAAAGATGGGGCGTTAAACAAGAACTGATTCAGGAACATAATTGGTGGGATGAAGCTTCATTCAAGGACTTGCAATTTATTTGTACACCTGCAAGGCATTTTTCTGGTAGAAGTCTAGGCGATGGCAATACGACACTTTGGTGTTCTTGGATAATTAAAGGAAAACAAGAAAAGGTATATTTCAGCGGCGATAGTGGTTATGGCAGCCATTTTAAAGAAATCGGCGAAAAATACGGTCCATTTGATTTAACTTTAATGGAATGCGGCCAATATGATGAACGTTGGTCAACCATCCATATGATTCCGGAAGAAACTGTTCAAGCACACATCGATGTACAAGGAAAACGGATGATCCCCATTCATTGGGCAGGTTTCACATTGTCTTTTCATGACTGGACAGATCCGATAGAACGGGTAACAAAAGCGGCCAATGACCTGGGTGTCCAGGTCTGCACACCTCAAATAGGCGAACCGGTAGTGCTTGGTTCAACGGATTTCCCTCAATCAAGATGGTGGAAATGAAAAAAGGGGTTCGGAAAACGTATCATTCATCAAATGATGTTCCCGAACCAAATGACCCAAAGCAATACCTTCCCCCCTCAGGTCTGGTTTCTATCTAAATGTTATATCTAAGTTGATTGGAGCGGGTGTACGAGACTCCTGCGTGAAAAGCGCGTCTAGGGGATAACCCGCAGGCGAAAGCCGAGGAGGCTCCCTGACCGCCCGCGGAAAGCGAGTGCCCTACGTTCCAATCAACGTCCAAATTTATACAAGCCAAAAAAACTGTAGACAAACTCGATTTTCATCGAGTTTGTCTACAGTCGATAGGTCCATCCATATTGGGATGGACCTTTTTCATTTACAATTTCCCTTCATTATACTCAAGATTCACTTTTATTGAATGCTCTCTCTTCACGCCAAAATAATTCGTGCCTATTACACCTAAAATGATTAGTATCGAACCCAATATATCATAGATCGTAAGCTTTTCATTTAGAATGAGAGCTCCTGCCGCAATCGTGACAACAGTGGAAAGATTGGCAAACACACTCATTTGCGACGCTTTTATTTTTGATAAAATCGTATTGGATAATAATGAAGTGACCAATGAAGCCAATATTCCCAAATACAAAATGGAACTGATGAATTCCATGCTCGACCATGGTGTAAAGAATTCCGCCATCGTACCTTGTTTTAAATGGGTAACGAGTGCAGCTGCATTAAAAATGACAAAGCCTGTTCCCATCATGAAAAAGGACATTTCACCTGGGGTATGGTTCCTGGCAAGTGAACGGGTCATCGTTGTATAACAAGCAGTTGCAATACAGGATAGCAGGATCAATACCATCCCAAGCATGTCAGAAAAATTGATGCTGCTCCCTTTCATCACAAAAATAAAAATGACCCCAACTACCGACAAGACAATCGAAAGTTTTTGATATAAAGATGTTTTCTCCTTAAGGAAGTATCCAGCTATCATCAATGTTAGAATTGGAGTGACGGCTGACAGAATTCCAGCATCGGTGGATTGCGAATACTTAAGTCCGAAAGTTTGAAAGGCAAAGAAAAGAGTTGGGAATAATAGGGAAAGCGGTACAAGATTTTTAACCGACTCCCAAGAATAGTTCACCTTTATGACTTTTACGGCGACCAGGAATAAAATGATGGCGAAAGAAATCGTGAACCGGAACGCCAAAGTATCAAGCGGATTCGATTCAGCAATCGCCATTTTCGTGAATAAAAAAGATAGGCCGACAATACTTGAATGAAATAGCGCTAACATGTATGCAAATGATCGGGATTTCATGGCTGCAACTCCTCAACTAGATTACTATATTCCTATTTAGGTATAGTACCCCTTGCATCTGTATTGCAACCCAAGTTAGAGGTAAAAAAACTGGTCTTTTTCTGGATATTTAACGAATTTAAGCCTATTACAATAATGTATGGTTGAATTAAATCTGAATGCACCTTATCGTAAGAAATATTAATCGACAATGACAGAGTTTTTTGGATAGGTTTCTTCTAATACAATACTATTGCAGGCAATTGGTTCTTCAAAAGCGGTCTGGGCTTTCTGTTTTCTTTTCAAATACATACTGATGGCATAAGCAACTGTGAAGTTTATCAATAAAGCAATTAAGCCTATATTAATATTCAAGAAATTCATCTGAGCCAGATGCATTCCTATGGCGAACAGATCCCCCGCAATGAGGCCCGTTGCAATACCTGCAGGTCTTATGGAGCGGAAAAAGAAAATCGATAATAATCCAGGCAGGAATTGCCCAAAACCATAATAGGCTGTGTTGATCAAGTTCAGCATCAAGCTCGGAACCAGCAATGTTAACCCCATCGAACACAACAGATAGAGAAGAACAATAATTTGGACCCATTTTCTTTGAGATTTTTCAGGAACATTACTTAATAAATTCCTGGAAACTAAACCTCCAACCGCCAAACTAGTTACGGCAAGTACTAAAATGCCCGAGAGAGCTGCCCCAGCAGCCACTAAACCAACAGCCCAAGGAGGAAGGATGCTTGTCACTGTTGCCATGAAGGCATGGTTTGGATTGTCTAAATCAGGGATTGAAACAAGAGCAAAATATGAAGCTAGTATGAGAAAGGGATACATCAACATGTACAAGGGCATAAATCTTTGCGTGCGCTTAATCGTACCTTCTGACTTACTAGTGAAAACGACAGCAACGATGATCGGCATGCAATAGAAGGCTAATGCTTGAAAAAATATAGTGGTCATGCTGAAAACGACATCTTCCGATTTATCTATCGTAACCATCGCTCCATGTTGCTTAGCCAAATTGAATAGGTTTGACACTCCGTTAATTTCTTTTATAACCACAAACCCGGTGATTATGATCGCTAGAAGCATGATTATATCTTTAAGGATAGAAATGAGTGCTGGAGCTTTCACACCTGAAATCGATATATAAATAAAGGCTAAACACCCTGAAACAATGACTGACAGTGTCGGCGATAAATTAAACCCCAAGGCGTTAAGCGCAACGACGAGTCCCTCAAATTGCAACTGTCCCCAAGGAATCATGAAGAGCAATGCGGAAATTGCCACTACCAGTTCCAATCCTCTATGGGAATAATGCCCTTTGAAAATATCCGGCAGTGTCATTGCCCCGTATTTTTTCCCGGCTCTCCACATTAAAGGGCCCATATAATATCCAATGGGGTAAGCAAGAAGTATATAACCTAGAAACCAGATGCCATATCCCGGACCTTTGGCGTATATTCCTCCTGGAAATCCAATCATTGTCCCTATACTATAAATTTCACCTACTGCGAGGAAGAATAGTAATATTCCACTGAATGATCGGCCCCCGACTAAATATTCCTCAACACCAACTTTCCCTTTACCACCCCGACTGTTCAATGCTATTCCAATTGATAAGAGTATAATAGATCCAAACACAATCGCCGCCATTATCCATTCCTCCTCATCTACCCCATCTTTTCATTTTTATATTGATGACGATCATAAATATGCCAAGATATACAAAGACAAAGGCTAGTCAGCGGAAACCATAAAAACACCCAAAAATAAAGGATAGGTATTCCCATTACACTGAAATCAAGTTTCGCAATAAAAGGGATGATACCAACAATGGCTATAAATGGAATGATCACACCTATGAATATACCAGCTAATTTTCGGCGGGACATAATTCTCCACCTTTCCTTTTATAAGGTTATTAATGATGCGTTCCTATCGCATAATTTCCTAAGTTTAACAACTTTTTTCAATATATTAAACTCCAATCCTTCTGGTATAAAACCTGACCATTCACGATAGTGGCAAGAACTGGAATATCCTTAATTTCCAATGGGTCGACCTTCAATGGATCTTCTGAAAGAATAACGAAGTCCGCTCTCTTTCCGATTTCGATACTTCCGGTATTCTTTTCGTCAAAATTAAGTTCCGCCCCCCATATCGTCATTGAGCGCAGTGCACTCTCAACGTCTATCCTTTGTTCAGGCCCTAATACTTCCCCTCCCATCGTAATGCGATTAACTGCAGCCCAAACTGAAAATAACGGTGAGATAGGTGTTACTGGACAATCGGAATGCACAGTAAATAGCAAGTTATTTAGAAGTGCGTCTCTTAAGGGGTTTATACTGTTGGCTCTTTCAGGCCCAAGAAAAAGTTTTTTATGCCTGTCCCCCCAATAATAAACATGATTAATGAAAAATGAACCTGCTACGCCAAGCTTTTTCATTCGTTCTAAATCGGATTTAGTCACCGTTTGCAAATGTTCAATTCGGTGGCGGTGATCGATGCGTGGATTTTTTTTCAGTGCAAATTTATAAGCATCTAATATGGAGCCAATGGCCCTATCCCCGTTTCCATGCGTTGTTATGCGAAACCCCCTTTTGTTTAAATCAAGAATTTCTTCATTAAATTCATTTTGTTCGTGTAATAAGTCTCCGGAAACACCAGGATTACAATGGTATGGCTGCCGCAATGCCGCTGTTAACCCTTGAATTGACCCATCTTGAAACAACTTAGCACTATCAAGACGAGCACGACCGCAGGACTTTTCAATAATTTCCAGATTAAGTTCATTAGCAGTATATTTTCCTAATTCATTTCCTTCCCGCAGGAGATTGTGCATGACCATTAAGCGCATTCGCAATGGATTTTTTCTTTCCGCGATTGCTTTAAGATGGGCTTCCAGTTCAACTATGCCCATATTCAACCCTACACCGGCGTCAGTATTTGTAGTGATCCCTGTTTCTAAGTAATCCTTCGAGCCTTCGCTTAATAATGAAACCAATAAATCCAAAGACGGTGCCGGAATCTTCTTTTCAACCATATTCATGGCAGGCAGCTCATATAAAATACCATTCAGTTGCCCTGAACCATCCCTGCCTAGATGTCCACCAGGAGGGTCCAAAACAGTTTCATCCATTCCTGCCATTTTAAGAGCTGCAGAATTAACCACTCCGAAGTGTGCGGATACATGCCTGATGAAAACGGGATGATCAGGTACAACTGCATCCAATTCAGCACGGGTTGGATGCCTTTTTTCTTTTAAAAGAGTATCATCATACCCAAAACCCAAAATCCAATTCTCTTTTTCAGTTTGTTTAGCCATGGAAAGAAGGCGGGCTTGTATATCTTCAATGGTTTGGTTAAGGGGCGAGCTACAGTTTGCTTGTTTTCGAAACTGTGAGTACATCAATAAATGGTTGTGGGTGTCGATAAAGCCCGGAAGCAATGTTGCGCCTTTTAAATCGATAACTTGTGTCCGGCTGTTATATTCAATGGACGCGCGAGGTGGTTTCGCTTCAGTCCAGATTCCGATGATGATTCCATTACTTACTGCTACAGAACCTCCAATGCGACTTTTTTCATCTAATGTCAAAACGTTTGCGTTCGTTATCAAGAGATCCACCTGAACCATAAAAATGCCTCCTTTAATGAGTTATTCAAAAATTCCTCTATACGTAATGACACTTCCGCTATTTATTTACCTCCTTCTATTAGATTGAAGTTGTTTTTAATGCCTTTACACCAACTCATCACAACGTCAGTACCACTTAATAGTGAATGATACACACAGCGTTTTAAAAAGTCAATAATAAGTCAGAATATTCTGCAATATATTTCAACCTCATCATACTAAAACTAAATTAAATGAAGAATCATATTCATGCCAAAACGATGATGCCCAGTTAATTTACTTACAACACTGTAAAGTATGATCATTTACCGTTTCATCTATGATAAAATTTCAACGAGGAAGCGAGGTATACATATATGTTGGTTACTATTGTAATTTTCGTAATGGCTGGTCTGGCGGAAATTGGCGGCGGTTACCTTATTTGGCTTTGGTTAAGAGAAGGTAAATCCATTTTTCTAGGTTTAGCCGGAGGTTTCGGGTTGGTGTTATACGGCATCATTGCAACATTTCAAACGTTCCCTACCTTTGGCCGTGTATATGCTGCATATGGCGGGGTTTTCATTGTTCTTTCTGTTTTATGGGGGTGGGGCATCGATAAGAAAACCCCTGATTTATATGATTGGATTGGAGCTGTAATCTGTTTGATCGGTGTTTCAGTCATTATATGGGGCCCTAGACAGTAAAAGAATTAAAGGGCATAAGACCCTTTAATCAGACTATAGACAAACTCAAAGAAAAGCTGGAACGTTTTTTTATAAAAAAACGTTCCAGCTTTTCAGAAATCGGCTCCCATTCCGCCAACTGTCTGCCAAGTCTCACCAAAGCAAGCGTCTTGGTGTCTCGGCTACCAAGTTTTTCTTGCAGAGTGTCGCAAAGTTCTTCAATTAAACATTTGAAAACGCATACATAATTTATGATAATCTTTTTCATAAACTGGATCCCAAATAGAATACAACTCATGTTTATTAGTTAGTTGCACTATAAAGGGGCGGTTTAATTTCGATTTGCATTTTTTTGTCATTTGATAGAGTAAAGTAAGAAATAAGGGTAACAAGTAAAACAACTGCGCTTAAGCAATAATATGTGTTTTGGAAACCCATGAATGAATACATACTACCCGCTACGGAAGAAAAAATAGTAATGGCACTCTGTTTTGCAAAATTAAATGCCAGTAAATAAATGGTTGCACTTAGCCTAGTATCAAATACTCCTGTAATGTATTTAAAAATGGAAACTAAGAGTAAGGGCATTTCAAAAGCTGCAATCAACCTGAATATTGATAAGAGAACAGGGCCCGTAGCTATTGCACTTCCAAAAATACGAACGAAAGTTAATACACCGAAAAGAATCAGCCCATTTTTAGCACCCATTTTATTTACGATCACAGGGGCAAAAATCATTAATATGGCTTCAAGTCCAACTTGAATGGAGACTAGCTTACTAAATATATCCGTTCCATATTCTTTAGAAGAAAAGAATTGTACATAATAGTTAGGAAACTGTTGATCGAACACATCATATATGGCGGCCGTACCGATTATTAAGAATGAAAGGTACCAGAAGTTCTTTATTTTAAATATCGAAAAAACAGCTTTTTTACTAATTTCATTTCCTTTATCCTTCGAGCCTCCTGACTTGATATGGTCTTGACCTTCTATTTTAGCCATAAATAATAAGATAGCTAAAAAAACTGCAGCACCTGATGCAAACCAAAAAATTGAATTAGGGTTTTTTACAAACATTACTCCCCCAATCAATGAGGCCGTAGCCCCTGCTATAGATCCGAATAACCTTACCCTGCCATATTCAAAACCATTATTACGACTCACTCTTTCTATATAGGATTCAACAACCCCCACCCCGCCGTTGAATACTGCACTAAGGTATACACTTCCTATAATTGCTCCTATAACTATATTCGCTTTTAGTAATGGGGCATAAAGGAAGCTGAAGAAAGGCCCCATAAACATTAAAAGGATTACGACAACCCAAAATAAGTTTTTTTTGAATCCCAATTTATCTGAAATGATTCCTAAAAAAGGTTGATAACATAGTGCAATTAATGACATCGATGAAAAAACAATGCCTGTTTCACTTGGGTTAAGACCGGCAACATCTTCTAACCATAATGGGAGGAAACCAAGAACGATTGCCCAAATTATAAAGTAAAAATAAAATAGTCCTCCAAAATTCCAAAAACCTTTAGAAACATTCATATAAGGTCCCCTTTACGTATTATATAAGTCAAATTTAACTATGCTAAAATGCAAGTGAATCTTTCCACGGCATTGCAGAAAGATTCCAAGCTGAATATTAATATTTCATCACTAGCTTTTACTTTAACTTTTATTCACCGCATCCGGTAATGGGATCCCAAAGTTTGGAGAGCCATCCTGGTTCCATTTAAATACTTGTGCCCGTGTATGGCGATTGGGATCATACAAGGGGTCCCCTTCAATTTCGGTATAATTACGAGCATGGTAAATTAAAATATCCTCGCTCCCATCCTCTGAAACTGTAAAGCTATTATGACCTGGTCCATATTGTCCATTTTCCGGTGCACTTTGAAAAACAGGATTTGGAGATTTAGTCCAAGAAGCAGGGTTTAACAAATCACTATCTTCCTCAGCCGTAAGTAAACCCATGCAATAATTATCATCAGTTGCACTGCATGAATAAGTAATGAAAACCTTTCCATTTCTTTTAAGCATTGCTGGACCCTCATTTACATGGAAACCAATAGTCTCCCAAGGTAATTCAGGCTTTGAAAGCATTACCTGCGGCCCCTTAATTGTCCAAGGATTTTCCATTTCCGAAATATATATATTGGAATTCCCTTTAATGTTAAAATCCCTTTGAGCCCATACATAATATAAAATACCTTTATGTTCAAAAGCGGTAGCATCTAATGAAAAAGATTCCCATTCTGTCTTAACTTGTCCCTTATGAATCCATTCTCCCTTTAATGGATCGGGACTTTCATTCTCAAGTGCAAACATTCGGTGGTCGAACGTTCCGTTTACCGGTTGGTTCGTTCTCGCTGCAGCGAAGTAGATGTACCATTTTCCCTTTATAAAATGAAGTTCTGGAGCCCAAATTAGTGAGCTTTGCGGTCCAGTCTCATTTTTTCTCCAGACAGTAATAGCCTCCGCTTTACCTATTCCTTGAATAGTTTTAGATCGCCTGATTTCAAGTCGGTCATATTCTGGTACGGATGCAACAAAATAATAATAGTTATCCGAATGCTTATATACCCAAGGATCTGCTCTTTGTTCAACAATTGGGTTCTTATAAGTTTGCATTGTATTCATATTTTAGTCTCCTTTGTGTTTACGTCTACTCTTTGAATCTTGTTGCAATTATCTATTTCGATAACGATATCTGAAATTTTTTCTGACGGCTGAGATCCCCCCCTATTGGATATATTTAATATTTTTTGCTCCGTCCGATAAATCTTAATGATAAATAAATCGATAATTAATACGGACTAATTTTACAAAAGTGTAAATATTCTTAATATTTATCCGTACAAATAAATAATAATTTGTCTTTTTAAAGATGTCAACGCTTTCTTTTGTTATTATTTTGAAACTTTAGATGAATATATTGCATAATTTATACGTACATCTTTTAAAATTCATTTGAACCTTGTTAGATTGAAAGGTGAATGGTGACACTGAGAAAAACCATTTCTATATCGAAACCTTTATGTTTACTATCTTGTCTATAATTCAAGCAATTATAAAACCACTTGTGGCCAGAAATCACTTTCCCCTTATTGACAAGTTTGCTTACACTCGATACATGAAATTTTTCCCTCCGAATACCATGGTCAAATTATTAAACTAAGGATTGCCCAATTCTTGATGCGCTTAAAAAAGCCCTCTTATCAAAAGAGGGCTCAGTTTGTATGTTCCAATCAACGTTCAAATTGTACAAGCCATAAAAAAACTGTAGCCAAATCGATTTTCATCGAGTTTGACTACAGCCTGAGCCCACTTAGAAATAGAGGGCTTTTACCTAATATAGTTTTAAGCTTCCAAGGCTTCTTTACGCTTTCTTTTCCTTGATTCAGTTATTAAATCATAACCAAGATAAAGGATGATGGCTCCGCCTAACAATTTAACATATAACGGAATGTCCGCTACAAAGAAATAAATCATAGAGAATAATGTCCCTATAATGCATAACCAAAAAATTACATGTTTTAAAATTTTCAAAGTATTAACTCCTCACAAAAGATGAGATTAATTTCTAGTTCGCTCCACTTCAAGGGAGAATTAATTATCCGTACCTTCATTCTAACATTTATTCTTTATAGTAAGAGTGACTCATATTGCGAAATTATGAACATTTAAGCAACTTTTCTCAAAAGTAGGTCACGCAAAACAATTTCTGGAAAACCTTTACGTTATTTCTTGTCAATTTTCCATGTCATTTATGGCAAAAAAGACTAAAAAAACAAATAGGCATGAAATGACAGCATGGGTATCCAAGCACTGCATTTCATGCATATAGTTCACAAGACGTTCATTTTATTGGCTTCTACGCCCATTTCTTCAGTTGGTTCCGAGTGATCATGTTTATAATATGCCATTTTCACTGGAACGAATGATAAGGCAACTGCAGCAATGAGACCCGGAATGGCGAAGGCGATGAAATTCAATTGGATGGGCAGCGAGATGGATAATAAAAATCCGCCGAGTATGGGCCCGAGCATACCGCCGATCCTTCCGATACCAGATGCCACCCCTAGTGCAGTCGATCTAATATTCGGCGGATAGTACTGGGAAACATAGGCTTGTACAAGGTTTTGGGCACCAATGGTACAGGCTCCAGCAATCGCTACCAATGTGTAAATCACAAATGAGCTTCCGCCCATTCCCAATAGCGTCAAACTTACAGCACCAAGCGCATACATCGGCACAAGCATTTTCTTGGAACCATAACGATCACAAAGTTTAGCGATGATTAGCGTGCCTACGATAGCGCCGCCTTGAAGGACGATCAAGAAACCTAAGCTTGAATTCAACGCATACCCTGCCTCGATCATTAGCTTTGGAAGCCATGTATTCAAGCCATATACCATCAATAAGCACATGAAAAAGGCGATCCAGAACATCAATGTGCTAAGAGTACGGGAATCCTTAAACAATCCAACAATCGGCATATTGGCTTCTGTTTTTTTCACTTCCACAAGTTCGTCCTTGATGTCGAATTCACTTTCCGGACTTACCTTGGATAATATTCTGATCAGTTCTTCCTTTTTGTTGACTCTGATCAGATGGGTCGAAGCCTCTGGTAATCGTTTCATCATGAAGGGTAAAAACAACAATGGTATTCCGGCAAACCAGAATATTGATTCCCAACCCAGTGTCGGCATAACCAGGATGCCCAGTATCGGCGCAAGCATCCCTCCGAATGAGTAACCGCACAAAACGATTGAAACGACCATGCTCCGCATCGTTTTCGGTGCATAATCCGTCAATAAGGCAATGACGTTCGGCATGATGCCCCCAAGCCCTAACCCCGCCAGAAATCGGAAAGTCGAAAACATCGTAGGCGTATCCGCAAATCCACATAAAAGCGTAAATAAACTAAATAAAATAAGTGTAATCGCGATTACGTTTTTCCTGCCAATCCGATCTGCTAATGTACCAAAGAAGATGGCCCCGAACAACATTCCAAATAGACCGTAGCTGCCCATGGCCCCAGCTTCCACGGAAGTAAGGTTCCATTCCTCTGTCAATAACGGGACGACTGTTCCGTAAACGACAAGGTCATAGCCGTCAAAAAGGATAATGATAAAACACCATGCCAGCAATCCTAAATGAAAGCGATTAAATTTACTGTTGCTAATTACCTCGGTCGTATTAATTTTAGCCATAAATTCTTTCTCCTCTCTAGGTGACTGCAATAATTCCATCCAAATGATAGCGCTTACGTAATCATTCAAAAAATATTCGACTCACATATTTTTATACAAATAGTGAACCGAGTTATCTAATTGTTATTATAAATGCTAATTATCTGATATTTCAATAAAAACTTTCACATATTATTCATAATTCTTGAAGCCTTCACATAACCCCGTTACTAACATGGTATTCGCAATTTCTGGATATCATCTTTTTTTATACGGATCTTCAACGTTCCAAACTATAAAACAACAAAAAACCAGTCCCTTATCGGACTGGTTTCTAATTATTAAAGTAGTAAGCCGCTATTGCCGTATTCAAGTAAGAAAGTTTTAAACCACCACTCCTCAAAGTGGGTGTTTGCAGAAGCAATCCTGTTGTCCAAGTCAGTGACGAGGCATAACATTCCTGTTTCAATATAAAACTCCCTATTACAGCTTAAAGGTTAAAACTTAATTATCATTACGAACAACGCAGCTTGTATAGTTATAATACCGAAATATCTTCAAACTTGCAAGTTTAATCATTCCCATGCAACAAAAAAATTTCATGCCGGACATTAAGCTGGTGCAGCCAAATTAGTTTCATGCCCAAAACGTCAAATGGCACTCTGATTACACTATCCGTCCCCCACTTTCATTGATATCATTTCAGGGAATATCATACTTGGGTAAGTAAATATTTTAAGATAGAATGTGCAAGATAAAATGGAGACGGAATTGAAAGCGTTTGTCTTCCAAAGATCATCGGATGTTCAACACTATAATATATTCTAAATACCATTTGCAAATACATGGAAGGAGTCTATAATATTAACTAATAGATTTGATTGGAGTGACTGATTATGCTATCAAACATTGGTTTTCCCGGTTTAATTTTAATCCTTCTTTTAGCTTTAATTGTTTTTGGACCGAACAAGCTGCCTCAAATCGGACGGGCAGTCGGCAACTCACTTAGGGAATTTAAAGATGCAACCAAGGGAATAACAGAAGAAATACAAGAGGAATTCAAAGATGACGTACAAGCTGCAAAAAAAGAAACGATAAAATGAAAAAGACGCCTGCACGCAGCAGGCGTCTTTGATGCGTTTGTGGCGCAGAACCGTCAGGCCACATCCCGACGTTTAGCTAAAAGCTTGTTCTTCGACTTACACAAATTAGCTCATCGCTTTATTAATATAACATTAAACTTATATTTTATCAAGTGATTTAATGAGCAGCCTGTTAACGGCATCCATTGGGAAGTGATTTAAATCCCTATTTATAGTTTATTCATATTCTATAGACTGCTTTGGGGGTTTTAGATATATTCTATCGAGTTGTTTATTAAAATACAAATGAGTCATAGAGCTGTTCTGCAAAACCGTTCAACTTCATTACAAGTTCATTGTCAATTGAGTCAATTGATCCGAGGAAACGGCCACTTGATTGAACGCTTCATTAATTTCATCGAATATTTCATTCAGCTCTGTCATTTCCTTGGTGATCTTGATATTCTGCTCTTTCACAGAAAGCATGGCCTTTGCTATATCAGTAAAAAATATGCCCGTTTCTTTTCCTTGTTTCGTACCTTTAGTAATTTCCCCGCTAACCATGGAAATTGACGTGTTCATGACATTGGTAAAATGGGCGATTCCATTAACCAATTTCACTACTTCAGAAACCGAGTCCTTGGTATTTTCTGATAGCTTCCTTACCTCACCAGCGACAACCGCAAATCCTTTACCATTTTCACCGGCTCTTGCCGCTTCAATCGCTGCGTTCAACGCCAACAAATTCGTTTGCTCGGCAATGGAAGTGATGATCGTGACAATTCGTTCAATTTCCTTTGAAGTATTGGAAAGCTGCTCCATATCTTTTGAAATGATCGTCATTTGCTCCTGCGTTTTTACCAATCTTTTCTCTAATCCCTGTAACAGTTCGACTCCCTCATTTGACTTTCCCTCTGCATGTATGGCAATCTCGGACCCCTTTTGGGTGAAATCATGAATTTCCCCTACCTTATTTGCCATTAATTGAGTTGCTGAACTGGTCTCTTGACTGATTGCTGCCAATTCCTCTGCATTATGATTGACCTGTAGTTTCATCGTCTCTTTTTCTGCTAAGTCTTTTTGGCGAATCTTCTCATTTTCAAGTTCGTATGCTTCTAAAACTATTTGCTGCTCTAAATTAAAAATTTTAGTGACAGCCAGAATGTTATCTTGATATTGCTCAATATTTTTTATGTTGGAAATCACATGAATGATCAATGATTGCAATAAATCCTGAAATGCACTCATATACCATTTTGGCTGAAGTCCAATTCGCACATGTACTTGTGCGATAATATAACGCTGTTTAATATACGCATCATCAATGGTTCCGCTAAACATTTCGAACATATGACGATGCAGTGTCTTTTTCAACCTATCAACAGAACCATTGTCCTTAATGATTTTCATTAAAGAGGGTTCATTTTCTAGATTTTTATAAAAGTTCTCTACAATTTGTGTCAAATGTTCCTTCACTTGTTCCTGTAAAGAACGAATTATACACAAATCCTCGATGCTCAAATGAATCATTTCCACTTGATTCAATACGCTCGGATATTCCCTGATATTGATACTGACGTGTTCTTTATATTGCGTATAGTCTATAGAATCTATCTTTTGTTTATTTCTCCATATTCTTTTCATGATTAAATTGCCCCCCATTTTTTAACCCATATATACTATTTCGACATAAAGTCTGTTTATCTTAATTCACTTTGAAAAATTTTCTTCTTTCACATAATACTTATGAACGATATATGTCCAAACAAAAAAAGACACTCCAGAGAGTGTCTCAGACCGTATACTTTTTTTGAGAGAGTGTAGAATATGAACGTTGATTGGAACGTAGGGCACTCGCTTTCCGCCGGCGGTCCGGGAGCCTCCTCGGCGCTCTTGGTGCCTGTGGGGGTCTCAATTGGACGCTCTTTTCCCGTAGGAGTCTCGTACCTTCCGTTCCAATCAACCGGAATATATTTTTAAGAAAAAACTGTAGGCTGGACTCATTTCGAACACTTGGATAAGCTCGCGACACTCCTGCTGAATAAATAGCTAGCGAAAAACAAAAACATGAAGGATAACCAAGTTTTCATTTAAAATCTTGGTTCGGGGAGATAGCCTTCCTAACTCCTTTAGTCGTCAAACTGAAACGCTCAAAAAGTGTCTTTTTCAATGATCTTTTTCCTGCTGGTTAAGGTTGGAATGCTTACGGGAATAAGCGAAGTAAATGACTACTCCGATAGCCATCCAGATTAAAAACCTTATCCATGTATGACTCCCTAGCTGAATCATCAAGAATACACAAAAAACGATTGCCAGGCCAGGAACGAGCGGTACTGCCGGACAATAAAAAGCTCGTTTCATATCCGGTCTTGTTTTACGTAAGACGATAACCGCTACGGAAATCATCGTAAATGCAGTCAATGTTCCAATGTTGACCAACTCTGCCAATTCACCAAGAGGTATGAATGCTCCCAATAGGGCCGCTATCATACCAAATATCCATGAAGCTGCATAAGGTGTTTTATATTTTTTATGAAGTTTTGATAAGGATTTTGGCATCAGCCCATCACGTGACATTGCAAACATAATTCGCGTTTGGCCATACAACATTACCAAAATCACCGTTGTCATTCCGAGGAAGGCACCTAGATCGATGATACCTGCAACCCAATTTTGTCCTGCGCTTTGCAAGACCAAAGAAATCGGGTGATCAAGAGCCTGGCTGAATTGTGCATACGGTACCACACCAGTCATGATCAAACTTACCGCCATATAAAGCACTACACAAATGACTAATGAACCGAGGATTCCCCGTGGTAAATTCCTACCTGGATTTCTTGTTTCTTCAGCCGCAGATGCAACTGCATCAAAGCCGATGAAAGCAAAGAACATTAAGGCGGCAGTTGAAAATACTCCATCGATACCAAATGGCATGAAAGGCTGCCAGTTTTCCGGTTTCACATAATAAATAGAAGAAACGATGAACAACAACACTACCAACACTTTAATAACGACCATGATATTATTGATTCTAGTCGTTTGTTTCGTACCTATGGAAATCAAAAAGGTTATCGCCATGACGATCAAAAAGGCCGGCAAGTTCATATAAGTCGTGACACCTTCGACCGAACCCGGTGCCGCCGTCAATTTCTCTGGAAAGTTAATTCCGAATCCACTTAAAAATGATTGGAAATAGCCCGACCACCCGGCCGATACGGCACTAACAGCCAATAAGTATTCAAGAATCAAATCCCATCCGATTATCCAAGCGGCGAATTCACCTAAAGTTGCATAAGCATACGTATAAGTCGAACCGGATACCGGCACGGAAGCTGCAAATTCTGCATAAGAAAGTGCAGCGAATAAACAGGCAAGCCCAGCAATGACGAAAGATAATGAAAGTGCAGGACCAGCATTCACTGCACCAGTACCTGTTAATACAAATATGCCTGTCCCAATAATCGCTCCGATTCCTAGCATCGTTAAATCCCAAGCCCCTAGTTCCCGTTTCAATCCTTTACCGCCGGAACCTGCGTTTTTCAACAAGTCCTCAATGGACTTCTTCCTAAAAATACTCATGTTTTTTCCTCCGTAAATTTTATAAACTATTCTGAAAACTACAGACAAATAAATTCACTCACCATTTATATCGAAGAAATTTCGACAAATTTCTACAATTCCTGAATTGTCTGACTTTCAAATTATACGTATTACCCCTTCCTTCGTCAATGATTTATTATTGTAAAATTCTGTTTTTTAAATTTTATTTGGAAGGGAACCCTTAATATTCAACAGTAATATCAATATTTAACAAATAAGGATGAACAATTCATTATTTTAATATCAATAAAGTAAGCTATTAGAGTATTTCGATTAATTTTTTCTTGTAAAAGTTCTAATATTTTTAATCCAATATTGGATCATTCGTTATTTTTGTATATGTATTATTATGAAATAATACTCCAATATTATTCTGATCATTCATGCGCCAATAGTTTGACGGAATCAAAGTACATCACTATACTTATTAAGTCTTAAAAAAAGTACGGGAATTATGCTTAATAATTGAAGAAGGTGACATTCATGGATTTTGCAATTACCTATCTGTCTTTTTATTTAATCCAAGTCGAAGGAAAAGGCGATCAGGCTGATAAGCGCTTTAAACATTTCCAAACTCTTGATACAGAAGAATACGAAGAAAGTCCTCTAAAGGATTTTTTGGATGGGGAATTGATGAAGATTTCCAAACGGAAAGTCGACCGTCATCCAAAAACTGAACAAATACCGACCAAAATTGGATCTTTTATTGTCGAAGAAGGACATGCACTTGATTCCAACCCTAATTACAATGTATTTAACCGTGTTCGATATGCAAAAACAAAACAGGAATTCCAGGAGGAAAATGAACAATTCACGCGATCTTATATTGATACAAGTGCCGTCCGTGGCGGTGTCTTCATAATTGCATCGGCAAAATTAACGAAATATCTTGATGAACCATTCGTTTTCTTACTAAAATGTGATTTTGAGCCAAAGGTTGCTTCCATTTCGGATGAACGGACCTTGATTAGGCACGTTGAAATGGCAATCACCACTAAAAATATGAAATCCATCCAATACCCATACATGCCCGAAGAAGGAATGGTCGAAGAAGCCGAGCTGAAAATCCATCAAGCCTCACATGCCCGCTACTTCGAGGACTTTTTGAAGTTCGTAGAATATGGCGAATCGATGCCGGAAATCATGAAAAACCAGGTCATACACATGGTCCATGAACATGTATCCGCTCAATTCGAAGAAAACAGTGACGAACTGCAGAAATTCGAACAGGACCTGGAAATCTGGGAAACCAGTGAAAAGCGGGAAATTCAGGAACGCCTAGAAACACACCAAGTCGTCGAAGCCACAGCCCAGATTGTCGAGCATACACCTGAAGCCGAAATGCGAATGAAGCTTGGCAGTACATCCGTCAAAGGACTGTTAGCCGATTTTGGCGAAAGCATCCATTTAGGAAAGATTAATGGGAAGTATGTATTGATGATAGAATCCAATACAATAGAATTCGATAAAGGCGTTTCGCCGATTGAGTTTCATAAGCCGGATGATTTGCAAATACTAATCGAAAAAATCATAAATAAAAGTTGATTCTTTTTAATATATGTGACCATAAATTGTGACCAATAAATCATGTAATTATTGCTTTATAACAATGGTTTCAGTCAAATCTGTGACCAATTTTGTGACCAATTTTCAAACTAAAATTCAAACTCTCAAACCTCTATTATTTACTCTAAATTTGACCATACTACTAACTTATAGTTAGTAGTTTTTTCTTGTAATAAAGTATTGACCTAGCTTCTTCTATATATGTTAATCCTCCAAGCTAAACCCCAAATCAGTTATCTTCTCTAAATAATTCACTTCGAATGTCTTCACAAAAACGCCATAGAAGTATCCGAATTTATCCCTCCCTTACCTTTCTCTCTATAAATTATAAAAACCCCACTCGTTTAGAATGGAGTTATAACTTTTCATCTTTTCGCCTCCTTTTAAATGTTACGAGATCGCAAGGTTTTATAAAAACATTGTACTGTAATTCATGTAGTCATCTGCTTCATCGAAAACTGAGATATTTTCGCATTTGTGATTCCAATTGTTTATGTTAGGCACAATGACTGTTCCATCGTTTAATGTAATTTTCATTTCAATAGTAGAGATTCCTTCAAGTTTATATAACGCTTCAATTAGTGCTTGTTTTTGGTTGTCCGAATTTTGGTTAAAGTTAAGTTCAATGCCCAAGTTTGTGAATACTCCGAAAGTTTCTCTTACCATTTCTTTACCTTCTACTGCTACTGTCTGATTTGTCATCCCTTATCCGCTCCCTTTGTTTTGTTATATCGAATATTACGTCCATTTACTCGAATTATACCTTCGCTTTCCTAAAGATAATATAGCATTTACCAATTATGGTTGTCAATACCATCTCAGAAGAAATTTCATCTTTTTTTGAAGCTATGGTACACTAAACTAAAGATATTCATTATAAACCTAAAGGAGTTGGTTACATGTTCACCTATGCACCCTTAATGGCTACACTACACAAACGTAAAATAAGTAAGGTTGATTTACAGAAACAAACTAAAATTTCATCATCTACATTGGCTAAGATAGGAAAAGATGAATTTGTATCAATGAAAGTTCTTAATGAAATCTGTGATGTACTTCATTGTGAAATCGAGGATATAATTGCTCATGTAAAAGAAGAAGACCACCAATCTTAAATGACTGGTGGTCTTAAGCATTCTATTTAAATTTTAATAATGGTCTACTGGTGCTCCTAGATTATCCAGGTCTTGTGAAATATTTAGAATGATTAAATATCTCCATTCGTTTTTAAGTTTACCTAAATCCACAACTTGATGAACCTCTACTTCATCATTTTCATACTCTTTACTAGTCCCACAAATCTCAGATAAACTTTCTACTAACTCTGTATTATCCCAATTCCTTACGTCTAACTGTACGAACTTTTGGCTTTTTTTTATTTTCATTTTCTTCACTCCTAGTTTTTAAAGGATAATGGATATTGAGTACTCCTAGTTGATTTAGATTTGTTAATTACAACCCTATGGTTTTTTGTTGATGTATCCTTAGTGCTTATATTAGAATCATAACTCTTAGCATAGTGAATCTGAACTTGACCAGAGTTGTCCTTAGTTGTCCACTTATTATCATAGTTGGCCATTGTATCTTCTCTTAATTTTTTCACATCAACATCTTTTCCATATTGAGTAGCCGTAGCTGATGATTTTTTCTTAGAATCATATTTATGCTTATTGTACGCATGCTCATTAATAAAGCTCGCTTTGTTTGATCCCCCATTCAATTTATATGGTACAGCATTTATTTTGGTTTTTGGATTCTTTGGCTTCTTTTTTTTAAGAATGTCCATTGTCATTAATGATGCATCTGATTCGACAGCTGTAATATTACCGGTTATATCTGTTGAAACCATTAACTTTACATCTAAAGTTGTCCCATCTTCATACATGGGGTTGTATATAACTTCACTTGTTGTATTCTTTTCGAATGCTTCTTCTTCATGAAGTATATCTAATCCATAAAATTCTATGGTATCTAATAATTTTAATCTCTCAAACTCCGCCCAATCCCAATCATCTGTTTCTTCTGCATAAGAAGCATTAACACTACTAAACATGAATACTCCTACTAATAATAGTAAAACTAAAAAACGATTCTTTAACACTTTTGCATATCTCCCTCTGTGTTATATCGGCAACAAATACAAATTATACCACAAAAATAATACTTATGTATTATTTTCATTAAAATCAAAAAAATTACAACAAAAAAATCACCAGCGAATGGTGACCTATTATTCATTTGGTATATTTAGCTACAATCAATTTATCTTCTTTTCTCAAGTAATCGTCTACTGTAAATTCATTTAGGAATGTTCTACTTTTAATCCACAGTCCTCCACGTACTTTGTTATTGTGTACATTCCTTGTACTAGCTGTTGTAATATCCCATAACAAAACGAGAAGTGATATTGGAGATATTCCCTCTAATTAATACATCCTCACAGAATGATAGATACATTGTCTCTGCATTTGAAACACCTTCAAAAATGTTATCAAGGATTTGAATGTTTTTCACTCTTGCAGTTATTCCATCTTTAACCCAACCCACAATATAGATATCTCTAGTTTTAGACCTGATAAAATTATTTCCTTGGATTACAGTGTTTCTACCTGACTGTGCTTTTCCTGCATCGTATGTACCATTTCCATTAGGATTTGAATATCGTATACCGTAATCGCAATTAATAAACGTGTTATTTCTGATCAATGTATTTTCAAACTTGTATGGTCTTACACCTGCATAAGTCATACCATCGAAAATGTTGTCATAGATACGAATATTTTTCATGTATAAATCTTCAACTGTACCATGATTTCCAACACCTGCAGGATAAGCAGGATTATTTGCACTTGCTCCAAAGTAACAATCACGTACTGTAACATTCTCACAAACTTGAGCATCAAAAGAACCAAAGCTATTGAAACCTGCTTCTGTATGATTTGCAATCTGAATAGCTTCACGCATATTAGAAGCACCGTCACCATCGACTGTGTAGTTAATGTCATAACCTTTAAACTTACAACCTTCAATCAATACGTCTTTACATCCGTTAATATCCATCGCATGAGCACCACGTACATCTATTATCTCAACATCACGTATAACAATATTCTGACCACGAGCAAGCCCTATAGCATTATAATGTTTATAACGAGCTGTAAGGTTTCCGTCTAATGTTCCACCCTCAATAGTGATATTTCCGTTTCCGTCATAACCTGTAAAGCTATCGCCTGTTCTTCCATTAATAAAGAATCCAGCATTATGATCACGTAATAGCCTTGCCCCTTTATCCATGATAATCTTTGTATTCTTAGTTAAATACAATTTATCCGTTAGTCTGTAAGTACCTTTAGGAATAATATACCGCCCCGGCTTCATCACCAGCCTCTTCCACTTCTTTTTGCCAACGTGAATACTTCCTGGATTTATCAAGGTTTATCGTTAGTAATATAGGTGAGTGAATGCTTTAGCCATTAATTCCATATTAGGCTCATTAGCATAAGTAATTTTACAAGGCGGTCTATCTTCTTTATTTGTTTTTGCACTCCATGGAATTTTTGCGGTTTTTAATTCTAAGCAATCTAATTGACGCATTTTCTTTATAATTTCTGATCTATCCTTATCAGGAAATAGAGCTTCTAATTCCTCGATTGTAGATAATATTGTTTTTTCTTCAAGTAATTTTTCTTCATCTTTGTAAAGATCTATGGAAGATAAATATTTTCAAACTTTAACGAACATAAATACTAGCTGTTGTGAGGTAAATAGAAAGTTTCCTTATTATTTAAATGATTTTTTACAATACTCGGCAAAATATAAGTACTATTTGATTTATACAAAAAGCTCGGTTAGTCAAAAAGCCGAGCTTTTGTTACTCTATTTTTTCCATTTTTTAAAGCATTCATAATAACATTCGTAAATATTTTTCGAAGTTAACTCCTTCTACTTTAGGAATTTGCTCCAAGGAGGAATCATTGATAGCCTCTGTCAGGAATGCCACTGCGAGCTGTACGGATTTTTCTAGGTTCTCTCCACGCATCATGCTTCCCATAATCACAGATGCAAATAAATCACCAGTACCTGAATAGCTTTCACCGTTATACTGCGTCGCACTATAAAAGGTTCTACTTCCGTCCAAATACATATTTCCGATAAACTGCTTCTCTGAATCTGCTGACGGTGGATTCATTCCAGTGATGATAACCTGAGCTCCCGTTTCTTGCTGCAACATATTCCCTGCTTCTTCTATCGCTTTAATATAGTCCTCTTCGTTAGAATAGCTATGCAGCTTTTCATAAGACAATCCGGTTAATAAACAGCACTCTGTAACATTTGGTGTAATGACATCTGCACGCTTCACCAGTTCTCTCATAAGTACCAGTAATTCATCGGTAAAAAGTTTATAGACTTCTCCTATATCCCCCATTACTGGATCAACAAGTAAAATGGTTTCTTTTGTATAAAATTTATCTAAAAAATGGAAAATATTATTAATTTGCTCTTCACCAGTAACGAAGCCGGTATAGATTCCATCAAAGGTTACATTAAGCTTGCTCCATTCTTCTATGAAGTATTTCATTTTGGATGTAAAATCTTCACAAAAAAAACTTGGATATCCGGTTTGCGCAGTCAATATGGCCGTTGGTAAAGGGCATGCCTGCACGCCCATGACCGAAAGAACCGGAATTGCAGCTGTTAATGAACATTTTCCAAAAGATGATAAATCCTGTAGTACAGCAACTTTTTTCATAATAACCTCCATATGGCCTATCCACTTTAAACTTTATTTATCTTATCATAAATCAGCTAAAAACAGTCATCTCCTCTCTCTTTTCAATACGTATAATATCTGTATTTTTTTCAACTGACCTCATAGTTTTTTAATAAATTGACACTTTTATAGACACCAGTTTTTTGCTAAAATCATAGGAAAATTCTAGTTAGGAAGGTTTACAGATATGCAAAATACACAAAGTTATTCAAGGTCAAGTCAAAAAACTATGGATTTAATTATTACCGCAATGTTGATTGCACTTGTGTTCGTATCTACATTCTTTTTGAATATTAAACTGCCAATTGCCGCAAATGGAGGGTTAGTTCATCTAGGAACAGCTATGCTTTTTATTGCATCTATTTTATTTGGTCCTAAAAAAGCAGCTCTTGCTGGTGCGATAGGAATGGGGTTATTTGATATAGTTGGAGGGTGGGCATTGTGGGCACCCATCACCATTGTGGCGCGTGGTTTGCAAGGATATATAGTTGGTAAAATCGCTTGGTCAAAGGGTCGCAACGGTACTAGCATTGCTTTCAATGTAATAGCAACAATCGTTTCAATTCCATTTATGATAGCTGTTTATTATATTGGTGAAGGGATTCTATACGGTAATTGGATTGCACCTTTAGCTTCGATACCTGGAGATTTCGTTCAAAATATATTAGGAATTATCGTTGCCGTTCCAGTTTGTGTGGCTTTGAAAAAGGTTCCTTATTTTAAGTAAATTCGCTATAAAGGTAAACGTCAAGTAGCCCCCAAATACTACATGAATGGTGTATTTGGGGGCTATGTTTTGTTTGCTTCCCTTTTTATCGGTACTCTGCATGCAGAGGGTAAACTAGATGACCACGACAAGACTTTATCTATTTCTTTTTTTCATTCTTAAGTCTTTTAACGTGAGCTCTCATTTTATCTAATTCCTTTTGTTTCCCTTCTTCATCATTTGCCAATGCAGAAAATAAAGCTATCGTGCCTAATTTGTCGAATTCTACATCTCCGGATCCACCTTTAGTAAAACTAAAGTATAGTTCCGTAAACGCCTTAGCCATTAATTCATAGTTAGGTTCATTTACAAAACAGCCATTTCCTCGCAGGTTATATTTTTTTCACTCATCCCCCATCGTACCGCACCATTACCATTCTCTATTACCTCACCACACTTACTACATAGCATAAGTAGTTGTATACTCATCATGTCCTTAACTTCTTAATCCTACATACACTTAACTATCGATCCGTACATTTCAGCCAATAGTAATTATGATTATCCATACCCGCCAATATTATATTATTCTCTCGCCTTCTGTCATACGGATCATCTATGCATGAATAGATTCACGGTTAACACATCCTTATTTAGACAAATAAAAAAAGCCCGAGCATTTTGCCCAGACTCCTATCCAGAAATCATTTTTGGTATGTTGGTTTTTTAACTGCTATCAAAACCCAAAAGACCATGATTATTGGAATGAAAAATAAATTTAAATTAATTCTTTTATCAACGATAATTGAAAAAACATCTTTGATAATTAAACAAACTAAGCTTAATAAAATGCATAAAAGCAAAGAATGTAACGATAATTTCAGCATATTTATTCTCGAAAAGTCAGGTATGTCAGACAATGTGTTTCCCCCTTAGTTTTGGAGATTTTACCAGTATCCTCGTGCTTTACAAGCCTTTTTAACTTTAGGCTTCTTTTTACCCCATTTGCGGCAAGCGAAATAATTTCCTAATTTTATACAAGTCTTGAACTATAAAAATAGCAACAGTCATCCCAACAACAGCCCCAAATACAAGTTTTAAAGCATTTTTGAACGCTGATCGTCTTGTTTAAGTATTTTCCTTCTCTAATAATTCTTTTGCGTTTTAATTTCTCTTTAATCATCCGAACAAATCCCAATAACTTCCTGTTGGGTATTGTTAACTTCGACAGTCGAAAAATATTTTACCCTACATATAATTTCCAACTAATGTTATAAATTAGTGGGAAGTGAGGTGTGTACTATGGCAGGTAATACAGGTAAAAATCATCGTGATGGAGCAGTAAAAAAAGAACCCAATTTAAATGGTAAGGAATTAAATCATTTGGAAGTATGAAATACCCCAGCGCTCCAACAATTACTGTCTTTGCCCAAACAGGAGTGGTTGGCTTTTGAAGTGTGTAAAACAATAGTAAAGCTACATAAACAACTTTAACCCCTGCTTTTTTGCCGAATTTTTTAATCTTCTTCCAAAATGAGTCTTCAGAAAAACCATCTGAGAATTTAGTTGTATCTTATTATAATCCCCCCTATTCATCATCAATTTTTTACCATATTAACAGGATATTACCCTAATTTTATCCAACCTTCTACAATTCATCAAATCTTTACATGATTAATACATTTATTGAACTTATCTATTTTATAATTAAATTACAATTTAATAATTCACATCATATGGAGGATACAATTATGGAAATAAATGAAAGGCAACCATTTGAGTCTTTTTTATCTCCTCGTCAACTTACTGAGCTAAAAATCTTATCTATTAAAACAAACATAGCTTTCCATGAATTATTAGCAATGCCATCAATAGTCTCACTTCTGGAGAAACTGAACAATACTACCGAACTAAATGATGAGCTTAATAATAAAGAAATGATATTAAGAAATAAAGTTTTCATTAATAAAAATAAAGAAGTATTAAAAAAGACACAAAAAGCACTCGACCAATTAGGTTAAGTGCCTTTTCTATGTATTACATTCTAAAAAAGAATAAGTCATCACTTGGTTAAAGTGGATGTCTAGTTTTTCTTATGTTTCCATCCCTCTCATTACATAATAAAAAGCCACCCTTTTGGGACGGTTTGGATTTTGTTAATAATAAAATTTCAGACTTAATGTTTCCAAAACACTTAAAATATTTCTTGATAAGCCCACAGTTGATGGTTATTGAGTAAACGACTATATAGAAGATCACCGATAATAAAGAATAAGATGGTCGGATAATAATCCCTCCATCTCCTCCAATTGCCCCATTTAGCCCTGCTAATAAAAAAAGCGCAGTAAATACTAACTGCATTTTATTTTCATTGTTTTTTATTACAAATTATTCCTATCCTGTTAAAAAAGTATGCAAAAAAAGCACTCAAGTTATGAGCGCTTCCTGTGTGGTTAATATTAATGAATATCTCTCTTTTTGAACCTTCCTCCACGTACTTCCGCAATATTTGCCATTGCTAAGAAAGATGAAGGGTCGATCTCTTCAACAATTGTAGTTAACTTGGATTCTTCAAGTCTGGTAATTACACAGAAGATAACCTTTTTGTCTTCTCCTGTAAAAGCACCCTCACCATGTAAGTATGTCACACCTCGTCCTAAGCGGCTATTAATTGCATCACCCATCTCTTTTGCTTCATCGCTAATTATCCACACTGACTTTGTTTCTTCCATTCCAGTAATAACAATGTCAATGGCTTTAGCAGCAATTACATAAGCTAAGATTGAATACATAGCTCTATCCCATGTGTAAACGAATCCGGCAGAACCAAGTATAAATAGATTGATGAACATAACAATTTCGCCAACAGAAAATGGAACTTTTTTACTTATTACAATCGAAAGTATTTCTGTACCATCAAGAGCACCACCGTTACGAATTACTATTCCCACACCTATACCTAAAAAAATTCCGCCAAAAATTGTAGCAAGAAGGATATCTTCAGTGAAGGGCGGGATAGGATGAAAATATGTCGCAAAAATGGAAAGCATTATAATCCCATATATAGTAGATATAGCAAAAGTTTTTCCAAACTGTTTATATCCCAGAAATACAAATGGTAGGTTCAAAAGGAAAAGAAAGATTCCCAGTTTTATTCCGGTAATGTGAGAAAGCATAATGGAAATGCCTGTAATGCCTCCATCAATTACATGATTGGGAATTAAAAAGATTTCCAATCCAGTGGCCATTAGCAAAGCACCAATTGTAATAAGAATGATCCGTTGGATAATTATCAAACGAGGTAACTTTCTATGCTGCTTTTTTAGTGCTTCCGTCAGAAAAATCACACCTTTTATTATTCATTTATTACTATTATACTCTAATATTAAATCAGGAAAAATAACTTTGCATATAGAAGTTCCAACTTGATTACATCTTCCTAATTTAGCCAAAATAAAACCGCCGCTATTCTTGTTAGCGTTTGATTGTTGTTATTGGTTTTCACATCGTTACACAAACACCAGCTTTTCTAATTCTAAATATGCCATTTCCTCTAAAAGTAGAGCCATCTGCACAATCATTGGGTACTGTAGCAAAGTTACCTGAAAAATCCACTAACCAATCAGATGAACCCCCTAATACTGACGAAGCATTGATAGGACTCACATATGCTGAAGCGTACCATCCTGAAATAGCTCCTGTACCTGATATTGCAGTTTGAAAACAATACATAGCTGAACCTGTCTCTAAAATAACATTGATAATGGCAATTCTTCTGAATGTGTACTTAGTAGATATGTATATCCCTTCATTGACAGGGTTTAGTATGATTCCGCCAGTTATATTAATACGGGAAAAGAGTGAGCCAAAATCCCCAGCTGCTAACATCCAATAATCGCCCCTAGGGTGTTCAAGAACATAACGGTATAAACAGAATAAGGTTCAACATATATGTAATACCTTCAGAAGAAAATGGAAGTGAATTGATTTCTAGTGAAAGATAGAAAAAGCAAAACATACCCCCATAGAAAATGCTTAAATATTTTTGCACCTTTAAAAAAAATACAATTTGAAACACAATAAATAATAGTACAAAAATAAGTATACAAAACCGTCAGTTAAGCAGATAGAATACGTCTCCTACTTTACATTTAAACCTATGACTTTATCATTTTTGAACTTAATTCAATGTGGTCACAATCACTCCATCCATATTATTACCGGATATTTCATACTGTTCATTCGCTGGTACTTCAACTTCAATTGTTCCGTTTTGAGAAATGGGATAATATGAAATTGTATATTTTTTCCCTTCAACACTAATAGATATGCTCTTTTCTTCTTTTAAATAATCCAAATATTCTTCCAAAGCTAAATTCATTTCCTGCATAATCGCACTGTGAGGCAAGCCGACATAGCGAATATGCCATGATTCATATTGAATTCCTGTAATATCCGTTTTATTCGCGGGATAGCGTAAGATAAAGCCGTTTTTCCAAGCATTTTCTTCTATCCACTCTCCTTCAGGTGCTTCTTTCATCTTCATTTGTGTAGACCCTACATCGAGTGCTAATCCTAAATTGTGTTCGCTATGCCCGGCTGGCAAAGCATAGGCAGCCCCCATCTCCTTGTACAGTCTGTTTTGCTCATCAAAATCTCGATAACCACTGCTAATTAAGAAATTACTAACCCCATCCTCTTCAGCCGCAGCTATCATCTCCGAAAATTTTTCAGCTATTTCTTCTGATAATTTTATTTCATTATTAGGTAACTGGTATCCGGCAGTTAACCCTTTGTGTGTAAATAAATTTATGATATCCGATTGTATGCCGGCTTGTTCAACAGCATATTCACTGTTAACCAAAAGCAGATTCCCTTGATGGATCTGCTCTTGTGTAATCTCAATCTTTAGGGGATTTTCAATAGCTGTATTATCATTTTGTTCATATATTTGATCCTCTACTTTATCTTGGGATATCGGTAATATCTTAAAAATAAAAACTAGAATTAATGCAAAAACCAATAAAAATCCCCACTTTTTCATTTTTAGTCTCCTCCTTGATGTAACTTGTTTATAGGATAGGAAAAACTTTTAAAATAAAAGGTGGGGTAAACATTAAATTTTTCTTAAATTTTCACTTGGATCTTATTATTAAACTTCTTAGGAACCCGCCATTGGTAATCGGACTTCAAATATAGTGCGTATTAAATCACTTGCGGCGGATATTGTCCCATTGTGTTGCTCTACAATATTCTTCGCAATGAATAAACCGAGACCTGTACTATTTTCTTGATGAGTTCGTGCTTTGTCACCAGTATATAGCATATCAAAAATATGAGGCAGTTCATCTGGAGGAATGGCATCCCCATAATTGATAACTTGAATAACCACTTCCTCTGAATCAATAAAACCGTTGATATCAACATACTGCCCCTCATACCCATAGCGATTTGCATTAACCAGAAGATTTTCAAACACACGTGCCAATAACTCTCCATCACCCATAATAGATAGAGGGGAAGTGATATTCATTCTTGCTATCAAATCATTTTTCTCAAAGACAGGGTACAACTCTTCTTTCAATTGAACAAGTAGCTCACTTAAATCGATTTGTTTCTTTTCAACTGGTAACATCCCATAATTCATCCTAGTTATTTCGAATAATTCATCAATTAACCTTTCCAAGCGTTGAGATTTGGTAAAGGCAATCGTTAAATAATGCCTGATCTGATTTTCAGTCAAATTATCATCCTTAAGGATTAAATCTAAATAACCTAACACAGAGGTAAGAGGTGTGCGCAAGTCATGAGCCAAATTAACTACTAACTGCTCTTTACTACTCTCCGAAAAGTCACCCCTTTCTATGGCTTGTTCCAATTTTTCACTTGCCAGATTAATGCCTTGTGCAATATCACTAAATTCATCATTTGACAATATTTGAACTCGATGCTTAAAGTCACCCTGAGCGAGATAATGAATTCCTTTTGAAATCTCATTGAAATAGGCAGAATAGGGTTTTGTAAGTAAAAAGAAGAATAATATCGATAGCGTGATAAATACAAGCAAAAAGACGTTAAGGTCTCCAATATTTTGTATGATTTTGCGAAAATAAGCTAGTGTATCTCCATAATTAACATTTGTATAATAATACAATTGGAGTACTTTAAAGAGGAAATATGTTATGACGCTAGACAACAACATGCTTAAACCTAACAATATGATCATTTTTGAACGAAAGCCTCGCAGAATATTACCCATTGAATTTATAACCTACCCCCCATACAGTTTTTATCAATTTGTTTTTTCGTTTATCCTCTTCAAGTTTTTTCCGCAAAGTGCGAATATGAACCATTACGGTATTCCCACCTTCATAGTATGCATCCCCCCATACCTTCTGAAAAATATCTTCTGCATTATAGACTTTATTTGGATTACTGGCTAATAAATATAAAATTTTAAACTCTTTCGGTGTTAACTCAATATTCTTACCATATAGAGTAACTGTACGTTGTTCAGGAGAAATCGTTAATCCTCCAAATTCCAAGTTTGTATCCTGTTTGTATTTAGGTTGATTCAATTTCATAAAGCGCCGCAGCTGTGCATTTACCCGAGCTACCAATTCAATGGGTATAAATGGTTTGGTCATATAATCGTCTGCTCCAATCACGAGTCCCTGCACTTTATCAAAATCAGACGTTTTAGCGCTCAAAAAAATAATTGGCATATTATGTTTTTCGCGAATGCGACGGGTAACTTCATATCCATCCATTTTCGGCATCATAATATCCAAAATCAGTAAATCAATTGGTTGGCTCTGGATAACATCAATGGTTTCTTGCCCATCCGATACCTTAATGACACGATACCCTTCTTTCTCTAAATGTATAGCAACCAAATCAGCAATCTCAACATCATCATCCGCTATTAAAATTTTTATATTTTCCATGTATTCCACCCCTAGAAAAAGTTATCATTAATCGTCAATAAGTGTTACGAAGTTGTATCGTAAAAAAAATCAGCTGTTTTTGCCGAGTTCAATTATCACTTGTTTATCCCACAAGCTGCCCGATTATTGAATATAAGTCTTTGTAGCTCGTAACGCAATACCCCAAGTTTAGTATCCGGCTACCTGTTCAGAAAAAAAAGGCTACGAATTCTTAAATAAAAGAGGGAGTATCAATTTCACGAAAGGACCCAAAACGGGGTGATCCATCATTAACAAATTTGTTAAAAAACGTAACATCACGCATTAAGGTGAAAATGTTACAGCTTTAATATCCAAGATTAAAGTGAATGTAAGATTCTAACCCTCTTTCTCTTTTCCTTCAAATATTACTTATACACCTTTACCTATCTTTAGCATTTGCATAGATGGTACTACTCGGGACACCTGTCATTTTCACAATATCATTAACACCGATTTTATTTTCTTCTCGATTACCAAATAGATCCAATGCACGTTCTAAGTTTTTCCTTGGTTGACCTGTTCTTTCCATATGTTTCCCTTGTCCTTCTGCTGTTCTTTCATTCATTAATTCCCTTTCAAACTCAACAAATTCTTCTAGCATTGTGAACATTTATTTCCCAGATGGAGTTGAGAAATCTATTTGCTCTTTTAAGAAAACAAGGCCGATGCCGTTATCCTCTAATTGGCTAGCAACGTTATGTAGTTCTTTGACTGAGCGAGCAAGTCTATCTATTTTAGTTATAATTAGCTTATCTCCTTCTCGCAAATACTCTAATGTTCCATGAAGAACTATTCGATTTGATTTTGCATCAGATTGATTTTCCTTAGCCATATCCCTGAAGTGATTCAATTTGATTTTCAAGTATTTGTCCAACTGTTGAAACTACCCAATTAAGGCCTTTTAAAGCACCTCTGTCTAAAAGACTAATATGTTAAATCATATACTAACTTTAAGACACTTTACATAAACATTTAGATTAACCATTAATTGTGAAATCCGCGTTATATAAAAGTTAATATACACTTAGACAGTTGTTCAAAATTTAATTGCATTTTCTATTGACTAAACGTTCATTCAATAATAAAATAAATCTGAAAATTCAGTGATGAAAAAGGAGGGGTTGCATTGGATTTACATTTCGAGGTTAATGGCAAGGGTCTTCCTGTTGTTCTTATTCATGGTGGCGGGGTTGATTTGAGGCAATGGAAATTTTTAGCATCTCTTTTAACTAATAGTTACCAAGTGATCGCTTTTGATGGCCGTGGTGCCGGTAAATCACCATCCCCCATAAAACATGCAAACTATGTTGAGGATGTATTGGCACTAATGGATTACCTGGAACTTAATCAGGCAACGATTATAGGTCATTCCATGGGCGGACAGATTGCCACTGATTTAGCCCTTAATTATCCAGAAAGGGTATCGAAACTTGTATTAATTGCTCCTTCTTTAACTGGTTTTCCCTATTCAAAGGAGTTTGAACAATATCATAACAAGATATTGGAAAGTGCCCCCAATATAGATAAGATGTTAGAGCTTGCCCTTCATTCACCAACATACCAAGTTGTTATCGATAGTCCGCACAAAGATCTCACTGTCAAAATGCTCAGGCATCATTTCGGGCGCATGCTTAAGTGGCCCGCTGATTTCTGCATGATATGGCCGCGGCCGCCGGCAATGGAACGATTAGAAGAATTGAACACCGAAACTTTATTTTTTATCGGCAAAAAGGACTTGGCAGATAATTTCCGGGTTGCCGATTGTTTCCGAAAGGTTCCAAACATCCGTTTCATCGAAATAGAGGATGCCGATCATATGCTCCCCCTCACCCATTCTGAAATTTTATATCAAGAATTCACTGCTTTTATGGAGGATTTAAGATAAAATGCCACGTACACCCGAAGAGAATGACCGCATTCGCCAAGCATCCAAAGAAAAAATTCGCGCTGCAGCCATGGAGTTATTTATAAAACAAGGCTATTACGCTACTTCCATAAGCGATATAGCCAAGCAGGCGGGCATTTCGAAAGGGTTACTCTATAACTATTATAAAGGGAAAGAAGAACTGCTTTCTGAAATGGTCGAGGCCAGAATCAAGGAGGTGGTGGAGGTCATGGAAGAAGCTTTCACCTTAAATACACCTCGTGAACAGCTTGAACATATAATCAATGGTGCCATAGATAATATCCACCAAAAGCCAGAAGTCCATCGGTTCTATCTACACCTTCAAACTCAGCCAGAATCAGATGAAGAGTTGATAAAATACAGTCATCTCATAATTGAAGAAAATGCTAGACAATTTGAGTTTCAATGTAAAATATTCAAAAGTATGGGTGAAACTGAACCAAGGAAACGATCGTTATATTTTTCATCTGTGCTACAAGGAATTATGTTGATGATATCCACCTATCAACAGGGATTTCCGATAGAAGAAATAAAGAACCAGATTATAAGCGAGTTTTGTAACTTATCTTGAATGAAGATTTAAAGAGGAACTTCCACAGCTAAAATGGAGAAAAAAGAGATCGTCATTGACGGTCTCTTTTATGGGAAGAACTATTATTGATACATTCATCTCGAACATGGATCAAGCCGTCATATTAGTGAAAGCCTTAATATTTCTCCCCCTATCACTCATCGTCTGCTGACTACTTTGAAAATGGACATTATCAGCACCAGTTTTCGGAGCTTAAGGAAAATTCATTGGAGCTATCTCCATTTCCGGGCCTTTCTTTCGCTGGCATGAGGAATCGATGGCACAACATATCTCTTTATTGTTAAAAACTGCTGAAAGTATTTCATATTCCCTATCTTAAATTATTTCAAAATATCACAGAAAAAAAACTCTTCAGAAACCTAACTGAAGAGATTTTTTTCGTGACGACCCGCTTGAACCAAAACGATGAATGAAGACGATAATCCCTGCCCATCTATTCTACTAACAGAATACCGTCGGCAATCGGGCGTTCACCTGCTGCATCAGACGGTCTTGTGACTCGGTCATCCCCAACTGTCATGGTCGTCGATCCGCCGCCGTCAAGATTGATGGCATCGACTGCCCCTAATGACTTCATGACTTTCGCACTTTCTTCAAAATTAGCTCCCACGCTCCATCCGGGTGCGCGTCCATCAATGGTGACCAATAATAGATTGCCATTCTCTTTGATTCCTGCAAGCGTTCTTGGATTACGACGTTCCCCAAAACGATAATAAAAGCCTGGATCTTCTTCCCAGTGAAAGCCTTCCTCTACGGCATTAATGGAAATTTCTCCGTTTTCCAATAATCGAGGACCTCCATTAATCATACTTGTAGTTTGGTCTAATTTTAATTGCTTTCCATCCCCGATGATTTTACTTTTCACTTGAATCTTCATTCCTTGTCGGGCATGGTCACGAAGCCACTCTGCCGCCTCCCCCGTTCCCGCAAGAACGGAACCACTGCTTGGAATGTCTCCCCCACGCTTGTTACGGATTTCCGCCACTACCCCGGCATGATTTACTACCACTTCCATACCGTCGCCCGATTCTGTCTTTTTTCCAAATACGGACGTATATTGGATAAGTTCACTTTCATCTTTACAAGTAAAATCATGTTTTGCCCGTTCTGTTGTCGTATCTCCTCCAACACCGCCACAATTGCGGATTAATCCTGGCTTCCGATTCAATCCATCCACTTCCCTAACCGCCCCATCAGATGAAGTAGCCTGAATTGACGTGGACACAGATGCAATATTTGCCTTCCCTTCAGCAGAAGATAAAATCAGAGCTGAACGGCCATTTATAGCTTCACTGACAAGTTGACCTTTGCTTGCGAATATACCGGCAAGATCGCCTGGTGTTCCATCCTTCTCTCCCATAACAAAGTATCCTGCATTAACTCCTGCAATAGCATCATTTCTATCAGCGATTTGGGTCAATGTTTCTTTTCCTGTCACTGCATCATTTGCTAATTCAGGCACCATATGCCCATTAAATCGATCCTGATCCACTTCAAGGACGTTCACTACCCATGGTCCTGTTGTTTTCTCTCCGTCTTCACCCGTATACACGGTCCGAAGTCCCGAATATCCCTTTTCAGATAACTTGTTTTTCATTTCGGCTGCATCCGCTTCCAGCTGATATTGACCGATGCGAACAATGTACCCAAGCGGTCCCTTTTTCCGGTCATCCACGGCCCGATCCGATTCTTTTATGATATGAGCCCTGTTGAAACCGTCTTTCTTTAAATTTCCCAACAATTCCTTTGCCTGCTTTTGTGTTTCAACAAATGCTACATCCACTGTGTAAAAGTCTTTAGAAGATGTTTCACCACGATTGATTTTGGTATACTTCACTCCTGGTGCTAGATTCATGGAAGTTCTTTTCTCCTGCAAATTTGGGGTTCCAAGCGGAAGCAAATGATTTTTCGTTTGCACTTGTGATTGAACATTCAATTTTGCTTGAACTGGAGTTTCGGGAATGGCATTTACAAACATCACAGATGCCAGACTAATAGAGGCGATAGGCAAAATTGGCTTTTTCCATATTTTTTTCATTTTTTTTCCTCCAATAAAGTTATGTCTTCCTTTAACTTTATTGTCTAAATGTGATGGAAAATTAAAAAAACTATTATATTTCAGTCAATTTTAAGTGAACAAAAATGAGCATAAATACTCGATAAATATTACAATTCAGATCTGTGAATGGATAAATTTGAGTATTTTGTCTTTGTATACAGTTAATCAAAAGTTTTGCTGGATAATCATGAATAATATAAGATATGTGTGGGGTTATCTCCCAGGAGGTGAAATTTATGGAAACAGTAAAAAAGAACTTGTTGTTAATACCAATCATCTTGTCGGTTATCAATGTTATTTGCCTTGCTTCATTCCTTATTGGACTTAGTGTTATGAACCACCCAATTTCAAGCATATTAACTGATCTTGGCTTGTTATGCCCATTGATCGCAATTTCATCATTCTTCTATTTATTGATTAAAGTCAAAAAGCATTCCGCATTAAAGTACTTTCATTTCGTAAATGCGGTTACATTTCTTGTCCCCATATGTATTCTTACGTTTCTTATACTTCGATTCCTAAACGATTGGGATATTTACTTTTAAAATGACTGCTATTTTTTCATTCATATAAAAAAAGCCCTCATAGGGCTTTTTTTGCTAAGCCACTTTTAAGCAATATAGTTCTATTCCATTTCAAATATCATCCAAATAGTTTTGCAAAGGTATTTTCACCTGCGATGCCGTCTGCAGATAATCCATTGGCCCTTTGAAAAGCCTTCACAGCTATTTCCGTTCCGCTTCCAAAGATACCATCCATGCCATGTGGATTATGTCCTTCCAAATAAAGTGCAGCTTGAAGGATATAGGTGATATTCCCTTCCGCCCCTTCCCTAACATTAGGTGAAGCCGCTTTTGTTTGGGGCCCCCATATTCCATCAACCTTAATCTTTGCACCATATTGTTTATTCAATTCGGTTTGAAAACCCTTGATCAGCGCTTTTTTAGTATTGGGACCATAATATCCATCAACATCTATTTTTGTTCTATATCTGCTATTTAATGTCCTCTGAATGGACTTGATAGTTTGGTTGCCGCTGTCCTTTGCTGGTGTATCTTTTACAATGACTTCGGATTCGACTTGTGTAGGTGGTGGAGTGGTTCCATTCACTTTTGATATCAGTCTAGGCTTTGTTCCCGCATTTAACTGAGAATAAGTCAGTCCGCCCGTCATATCCAAGTGCGGATAATCTTTAAAGCTTGACCAATCCCCGCCCCATGCAAAGCCCAAGGATTTACCAATAGCCGCTACACGTCTCCATTTTTCATCAACTGTCCATATGCCATTCTTTCCATCATCGCTGACTATGACATAATCAATGGCTAGTCCATAGTTATGGTAAGATTGACCTGGCATCGCGTTGGTCACTCTCGGCTTCGATAAATCACTATAGTTTTTACCATCGTATATATAACCTAGGCGACCTTGACCATATAGCTTTGCTTGCTCTTCCATAGACCGATAACCTGCGCTGATTTGCACGAAAATGCCTTCTTGGTATGCCCGTTTAACCATTTCCAAAGCTGATTCTTTTACGACTGGATGAATTCCGCTGCCCATATTCTTTTCTGAACGTTCCAATAAAGTTTCTAATTTAACTGTCAATTCAATCACCTCCTAATATGTTATGGTACTAATTAGGAAATGCTTGTACCCCTACCTTGACGTTACAAAAAAATCGCCCTTTTTATGTGGATCTAGTAAGCTTCATCCTTCTTAAATAAAAAAAGCACAACCCCTAATGGAATTGTGCTTTTTTATATTGGCTGTTTTCGCATACTTTGTTGCTATTTTCGAAGTAGTGCAGTGTGGTTGATTTCCCCTCCAGGTGCTCGCTTTGCGGGGCGGGCGGTGAGCGTCCTCGGCGTAAACGCCTTTGGGGTCTCACCTGTCCCGCTGCTCCCGCAGGAGTCTCGCACTTCCGCTCCAATCAACCTAAAATGGTTTCGTTTTAAAAACAACAATCTTTACGAAAAGGGCCTTTATATTAAAGTGGCTTATTCTGATCTTCCTTATCTTTTCCAATGACTTTTATCAATTCATCCAGCTTTTCATTTCTTTCTTGATCTAATCTTGTCTTTGCATTGATGAATTTTATGATCTTAATAATGAAATAAACACTTAAAACAATAAGTCCCAAATAAAACAAAATCGGTATGATTGCAAAAAGCCCTATTAAACTGCTGGCTTCGTCCATGAATAATCCCTCCCAAATGTAAAATATAGTATTATTATACAGGAAAAACAAAGAAGGCGTCCGATAACGATTTATTATTTCAATAATTATTTTGCGAAAAAAAACTGAAGCTAGTTATTAATAGCTCCAATTAGGGATCAGATAGGGGTAAAACAATATTCAAGGATTTGGGTCAGAAAAAGGGAGATGTTTAAGTTACCCATACAAAAACCCTTTATCTATTAAAATATAATATCATGACCATATATTTCTTAGCGATCTAATCAAAAAATCCCTCGTATTTGACCCCTTTTTAAAATAAGGCTTTCCATATTATCAAGGAACGTTGTCGACCTTTTCAAGGTATAAGAGGTTCCTGTATACGAAAGACCGAGAGTTTCCAAAGTTTTGAACCCCCAACAAGTGTATACCACTCTCCTCATTCCTGTTCAAGCTCAGACAATTTTCAGCTAAAGTGTATTTCTTTAATTCGAATAAGGTTAGTGTTACCATATAGTGAGTATATCTTCTAAATGAAGGAGCCAATCATGAATCCCAATATTTTATTGCGTAATAATGTAAAGATTAGAGGAAGAGGTACACGACCAATGATATTTGCACCAGGTTTTGGTTGTGATCAAAATGTCTGGCAATCAGTTGCAAAAGATTTCGAAGATGAATACCATATTATTCTATTTGACTATGTTGGGTCAGGTAATTCAGATATACAGGCATATAATGTGGAAAGATACAGTACTCTTGATGGGTATGCACAAGACGTACTTGATGTTTGTTCGGCATTAGACCTAAAAGATGCTATATTTGTTGGACACTCTGTTGGATGTGTGATTGGGATGCTGGCATCCATTAAACATCCTGAATATTTTTCTAAACTTGTCCTGGTTGGTCCTTCCCCTTGCTACCTTAATCTCCCTAATGATTATTACGGGGGATTCGAGAAAGAACAACTTTTAGGATTGATTGATATGATGGACAAAAATTACATAGGCTGGGCAACCGCTTTTGCGGGAACGGTCATGAGTAATCCAGATCGCCCAGAGCTTAAACGGGATTTAGAGAATCGTTTTTGTTCTACTGATCCCATTATCGCACGACAATTTGCGGAGGTTACCTTTTTTGCAGACAACCGTAAAGATTTAGCAAAAGTAAAAGTACCATCACTCATTTTGCAATGTTCCAAAGATGTTATTGCTCCGTCAGCAGTAGGTGAATATATTCATAAGCATCTTCCCGATAGTACATTGAAGATGATGAAAGCAACAGGACACTGTCCACATATGAGTCATCCTGAAGAGACGATATTCTTAATTCGACAGTTTTTGGATGAATTTCCGACAAACGATTTATAGATAGAGATGGGTGTGAATTTTTGTGAATGAACAACTGAATGAGGCACCCTGCGGATATTTAACTTTATCAGAAGAAGATGATATTTTATCCGTTAATCAAACCTTACTTAAATTATTGGGGTATAATCTCGATCAATTGCAAGGGCAGCCTATTAATTATATCCTTTCGGCTTCAGCTATACTCTTTCATCAGCTTTATCTGGTTCCTCTGATTAAATTAGAAAATCAGATTGAGGAAATATATATATCCTTAAAGTCTGTAGATGATGAAGAAATCCCTGTGTTACTCAACGCTGTTCAAAGAGAGCGAGATGGAAGAACCATTATTGAGTGTGTGGTGATTCCAATGCGAAAAAGAAACGAATTAGAAAATGAGCTTCTTATAGCGAAAAAAGAAGCAGAGACCGCACTAAATGCTAGGAATAAGGCTTATGCTGATTTAGAGATTGCTCATGAAACGATGAAAATGCAAAAGAATAAGCTGATTGAATTGAACGAAAAAAATGAAAAATTCAAAGTGGATACAGAAAGAGAGCTGGGTCTTGCAAAAAAGATACAGGAGACACTATTACCAGTTCCTATTATTAATGAACATCTTGAAATTCAAGCGTATTATAAAGGCTCCAATCAATTATCGGGTGATATATATGGTTTTTACCAAATTGACGCCCAACGGTATGGCCTTATCCTACTTGATGTGATGGGGCACGGGCTTTCTTCTGCCCTAATAACCATGTCACTGCATTCCATATTTGAAAGATTAATTTTAAAAGGTTCGGAAGTGAAAACGGTGATGAAGGAATTAGATGACCATCTCCATTCTTTATTCAAAAACACAAGTAAATCTTCTCATTACTGCACAGCCGTCTACCTTTTAATCGATACTGATAAGAGAGAAATTAATTATATCAATGCAGGCCATCCATCCGTTCTTTTACAGGATATAAACGGAAAACAATATGAGTTGCGTTCTAATCGGCCACCACTCGGGATGTTTGAAGATATACTTTTTAAAACAAATACCGTTACATACAATAAGGAAAGTATGCTGTGCCTTTATACAGATGGAGTTGAAGAACCTATAGGTTCAGACCGTTTATGCTCATTGTTAAAGACCTATTCCACTGCCCCTTTATCCACAATTAAGGAGGAAGTTATACAAACGCTTAGATATGAAGAGGACACTCTCCAACGTAAAGATGACCAATGTCTTATTTTAGTTAAACTAAAATAAGACATTGGGGTTGGGCTATCTGCTACATAACTAATCCAAGTTACTGTTCAATTTCTTGGGAGTTCGTATAGTGGATACTATGTTCGAAACGCTTCTATTTAGGGATTAACTTTAGACACTCAACCATAATGGTTGAGTGTTTTTTTCATCTTTATATTTCAGCGCAATTCCACTAATATATATCACGCATGTCCAAATAAAAAAGGCAGCCGCTGGGCCTGCCTCTGTTGAACAACTTATATCCAGTCATTCATTTAGTGATTAATGAAAACGGCGCTTGTTTTTTTTGCATTTGCACTTACATTTACAACGCTTTCCAGGAAACCATACTGTACTTGGGTCATTGTTCTCAAAACATTTTTCTTCATAACAACAGTTTATCTCCATCCTAACACCCTCCTTACTATTGTATATGCATGGACTGATGGAAGGTGTGGACAAGTTGCTAAAAGTTTAGACTGAATGCAAATCAATTCATCTTCCATGATTCTGGACAATTTCCAAAGTATGTGGAAGCAAACTGAAATCTCCCCAAGTTTTATGGCCAGGAATAAACGATCTTCGCACATTATTTTCGTTCAAACATATATGATTTCTCAACGATTAAACCATAATATAGTTATGTAAACAACTACTTGTCATTATTTTAATAAGAGTTAATCGAAAAAAACTCAATATCAAGTATTTAACGAAGCATGCGGAAAATGATGACACGTACCGAGCTATTTTATCCCACTTCTTAGGATGCGGCATCCGTTGAATGTGCTATCCACCTTTAACTACTAGACTTGGTTTACGAAGAAAAACAAAAGACTAGGAGGGGTGACGGTTTAGTTCACGGAGTTTAGCAATCTGGCGAAAGTTATTGACAATGATTATCATTCCTATTAATATGTTGATGTAGTCATTGAAAATGAATATCATTATTAATTAGATATTTTTTTGTATATTTTTAACCTACACTATATCAGTAAGGAGAAAATCAAAATGAAAAAGCTATTCATACCCTTCCTGCTCTTGTTCGTGCTTATCCTTAGTGCCTGTGGGAACAACGAGAAAGCGAACGAAAATAATGATTCCAAGACAAAATCAGAAACAATTACATATCAATCAGAAACTGGTCCTGTTGAGATTCCTAAAAACCCAAAAAGAATAATTGCTCTCTCCAATGGACCTAATGTATTGGCTTTGGAAGGTAATATTGTTGGAATAGATCAATGGACTAATATGAATCCCCTTTTTAAAGATAGACTTAAGGGTGTGGAAGTCGTTTCAGAAGATGACCTGGAGAAAATCATTGAACTGGAACCAGACCTAATCATAGCCGGATCCGAGATGAAAAATATCGGAAAGCTTAATGAAATTGCTCCGACTGTTGTATTCACTTGGGGAAAATTAGATTATTTATCACAGCAAATAGAAATCGGAAAACTTTTAAACAAAGAAAAGGAAGCAAAAGAATGGGTTAAAGATTTCGAAACGCGTGCAGAAACAGCAGGAAAAGCGATACGTGCAAAAATTGGTGAAGATGCAACCGTTTCTGTCATTGAAAATGATGCCAAAGAGTTTTATGTATTTGGAAATAATTATGCACGCGGAACAGAAATATTGTATCAAGCAATGAACTTGAAAATGCCTGAAAAAGTAAAAGAAAAGGCACTTAAATCCGGCATTTATGTCCTCTCATCTGAAGTGCTTCCTGAGTATACTGGAGATTATATTATCTTTAGTAAAAACCCTGATGTAGTTAATTCATTTGTGGAGACCGAAACGTGGAAAAATATTCCTGCAGTTAAGAACGATCGTATATTTGAAATAAATAGTAAAGCATCCACCTACAGTGATCCAATCACTCTAGAACATCTTCTGGAATTTTTCGAAAAATCATTTCTTAACAAATAGTATGCAATGAAGGAATTCTTTAAATGAGAATTCCTTCTTTAATGTGTTTTATACTTGTATCTTCGAAAAAACAAAAAGCACTTTTGCCTAAAAGGCAATCAAGTGCTAAATCCAACTGATATTCATATCAAATGAAAAGACCTAAACTTTACCGTTAAGGTCATACAAAAAAACAAGCTTTTCTTATCCTCCACTAGTCTATCTTGAGGTATTCTTCTAAAATACTCTTATCATATTCAGTTTCAGGTAAAAGACCCAAACGAGTATATTCCCAAATAACCCTTCTTTCGTGATCATCTGCATCTGATAAATCTTCATAATCATAGTCAACCTTAAATTTTCCTGTACTTTCTAAAGTAAAAGTTAAATTGGTCCATTGTTCTTGATTATTATCTTTAAATTCATCTAATAATTCTTTTAAAACCTTTATTAACCTCAGCCATGTTTCTCTATACTCTATTCTACTAATACTATGTAATTTAGGGATATCGTGACTATATATGAGTTTATCATTAATAATAGACTGATAGAAAAAGAACGCAGTCCCTGTCCCCTCATTAACTTCTCCATACAAAATTACTTTACTCCATTCTTCTGGAATCATCCCATTTACAGTTTGAGCTATTTTCAGGTAATATTCATTTAGTTTTGATTCATTCATTTTTTATCCCCCTGCTCTATTTTCGAATGTTCTTAAATCCCAACGGCCATCGTAAATTTTATACTCTAAATCGAAACTTGTAGGTCGAGTTGAATTTCCCTCATACACAGGATATATTTTCACTTCTACTGTTTTAGGAGGATTACTGTCTAAAGCTTTTGCCCAAGATATATCAAGTTTTTTTCCATTCTCCCATATTCAGGTTTGCATTCATAGGAACAAGGTTGTCTAGATGACCAGATCCATTAAATATGCTGGCGATTAAGTGGCCCCCTTGATCATCTGGCAAGCGGTCTTCCCTTCCAGCAATCCGCTGAGCATAATTGTTTCGTTTACCACTGCCTAAGTCGAGAGAACCTTCTACACTTGTAATCCACCCTTTTCGTCTGTTTTATATACATGACCACCAGTGGATGTATATTCAATATTCGGTTTTAAGACTTTCTTCATTCGCTCTCTTGTATAATGCTTTCCATACTCCACTTTTGTAATTTCAATGGAGCCCTTTGCAAGCACTACTTTGCCTGTACCCTTATCACCATCACTCTTCGCCGCAAACTCTGCACGATATCCTTAATCGTCGTTTTATCAAATGTGACATGTTTATAGTTGTTTCCATACGCCGTCGCTAATTCTTCGACCCTAATCCGGAGAGGTCCTTCCACCTTGCCGATTTCCCTGCCGAAGGCCTTGAACCTTCTGAACCTGCTTTTGCGCAAATTCCTTGCTGTAAGGGATGAACTTTGTACCACTTTAGACCTGACGGCCTTTTATCTGAGGTAACCATAGGGCTTAAATAGGGTACCTGTTTTTAAAGTTGTTTTTATGTACGATAAATTTTTGTCAAACATTATTTATAACTAATAAGTGTTATCTCTACTCTCTTAGTACCAAACTATTTATTCGGCACTAGGTGCTCCCAAAAAAAAAGAAACCTTGAAAGGTATTTAGCCAATCAAGGGGTTTTATTCTATATAATGTTTTACTTTAGATATTCAGCTTCCCATTTATCTTGTTTTTCTACTGGGCTAAGTTCTGAAATATCCTCATATCCATAATTTATTTTCATTTTTCCTGTGTTATCTAAAATGAAAGTTAGGTTTGTCCATAGTTCCTGTTCTTGCTCCTTAAATTCTTCACGCAATCTTGAAAAATAATTATATAAATCATCATCAAGCCCATCAAACTCTTCCTCATCAACATTAAATAAATCTGTTATATCCAGACTATATACTGGTTCCCCTCCAGTTTCAGGGTAATAATAGAAAAAAACTTTTTTATAACCTTCTCTAAATTCAGCGTATAAAAAGATTTGTTTCCAATCCTCTGGAATTATATTAATTAATGTATTCGCAATTTGTTGATATGTCTGCTCCATTATTTTGGTTTCCATCTACTTACCTCCTAAATAATTAGTTAATCTATCTGAATATTTTTTACCATCTATTACATAGTTGATTTTAAACTCACTTGGTCTAGCTGATTGTGCCTCATATATGGGTTTTACTTTAATGGTTACTTCTTTACCCTCTACTAAAGCCTTCTTCCATGTATTCTCTAGAGTCTTATATTCACTCCTATTTAAAGTAGCATTCATGGGTACTAAGTTATCTATTTCACCAGAACCTTTAAAGATACTTGCAATTAAATGTCCACCATCATCGTTTGATAGTCTATCGTCTCCTCCAACCTTTCTTTGGGCATAAGGATTTCGTTTTGCTTTACCCAATTCTAATTTAGCTTCAGCAATCGCAATACGTCCGTTATTATCAGTGGTATATTTATATCCTTCTTTTGTTGTATACTCTACATTGGGTTTTAAGGTCTTCTTACGATTTACTTTCGTGTATTGTTCACCATATCTAACGTTATCTATACCCTTAGGAACACTCTCCCCTGAAACACCCTCTACTTTTTTATCCTTCACCGTGAATTTCTGATAGGCTTCCTTAATTGTCTGCTTTTCAATCATAACATGGGGAAGGCTTGGTCCTCCTGCGAGTGAAACTTGTTCCACACTTATCCGTTTAGGTATTTCTTTTTTACCTAGTTCGTCACCTATATTTTTTAACGTGGTTTTTCCTGATCTCGCGATGTCTGTTATTGTAGCTTGAACCTTCTGAACCTGCTTTTGCGCAAATTCCTTGCTGTAAGGGATGAACTTTGTACCACTTGATACTTTTTTCTATGCCACCTTGCCTTAAAGTAAATCTATATGATTTTAAGTCCTCACGGCCTATTATCTGAGAAGCGATAGATGATACATATTCTATTTCAACAATGAAAAGACCTTAACTTTTGCGTTAAGGTCATAAAAAGAACAAGCTTTACTTATCCTCCATTATTCTTTCTTGAGGTATTCTTCTAAAATCCTCTTATCATATTCAGATTCGGGTAAAAGGCCTAAACGAGTATATTCCCAAATAACCCTTCTTTCGTGATCATCTGCATTGGATAAATCCTCATAATCATAGTCAACCTTAAATTTACCGGTACTTTCTAAAGTAAAAGTTAAATTGGTCCATTGTTCTTGATTATTATTTTTAAATTCATCTGATAATAATTTTAATTCATCTAATAATTGATACCATAATTTATCATATTCTTCTTCGTTTAAACTATATATTTCAGGTATATCATGACTATAAATAGGCAATTCACTATTAGGATTATAATAAAAAAAGAAAGCCGTACCGGTACCGTCAGCAATTTCACCGTACATTAATACCTTTGACCATTCCTCTGGTATAGTTTCATTAATAGTTTGGGCTATTTTTTGATAAATACTATTAAGTTTAATATCATTCATACTTACCTACCTCCTGCTCAATTTTCAAATGTCCATATCTCCAATATTCCTAACTGGTAGGGGAGGATTTTAGTTTCTTTGTTACTATGTCTGTCTTATCCTTGGAGTGTTACTTGGGGATTTAATATTTCTTTTCTACTTTCTCACATAACCAGTTTCTGGTATTTAGGATTCTTTTTTCACCAAATTAAAAGAGCTTATCGAAAAAAACGATAAGCCCCTGAGTTTTATGCTTTTTGACTTAACCCCAAAAAAGACCCTGGATTCATTTACTTTTGATAGTCACTTGTAATCATCAACCATCTTTTCAACTTCATTGACTCTTATTCGATTGGTCCCATGAATTGAGTAATTAGATAAATATGCTCAATAAGTTTCACCTTTTTCAAGTTTTCCACATTCTCAGTTCCACCTAATCCAAGGAGAGGGGTATAACCAAAGCATTCATCAAAATCTGGTTCTCCATATTTATCAACTGCTTCAGGATAAGGATTCCAATCTAAAATTTCTTCGTAAAATGATTCATCTTCTAAATCAGGAAAGAAATATTTGAAACCGGACGATATCCCTTTAATTTCACCCTTTCTAAAATTAAGTAAAATTAAATATTTATTATCTTCCCAAACAACAAGATCCCCCATTGATGTAGTAAACAATACTAGAGCATCCTCGTTTCTTACATATACATCCTTTAATAGTTCCTTATATTTTTCTGGGTTAACAATATTTAAATACCCGTTTAAAATACTACCAAAACCATATTTATTCCACACTTCTAATACTTGTTCAGGTATGTAACCATTGAAATTATTAATAGTTTCTGCTTGTGCTTTTTCAAATAATTTAAAGTTATCAAAAATGTTAGTTGACATTTTTATAATCACCTCTATTTCATTGTATTAATTTCACATTTAAGTATATTGATTTTTTATCCACTTCCGTCATACTAGCTGCAATAGTTTTTATTTGTTCATCTATAACATCAATTCTATATCTCCATTGCGAACCAAGGGATGAATTAACCCTTTTATCTCCCATTCCACCAATATCAAGTGGATTGCCACCCGCAATTTGATCTGGATTATGTAAAGCAGCCTGTTCATTTATCCATACTGTAGCCTGCTTTTCTGATTCTTTTCTAGATAAGCCTGTCTCCCTTAACTCATCAACTTTATCTAAATAAGCTTTTACTCTTGCAGCCTTTTGAGCGCATTCCCTTCTAAAGCTCTTCCTTCTTCTATATATTTTTCTCTATTCTTTAAATACTCATCAATAGTTAAACCATTCAACCCTTTTTCTTGGTCTTTTAACTGTCTTGCGAATTCTTCTGCATTATGTTTAGGATTTTGCTTGAACTTGACTTCTATTTCTGAGATTCTTTGGACATGGTACAAAACACCCATCCCCTTACCACCATCACTCTTCACTGCAAACTTCTGCACGATATCCTTAATCGTCGTTTTATCAAATGTGACATGTTTATAGTTGTTTCCATACGCCGTCGCTAATTCTTCGGCCCTAATCCGGAGAGGTACTTCCACCTTGCCAATTTCCTGCCGAAGGCTTGAACCTTCTGAACCTGCTTTTTCGCAAATTCCTTGCTGTAAGGGACGAACTTTGTACCACTTGCTACTTTATCTGCGACCTTCGCCGCACCTGCCACACCGCCGATTCCGAGTGCCATCAATAGTCCGTTCTGGCTCTGTTCCTCGGTTAGCTGGTTGCCGAACATGTCTTTGCCGGTGGCCGCTTCGCCGAGGCCATTGGCTGCGAGGAGTCCTATAATTCGTATTTGACTTTCTGGCACATATATTATCGGATTAATTTTCCATTTCAACTTACCTTAAAACCATTGTTAAAGATAATTCTCTTCTTTCCTTTGCTCTCGTAATACACTGTTCACAGTCACAGTCTATTTACAGACAATAATAATTTAACACTTAGGGGTATTATAAAAATTATAGTGCTCTTTTAATTTTTAACGCTAAAAAGCACTCGTTGCCTTTAGTAGACAATCAAGCGCTTTAAGTTCATTTTCTAAATAAATCATTAAATTTCATGTTTTAATGTTGACAGTATGACATCTATGAGGGGTCCTATCTATTAAAATGTTATCCCGTCCTAATTCCGTTCTTATTACCTAATATTAAAATTACATTGACACACCTTGAAGGTACAACCTTGATGAGTCATGAATTCAAATTAGAGTGTATCTTCGAGTGTAAACAATTTAAAGGTTATTATTTTTCAACTCTTCAAACCACTCATTAGCAATATGATGGGCCGTTTTAATATCGTCATTAGTGTATACTAAATCATACTTGTATTCAGCTTTGAAGTTCCCACTCTTTACATCATATATTAATTTCATCTCAGTGGGCATATCTCTTTCATATTCTTTGCACAATACTTTTATTTTTTCAGTATTTTCATTGATAATATCAAGTACCATAAACCCTCGTTCAGTAGACACATCGTATCTTTCTTCCCCATTTTCCAATGCATCATTCAATTTATGAGACTTTACATACTTATTGTTAATCAAATAAAAGAAACTGCTCGAAATAATTCCTTCTTCACATGAAGCATAAACATATACTTTATCAGCTCTATCTTCAACATATTCCATACATATGGATATCATATCTGCTTGCAATTCACTAAATATATCTTCAAATTCTCTCATACTACTTTTTCACTCCTTTGATTAATTATTAAGATTTGCAGAACCAAACTCACCATCGATAGTGTATCTGACTATAAATTTCTCTGGACGCATATCGTTCCCAGAGTAAATTATATTTACATCAACTGTTACTTTTTTGGGAGGTGTTTCTTTTAGAGCTGCAGCCCATAGTTCTTCAAGTTTCTTATATTGCTTCAAATTAACATCAGATAATTGCGAAACCAAATTATCAATTTTAGGTGAGCCTCCAAACCTATCACCTGCCAAATGCCCTGCATGGTCTTGACCTTTTACTTTACCAGGTGTGTTTTTGCTGTGTGACAATCTATCTGTTCTCGTTGTTAATTGTAAATTTTCTGTTTCAAATTTTACAATCCTACCTACATTATCTGTTTCATAAAAGTAATCATACTCTCCTGTTTTATATCTAATATCAGGCTTTAACCTATTTTTTCTTCCGTTTGTAAACTGTAGTCTGTTGTCCACTAATGTTTTAACTTCACTTACTTCAGCCCTACCTTTACCCGTACCCTTTGGAATACTCTCCCCTAAAACACCATCTACTTTGCTATTCTTCACCGTGAATCTCTGATAGGCTTCCTTAATTGTCTGCTTTTCCATCACAACTTGGGGAAGGTTTGGTCCTCCTGCGAGTGAAACTTGTTCCATACTTATCCGTTTAGGTATTTCTTTTTTACCTAGTTCGTCACCTATATTTTTTAACGTGGTTTTTCCTGATCTCGCGATGTCTGTTATTGTAGCTTGAACCTTCTGAACCTGCTTTTGCGCAAATTCCTTGCTGTAAGGGATGAACTTTGTACCGCTTGCTACTTTATCGGCGACCTTCGCCGCACCAGCCACACCGGCGATGCCTAGTGCCATCAACAGCCCGTTCTGGCGCTGTTCCTCGGTTAGCTGGTTGCCGAACATGTCTTTGCCTGTGGCCGCTTCACCGAGGCCGTTGGCTGCGAGGAGTCCGTATATTCCGTATTCGGTTTTCTGGAGGAGGCTAAAGCCTTTTGTCGTTTTATAGGCATCTAGTGCGTGGTCTGCTGCATTAAGTCCTTTGGCCGTTTTGTATAGGGCGCTGCCGCCTTTGATGGCCCGGCCGGCCCAGCCGACGACGGGGATGAACCCAGCGGCTGCCATGGCGCCGGCGGCGATTCTTTCGGCATCGGACAGCTTGCGGCCCGTTACTGGATCGACTCCGGTTGAGGCCCTGATTGAATCATAATATCCCGTGAATTCCCCTGTAAAGGTTTTTGTCGTATCCCAGGCTTTTTCGTACCATGGGCGATTTTCGAGTTCTTCCATTTCCTGTTCGATTTTCCGGGCTTCTGCTTGTTCCTTTTTGAAGGTCTGATAGTCTTTCATCTGACCGGCGACTTCATCCTTTACTTGATAGACGTCACTGCTCTTGAATGCCGATTGATCGAACGTCATCGGCGATACATTGCCGTCCTGTTTGGTGGCATCAAGCAAGGCACGGAAGAGCCCAACGGCCACGTTTTCCTGCCCGACGGACACATCATATTCCTCGACCAATTGCCGGTCGATATTATCGACCTTTGTCACGGTGTCATCCAGCCTGTGCCCGGCCAGCGTGATTTTTTCATTAAAGTCCTTTTGATCGAACAGATCAAGAGGCAAAATATCGTCAATGCTGTTCAGGATTCTTTGGAGATCATTCGCTTGTTCATCGACAAGCGATTTGGCTTGGTTGATGCCGTTAGACACTTCGCCATCTAAAAAGGGAACCTCGACCACCGTATTTCCCGAGAGGTCCGCCTCTTCCAGACTGCCAGGTATGCCTTCCAAAAAACTGATTTGGGTCGTGAATAGTTCCATCCAGGCGTCCGCCACCTCGATTTGCGCTTCATAGAAGCTTTTGATGGCGGTAGCACCGGCTCCCTGAAACTCGTTATCAAGGCCGACAATGCCCTGAAATTCCTTTTTCAGGGCTGCGACTTCCTTCTTTAGATCTTCATATTGCTTAGCTCGCGACTTGGTTGCGGCCGTCAATGTCTCGGCTTCATATATTTTCATCTCACAGGATACCCATGTGAAGACGTATGAGAGATGGCTTCATCCTGTTCTTTTAATAAGTCAATGTTGGCACGGGTATCTTCCACATTTTTCTGGACGATTTTGATATATTGCTCGAAGACCTTCTCCAGGTTCGTTTCCCGATCGATCCATTTCGAAGTGAATTCCAATTTATTGTTGACAAGCTCGCCTGCCGGCAAATTTCCAAGCGTGACTGTACCAAGTGCCGTCTTCACTTGATCGACTTGCTTCATTACGGCAGGATGATTCAGTTTGATTGTCGTCATTAAAACAACCGCCTTTTTAAATCGGATATTTTACTTTCCAGCTGCTCAAATGCCTCTTCGCCTTTGTTCAAAAGGGAGTCGGCTTCTTGGGCTATATTCCCCGCTATGCTAAGAAGCGTATTCTCTGCATTCAGCTTTGTAATCATCGCTTCGATTTTCCATTGGTAATCATCATAATCGTCATGAATGATACTGAACATCACATTATAAGCATCATGACGTGCATCCTGAAAGTGATCCGAACGGTTCCCTGTCCAGCTGCCACCAAGCTCAGGCTCTTTTATTTTCCTAATCTCGTTAAGACACATGCTCTGTTCTTTTATAATATCGTTTTTTGCATTTTCTAATCGTTCAATTTTCACATTTAAATCAGCTTTTTTACTGGAGATAGCAGAGTGTATATTACTCAAAATATCTGCATATACCATGAAACTCACCTCAGAAAACAGTATAATCCTACACTAACTGTCATATTTTTCTTATTTAACATTATAAGGATTAAAGTCCGAGAGTTAAATAGGGAGAAATATGCTATTTTATCAGTTGAAAGAGAAGTTTGGCATAAAAAAGTTCCTACATACCATATTCTTTATACCCGGCATTTTACCAATTTTAAACAAGTAAACCCCTTGGATTCACTATATAAACTTCCAACACTTCATTCAAATTGCCCTTGACTGTATCTATGCAGCAGGTCATCCCGAACAAATTCCCTGCAAGAGGAGGATAAATGTGACCGCTCGGGATGTATCAAATCACCAAAAGGCAAATCAACGACAAATTTAACTTCACCTTTAAAATCCTGTCCGGATTCAGCATCAAAACCGATGACCTTCACAAAGCAAGTTTTGTGTCCGGTTTTCATAAAATCAATTACTGTTAACACATGATTATGTATATCATTCATACTTTTTCCCCCAACCATGAAATCATTAAATAAAAACATTTTTTACTAGCATTCCGATTAAAACAATTATGGTTTAGATCTCTAAGGTGTTAAAACATTGGAAATAGGCACTCCTGCTTTCCATTATTTACTTTATTTTTCTATGTATTTTGTTCAATCTACCCTTATTTAGGTGAAGTTACATGAACTGATTTCTTCATTCATTTATGTTTTTTTTCGTTTCCAAGCATGTTTATGATTTCCCATTCCTTCCACCGAAGGTCAGTCTGATAGCCTCGAGGACCTTCCCTCTTCTATATAGATTTATAACCTGCTATAATCTAAGGATTGGAGGTGTGAGAAATGAAAGAAATCATCCAGATATTAGCTGAAATCGTCAATAATCTTCACGATTTCATCCTATTCTTTGTAAGTGACACATTAAATTCAAATGCAACGGACAAAGATTTGCATTTTTGGATAATGGGAATCATCGGTATCATCATATTTTTGTTCGTGTTATTTTTATCTAATTTAATTGCCCGGATGCGTTTTGGGATAACGATACTCTCTTTCCTTTATACCTTTACAGTCATGGTTGTTTTAGTATTTGCCATAGAGATACAGCAAGCCCTTACCAGCAGAGGAAATATGGAGTTTCAAGATGCGGCGATAGGCCTATGGGGGTTCATCGTATTTTTCATGGTTTTTGCTGTATTATCATCCATATTCCTATTTGTGAAGAATTTTTTCAAGCAATCAAAATAAAGGTAACGATAGGTCACCTTGCTTAAAACATTCCTAATGCCTTTCAATAAATGGAAATTCGGGTTTTGTATTGGCGGGAATGATGGATTCTCTGCAGCATCATCTTAATTCGAAAGCAAGGTTACAGAGAAGCAAATATGATTTGAGGATTACTTCGATTCATTTTCATTGAATAAATCAACGCTGAACAGATTAAAAGAATCGTCGTCATTAATACGTTCCTGATCATTTCCTGATATATCAGGACTATTTTCCCTGCGGCGGCGATTTACTTCCCTTAATTCCGCTTCCAGGAATTCCGCTTGTTCGTGGGAAAGCTTGATCGTGATTTCATTATTTTGATCATCTGCAGCTTTCAAGAGGACATAGCTATCCGCAGCATTACGTAAAGTCACATTGCTTACTGTTAAGTTCATGTTCGCTAGTTCATATCTTGCCTTCATAATGTAAAAAGAACCTCCATCGGAAAATACCGGATAAAATAAAGTATATTAAATATACTCTACTTCAAGATATTTAAATATACAAATTCTTTGTTTGGAAAAGCCTTGAAACCTAAGAAAGCTACCTCCTTAAAGATTTCCGACAATAAAAAATTGGTGTGCCGCATCATTAAAGCTTCGTTCTTGAATAAGGGTAGAGAAGGGGTTCTTCCCTTGAAACTCCAGAAGTTCTGGATCCAATTTAGCAATTGAATGCGAATTCGTCCCTTTCTTAAAAAATACTTGAATGAATTCAGATTGACTATAAACAATGGAACCCTCCATTAGTGGAAAGGTTCCATTTATTTTTATAATTCTTTCTCGATCGCTCTAGTAATATGGTATGGACCCATGCCTTTATTTGAAGTAATGACGGTTCTCAATCGCTTTGACGGATATACCGCAGAATTGAAACTTACTCCCGGGTCATACCCCATAAGGTGGTATTTGAAAATCGCGTCATTTTTTTTACGGATCCATATACCATAGCCATAGTATTTCCCATCATCTTCTGTAGCAATATGGGTTTCCAATAAGAGATTGGTATATTCTTGCTTCAGTAACCGATTGGAAAATAACCCCTCCCAAAACCTGAACATATCTGATGTGGTAATATACGCCCCTCCATCCGCACTGCCTTTGATGGGAAGGGAATAAACGTAGGTTCTCCATGCTCCATTTTCTTCGTCTATGTACCCTAATGCAGTATTTTTAGGTAGCTGATCCATGGAAAAATAACCGGAGTTTTTCATTTCACAAGGCAGAAAGATGTTCTTGTCGATATATTCGGTAAATTAAAGTCCGGTTAGTTCCTCAACAATCAATCCTAATAAAATCTAGCCTGCATTATTGTAATGGAACCTTTCCCCGGGTTGAAACATCATCACCTCATTTTGAAACATTGGCAGGAAATCTTTTAATCCTTTTACATGGTACATCGGATTATTCTGCCATAGCTCCTCAAAATCATCCATCACTTCTTCATCAAAGTAATCAGGGATGCCCGAAGTGTGTGTTAAGAGGTGATGTATGGTCACATTTTGATTGAAAACAGGAAACATGATCCGAACACAGTTTTTAAGTTTAGAATCGAACCTAAGTTTTCCTTTTTGTATTAACTGGTAAATGGCTATCGCGGTAAACAGTTTACAACCGGAAGCAATACCGAACCTTGTTTCTGTCATATTCATGATTTCGTCCGCTCGATTGGAATAGCCATGTGCTGAACTATGAATCAGATCATCTCCCGCTTTCACACTGATTACACCCGAGAATTCAATTTCCTTTCCCGTTGCTTCAACATTCTTGGATATGTCCATATGTAGAGTCTCCCTTGCCGGTAAAATTTTCATTACTGATGTGTTGGCAAAGGTGCTTGTTAGGTCTAGCAAAAAACCCGCACCTTATGTGATGCGGGATAACTTATCTAAGATTTCACTCGTTATTTCCACCAAGTATCATAAACATTGATGGCTTCATTGCGTTTATGTTCGGTTTTAGTATACCATCCTTCGATGATTTCAGCTGCTTCCGTTCTGATTTCCTTGCCTTCAAGGTAATCATCGATTTCATCATAGCTAACGCCTAAAGCCACTTCATCAGGAAGTAACGGTTTGTCATCTTCTAAATCGGCCGTCGGTATTTTCGTATAAAGGCGCTCAGGAGCACCGACGAATTTCAGGATTTCTTTTCCTTGCCTTTTATTTAAACGGTATAAAGGAATGATATCCGCTGCACCATCACCATGTTTCGTAAAGAAACCTGTAATCGCTTCAGCTGCATGATCCGTACCAAGCACAACGCCTTTATACAGCCCGGCTAAATCATATTGCACCTTCATTCGCTCTCGTGCTTTAACATTTCCCCTTAAGAAATTCGATAGCTTTTCAGAAACTGCTTCTTCCACAGCTTTGATAGATGCATCCACCGCTTCCTTGATGTTGACTGTAACCGTTTGGCTTGGCTTAATGAATTTTAAAGCCAGCTGCCTGTCTTCTTCATCTGCCTGTACTCCATATGGCAAGCTTACAGCAACAAACTTATAGTCGCTGCCATTCGTTTCTTCATTTAATTCATTGACGGCGGTTTGGGCAATAAAGCCAGCCAGTGTTGAATCTTGACCTCCGGAAATTCCAAGTACGAAGCTTTTCAGAAACGTATTTTTCTTCATATACCCTTTTAATAGATCAACACTTTTCCTGAATTCGGCTTCGGGATCGATCGTTGGTTGGACAAGTAATTTTTTTACGATTTCTTTTTGTAATGGACGCATTGGCATTTCCCCGCTTTCTAATAAAATAGATAGGTCATTTCGTTAGCATTCTTTCTACTTTGGCTTTAACTTCATCTATATTCCTCATTTTATTATCCCAACAATCCTGGCTTAGATCTACCGGATATTCTTCAGGATTAAGGGCACGAAGGTACTCCGGCCATAATACTTGGAGATTTTTTTGCGTGAAGGCCTTGATTTCATCTATGGTCGGCAATTCATAAATCAAACTTCCATCCTTGAAAATATCCACATGCAGATCAACCGCATCAAAATCCGTGACGAATTTACTTAGGAATGTATGGACAGGATGAAACATTTTTAATTTTTCCTGCTCCTGCGGCTTCTCATATTCCATCGCCAAATAATCACCTTCAGCATGATGGTTCACTTTATTGATGATTCGATATACTCGTTTTAGGCCAGGTGTCGTGACCTTTTCAGGGTTAGAAGAAATTTTGATGGTATCTCTCATATTCCCATCTTCACCCTCTATTGAAACCATTTTATAAACAGCACCCAGCGCTGGCTGGTCATAAGCCGTAATCAATTTGGTTCCGATGCCCCAAATGTCAATTCTTGCTCCTTGTTGTTTCAGATTGATGATTGTATATTCATCCAGGTCATTGGAAGCGACAATCTTCGCATCATGGAATCCTGCAGCATCAAGCATACGTCTTGCCTCTTTCGATAAGTAAGCTAAATCACCACTGTCAAGACGGACGCCAATGAAATTGATTTTATCACCCAACTCCTTGGCAACACGGATTGCATTCGGGATGCCAGAACGCAATGTATCATACGTATCAACCAAGAATACACAGTCTTTATGGGAAACAGCATATTTATGAAAAGCCGTATATTCATCTTTATAAGCTTGGATCATGGAATGTGCATGCGTCCCTGAAACCGGAATGCCAAACAGCTTTCCAGCACGTACATTACTAGTGGAATCAAAGCCAGCAATATAGGCCGCTCTCGCTCCCCAAATTGCGGCATCCATTTCTTGCGCCCGCCTTGAACCGAATTCTAGGGCAGATTCTTCACCGATGACCTGCTTGATGCGTGATGCCTTTGTTGCCACGAGTGTGTGATAGTTCACAATGTTAAGCAACGCAGTTTCTATGAGTTGAGCCTCACCAAGCGGTGCTTCCACCCGTAATATCGGTTCATTGCCGAAGACGAGCTCCCCCTCTTTCATGCAGCGGATCTCTCCCGTGAAACGGATGTTCTTCAAATATTTCAAAAATTCTTCATCATAGTGCAGATCATTTTTTAAATAGTCGATATCACTTTCCGAGAAGGAAAAGTTTTGAAGGTAATGGACAATTTTTTCAAGTCCTGCAAAAATCGCATATCCGCTATTAAATGGAAGCTTTCTGAAAAATATCTCGAAAACTGCCTTGCGGTTATGTGTTTTGTCCTGCCAATAAGTTTGGGCCATATTAATTTGGTATAGGTCAGTGTGTAATGCGTAACTGTCATCGTTGTATTTTTTTTCCATGGATAGTTCCTCCCAAAAGAGAAGCATTCGCTTCCCTTCTATTCTGTTGCTTGAATCGAAATTATAGAATGGTTGCTCCAAGAGACCCTTTAAAATGTCCAAGCGCCCAATGGTGACCGGCATCATTGAACGAGGCCACTGCATGTTCATATACAAAAATTTTATAGCCTAAATTATAAGCGTCGATTGCCGTATGCAAAATGCAAATATCTGTACAAACTCCGACTAAATATACATCGGTAATGTGACGTTCCCGCAGGCGGATATCAAGGTCCGTTCCTGCAAAGGCCGAATAACGTGTTTTATCTATATAATGAACATTCTTTTGATTTTTATTTGTTTCATATTCCTCTTTTAACGCCCCGTATAGGTCTCTACCCATTGTACCGCTAATATTATGTGGTGGAAACAAATTCGCTTCGGGATGTAAGCGGTCTCCTTCTTCATGTAAATCAATAGCGAATACCGTATATTCGCCTTGTTTGATAAATTCCTTGGTTATACTGACAAGTTCCTTCTCGATATCCTGACCTGGCTTCCCGCAGGTCAATGAACCCCCGTCTGCCACGAAGTCATACGTATAATCTATATTGATCAATGCCTTTTTTCCCATTTCACCAATTCCCCCTTAATAGTAAATAGAGTCCATGACAACCTCTGCATTAAACCGGTAAAGCTGTGAAGGCCGATACGAATTACGTTTCGTTTTCTTTTGCATTCCCTTTTCATCCAATACTTTCTCCAAAAATGGAAGCTTCGGGGCCTTTGCATAAAAAAGGGAGTCTGCACTGATTTTTGCATCATCTCTGGCTGTCAGCAAAACCCGTTGCAGTTCAGAAAGTGTAAATTCATCAGGCAGGAATTTTTGGGCTATCGTCGTTTGCACCATTTCTTTTTTCAATACATTCATCGCTTCGTTAATAATTGTATAATGATCAAATGCAAGATCTAATTGTAAGGCTTCCTGAATCGTGAACAATTCAACCTCAGCTGCGTCATCATTCGCTTTTCTTTGATGAAGAAACTCTTCCTGGACAATTGCATAAAAAGCATTGGATATGATCCATCCCCTGGGATCGCGCCCTGGGCGGTCATAAACCCCGAAATGCTTGACATGGAATCCAGCTACGCCCGTTTCTTCTTTCAATTCTCGTTTGGCTGCTTCATAGGCAGTCTCGGAAGCATTGACAAAGCCTCCGGGTAAAGCCCATTTATCTCCTTCAACATTGGGGCTTCCTTCCTTATCTTTTGAGGCACGTTTGATTAATAATAGCTTCAAAAACATTTCAGGAGGGGCTTTCTCTGCCGTTTTCTTTGTAGTAATAGTAAAAATTGCAATATCTGCTGTGTATCCATCTGGAGTAATATATTTCTTTATTTCCTGCTGAGCCATGGCAACTCTCACTTTCTTTCACTAAGTATGGAATTAAGTAATTAGTAAATCTTTAATTACTAATTATAGTACTCTTCCTTGTGTGATTTAGCAACTCTAAAACAGAAAAATTTTCTAATTATTTAAATAATCATTCATTTTATTCCATGGAAAAGCCCGGTCATGATGAACCGGGCTTTTTTCATGGAATACTTTATACGGGATAGACCCCATGCTTACGATCGGTAAATGTCAATTGCTTACTGCTATACGCTTCATACCGCGCGCTCAATTCATCACGCAGGTCATTCGGCTGGATGATGCCATCAACGATCATTTCAGAGGCTAAGCGGTAAATATCGATATCTTCATTATACTCATTGCGCTTCTGTTCAATGAATTCAGGGCGCTCTTCTGGTTCCATCGCATTGATTTTATTAGCATAAACTGCATTGACCGCAGCTTCAGCTCCCATGACCGCTATCAATGCCGTCGGTAAGGCAAGAACGCAGTCCGGTTCAAAGGCGGGACCGGCCATCGCATATAGTCCGGCACCATAAGCTTTACGGACGATGACGGAAATCTTGGGAACAGTGGCTTCACTCATGGCCGAGATCATTTTCGCACCATGGCGAATGATTCCTGCTCGTTCGACCTTCGTCCCAATCATGAATCCTGGAATATCCACCAGGAATAACAGCGGTATATGGAAAGCATCACATAAGTTGATGAACTTGGCAGCCTTATCAGCTGAATCATGGAACAGGACGCCGCCCTTGACTCGCGGCTGATTGGCTATGATCCCTATCGTTTGTCCATTTAGCCTTGCAAGCCCAGTGATTAATTCAGGGGCAAATAGCTTCTTGATTTCACAAAATGATTGCCTGTCAATAACCCTATCGATCAGGTCATACATATTGAAGGCTGCATTCTGATTTTTAGGAATCAGTTCTTCCAAAGTTTTTTCGAAATCCGCAGGCAGCTCAGGTTTTACGCTTTTAGGTCTTTCTTGATAATTTCCTGGAAAATAGCTTAAGTACCTTCGCGCAAACGCGATCGATTCTTCTTCCGACTTGACAAGTACATCGCCGCATCCTGAAACGGAACAATGCATTTTCGCCCCGCCCATTTCCTCTTCGCTCACCTTTTCGCCAATGACCATTTCTGCCATTCTCGGTGAACCTAAATACATGGATGCATTGCCATCAACCATTACGACAATATCACAAAAAGCTGGAATATATGCCCCGCCGGCGGCAGACGGACCGAACAATAGACAAATTTGCGGGACTTTTCCTGATAGCTTCACTTGGTTGTAAAAGATGCGGCCAGCTCCGCGGCGGCCCGGAAACATTTCTACTTGATCCGTAATTCGTGCCCCGGCAGAATCGACTAAATAAAGAAGGGGCAGCTGTAACTTTTCGGCTGTTTCCTGAATGCGAATGATTTTCTCGACGGTCCTTGCTCCCCAGGATCCAGCTTTCACAGTCGAATCATTGGCCATGACACAGACCCTTTGACCATTGATTTTTCCGATGCCCGTAACTACACCATCAGCAGGCAGACCAACACTTGCACAATTGGCAAAGAAAGCGTCCTCTATTTCTACCCCTTCATCGAAAAGCAGCTCTAGACGTTCACGTACGAAAAGCTTTCCTTTTTCAGCGTTTTTTTGATGATACTTTTCTAAACCGCCTTTTTTAATCGTTTCAACCGTTTCGGTTAGTTTATCCGTCGTTACCATCCCTGTTCCTCCTTCAATAGAAATCATTGGCCTCTATATACCGGTTTGCGTTTTTCCTTGAATGCTGACAGACCCTCCAGTCGGTCAAGGGTTTTTAAAGTTGTCTGATAGCAGTCATTTTCAATTTGCAATCCTGTTTTCAAGTCGGTCTCAGCCCCTTTATTGATCGCCGCTTTTGCAGCCCTGAGTGCTAATGGGGCATTGACCGCAATCTCCTTAGCCAATTTTTTCGCTTCCTCAAGTAAATGTTGGGGTGAATATACATGACTGATGATTTTCAAGGCATGTGCCGTTTTTGCATCCAATCTCCTTGCCGTATAAATCAGTTCTTTCGCTGTCGGCATTCCGACTATCCGGGGCAGTCGCTGTGTACCGCCTGCACCAGGGATGATGCCTAATGACGTTTCAGTCAGCCCCACCTTTGCCGTTTCCGATGCGATGCGTATGTCACAAGCGAGTGCCAATTCCAGCCCACCGCCAAAAGCCGAACCGTTGATCGCAGCGATGACTGGTACTGGAAGGTTTTCTACAGCCGTAATCGTGTCTCCGATCAACTTGACTGTCTCCTTGACCTTATCATCATTCATACCCGCTCTTTCCTTAAGATCCGCACCTGCACAAAACGCCTTTTCACCTGCTCCCGTTATAATGACTGTTCGTAAATTGGAATCTCTCTTCAATTCATCCAGCCCTTCGATTAAGCAATGAAGCAATTCTGTGGATAAAGCGTTAGCAGCATCCGGCCGATTCAAGGTCACGAAGGCAATTCCCTTTTCTTCATACCTTATATCAACTAATGAAGTCATACATTCACCTCGATTTCGCTTATTGTGCGTTATTTACAGCCATCTGATGGCTAGGCAATGGTTTTTCCAAAAAGCTTTGCAACATGGCCGCAGCCTTCAATAGCTTTTCGGGATTGATTCCTGTGTGAATCCCCATTTTATGTAGCATATGAACCAGGTCATCCGTAGCCACATTTCCGCTCGCTCCTGGTGCATACGGGCAGCCCCCTAAACCTCCGAGCGAAGAGTCGAAAGTGTCAATACCATAATTTAGTGATTCAAGGATATTTGCGAGTGCCATTCCCCTTGTATCATGAAAATGGAGGGCAATTTGGCTCATATCATATCTTTTTACAGCCTGTTCAAGGAACAGTGCAACCTGTCTTGGAGACGCGACCCCAATGGTATCACCCAACGAGACTTCATCGATGCCATATTCAAAAAGTTGATCACAAACACGGAAAACCTGATCAGTCGAAACCTCCCCTTCATACGGACAGCCGAAAACGGTTGAAACATAGCCCCTGACCGTTTTCCCGCTATTTGCTGCTGTCCTGATGACATCCTTCAATATTGGAAAGGTATCGGAAATCGACTTATTGATATTTTTTAGATTATGCGTTTCACTGGATGACATGAACACGGAAATATCATCGATATTGGCGTCAAGGGCCGACTCCAGTCCCCTTTGATTCGGTACAAGGGCCCCATAAGTGATACCAGGCTTGCGCTTTATTCCCTTAGCCACCAGGACGGCATCACTCAATTGGGGAATCCACTTTGGGTGTACGAATGAAGTCACTTCTATATAAGATAATCCTGTATCAGAGAGCTGATCGATCCACTCCATTTTGCTTTGTGCAGGTATTATGACCTTTTCATTTTGCAGCCCATCACGGGGTCCAACTTCCTTAATTGTCACTTTTTCAGGCCAATTCATCATACCCCTCCGTCCCTTTATTCAATGACGGCCAAAACGTCGCCTTCATTTACGAAATCCCCTTCATTCACTTTTAGTTCTTTAATGGTGCCAGCTTCCTCGGCTGCAATGGGGATTTCCATTTTCATCGATTCCAAGATAATGATATCCTGTCCGTCGGTTACACTTTGCCCCTCATTTGCTACGATTTTCCAAACGCTTCCTGCCATGCTTGCCTTTAATTCTGCCATTTTATTTTCCTCCCGATCATTATGTTTTAAGTTATACAGTCAATTTTTGAATATATTTCGCAATGAAATCCGTAGTCGTATCTCCTTTGGAAAAAGCCTCATGAGAAATTATTTCCATCAGCAAAGGAAGGTTTGTTTTAATTCCTTCGATTTTATAGCTTGCCAGCGCTTCTCTTAATCTCTCAATCGCATTATCCCTCGAGTCGCCGCTCACCACCAATTTGGCGATCATCGGATCATAAAAGTGGGATACGACCGAAGTTCCATGAACGGCCAATTCATGACGGATCCCTTCACCTTCCGGAAGTTCCATGGTGGTGATTCTCCCCGGTGCCGGATAAAAGGTTTTCGGATCTTCAGCATAAATGCGGACTTCAATGGAATGTCCGTCCTGTTTAATCTCACTTTGGGTGAAATCCAATTTGTTGCCCGATGCAATTTTAATTTGCTGTTCGACTAAGTCCAGTCCCGTAATTTCTTCAGTGACAGGATGCTCTACCTGAAGGCGTGTATTCATTTCCAAGAAATAAAAGTTTTTATCTGCATCTACTAAAAATTCGAGTGTGCCCGCATTGCTATAACCGATGGATTTTACCGCTTTCACTGCAGCCATTCCCATCCTGTTTCTTGTTTCTTCGTCAAGGAAAGAAGATGGAGCCTCTTCCACGACCTTCTGGTGGCGCCTTTGAACGGAGCATTCCCTTTCCCATAAGTAAACAGCATTCCCAAAGGAATCCGCCAATACCTGAATTTCGATATGACGAGGCTTCTCAATCAATTTTTCTATGAACATATCTCCATTGCCAAAAAATAATTGGGCACGTTTTTGATTCCCTTCGAAGGCTTTGGTTAGTTCATCTTCATTAGCAACGGCCTGCATGCCGATTCCGCCGCCGCCTGCTGCTGCTTTTAACATCACTGGATAGCCAATCTTTTCGGCAACGGCTGCCGCTTCTGCACTATCAATTAACGGTCGCGAAAATCCAGGCACCAATGGAAGTCCTGCTTGCTCCATCTTTTTCCTCGCCTCGACTTTATTGCCCATTTGCTGAATGATCTCTGGTTTGGGACCAATGAATATCAAGCCGGCTTCTTCGCATGAACGTGCGAAATCTGCATTTTCACTTAGAAAACCATATCCAGGATGAATGGCCTCCGCTCCGGTTTCCTTAGCTATTTCCAAAATCTTATTGACGTTTAAATAGCTTTCCTGCACTCTCGGGCCACCCAATAAATATGCCTCATCCGCCAATCCCACAAAAGGCGAATCCGAATCTGCTTCCGAATGGACAGCGACAGTAAGTATTCCCAGCTTCTTGCATGTACGAATAATGCGTGATGCTATTTCTCCCCTGTTTGCGATAAGAATTTTTCGAATCATTCGATATCCTCCTTATTTAGTGCGTTCCGTTAGTAGGTCAAGAGTTTGCTGCCGAAGCTTATACTTTTGGATTTTTCCGGATGCAGTCATTGGATAAGCATCGGTAAATTGAATGTAACGCGGAATTTTATGAAAAGATATTTTCCCTTTGCAATACTCTATCAATTCTTTCTCCGTAAGGGTTTCTCCTGCTTTCAAAATGATCCATGCGGCTACCTCTTCCCCATATTTCTGATCTGGAACGCCGAGTATCTGGACATCGACAATTGCAGGGTGTTGATAGAGGAATTCTTCAATCTCACGGGGATAAATATTTTCCCCTCCGCGAATGATCATATCTTTCAGCCGGCCAGTAATCTTGCAATAACCCCTCTCATCCATCACTGCCAAATCTCCCGTATGAAGCCAGCCTTCCGTGTCAATCGCCTGCTCAGTGGCTTCCGGGTTATTATAATAACCCTTCATTACATGGTATCCCCTCGAACAGAGTTCACCCTGCATGCCCCGCGGGACTTCCTCCCCTGTAGCCGGATCGACAATTTTCACTTCCACTTTCGGCAAAGCCCTTCCCACTGAAGAAACACGAAGTTCGATCGGATCGTTCGTTCTTGTCATCGTAATTCCTGGAGAAGATTCCGTTTGACCATAAGTAATCGTGATTTCCGTGATGCCCATCTTATTCACCACGCTTTTCATGACTTCAATCGGACATGTCGAGCCTGCCATGATACCAGTCCGTAACGAGCTTAAATCATACTGGTCAAAGTCATCGAGATTAAGTTCAGCAATGAACATCGTCGGTACACCATGAAGCCCAGTACATTTTTCGGCTTCAACTGTCTGAAGGACAACGTGTGGATTAAATTCCACAATCGGCACCATTGTTGCCCCAACTGAAACAGATGCCATCGTACCAAGGGAACAGCCGAAACAATGAAAAAACGGAACCGGGATGCATAGCCGGTCGGCTTCGGTCAGCTTCATGCACTCTGCGACATTCAATCCGTTATTGACCAAGTTGGAATGCGTCAGCATCACTCCTTTTGGAAATCCTGTCGTCCCTGATGTATATTGCATGTTAATCACATCACCTGGAGCCAATTCCTCCATCCTCATATCGAGCGATTCCTCCGAAACGGATTCGCCTCCGCTAATGACTTCATCCCATGAAAACGTTCCGGGATAACGTTTTTCACCTAAAACGATGATATTTTTTAATTTTGGCAGTTTCTCAGATTGTAATTTTCCTGGTTCTGCATTTTTCAATTCAGGTACGATTTCGTACAGCGTATCTATATATGAATGATCCTTATATTGTTCCATCAGGATGATCGTCGTCGAATCGGATTGCTTAAGCAGGTATTCCAGTTCACTTGAGCGGTAATTAGTATTGACCGTCACCAGCACCCCGCCCATTTTCGCGGTGGAAAATTGGGATATAAGCCATTCCGGTTTATTGGATGCCCAAATGGCGATATGTTCCCCTTTTTTAATATCCAGTGACATGAACCCCCTGGCAGCCTTTCGGCAAATCTTTTCAAATTCGCGATAAGAATGGCGCAGGCCTAGTTCATGGTACACAACTGCTTCATTACCACCGTATTGTTCAGCTGTCCTTTCAAGCAATTTCCCGATCGTAACATCTAGCAAATCAGACATCAAACTCCTCCTAATCAAATAAAGGTAAGAATGAACGCTTTTTGCTGTATAGATAACATCTGCTTTTCACCCAAATGAACCCCAAGCATCAAGTTCATTTTACGTTCCGTAAAGATTAACAGCCTAATTGCCTGGCGATAACGAGTCTTTGAATTTCGGATGTGCCTTCACCAATTTCCAATAACTTAGCATCTCTTAAATAGCGTTCCACTTCATATTCACGCATGTAACCAGAGCCGCCGTGTATTTGAATCGCTTGATTGCTGGCGCGGAACGAGGTCTCACTAGCAAAGAGCTTGGCGTATGCCGCTTCCTTTGCAAAAGGTTTTTTATTGTCTTTTAACCATGCAGCCTTATATACCATATTCCTCGCCAATTCGATCTCCATCGCCATGTCTGCAAGCTTGAATTGAATGGCCTGGAAATTTGATATGGTTTTACCGAATTGGATGCGCTCTTTTGAAAAAGCTAAAGCTCTGTCAAAGGCAGCCTGAGCGATACCGACGGCCAAAGCTGCAATGGAAATCCGTCCTCCATCAAGCGTGAATAGGAATTGTTTGAACCCTTTGTCCGGATCTCCCAATAAATTTTCCTTTGGCACCCGAACATTATCCAGAATGATTTCACAAGTATTGGAAGCCCGGACTCCCATTTTTTCATAATTGCTATTGATCGTCAGCCCTTGGGTATCGGTTGGCACGATGAATGCCGAGATGATGTTTTTGCCCTTTGAATCTTTTCCCGATACAGCAGTGACAGTAACCGTTCTTGAATAGCTGGCATTTGTTATCCATGTTTTTTCGCCATTAATCACATATTCATCACCATCCAACACGGCAGTCGTTCTCGTACCGCCAGCATCGGAACCCGCATTAGGCTCTGTCAACCCGAAAGCTGCCAGGGTTTCACCGGTCGTGATTGGAACCAGATGTTTTTGCTTCTGTTCTTCGGTTCCAAAATAGTAAATTGGACTTGCCCCGAGCGAAACGGCTGCGGCATAACTTAAGCCGGTTCCCCCGCACGCCTTGCCAATCTCTTCAACGGCAATGGCATACGAAATCGTATCTCCGCCCGAACCGCCATATTCTTCAGGAAACGGAATTCCAAGCAACCCGAGTTTCCCCATTTTTTTGAATACATCCTCCGCAAACATGGACTTTGCGTCCAACTCTATCGCAATCGGTTTAATTTCCTTTTCAGCAAATTCCCTTACCATTTCCTTAATCATTTGCTGTTCTTTTGTAAGTGAAAAATCCATATGTTCATTCCCCTTTCTATTGAGACCGACTAGTTGGTCTGTACAAATCAAGTTGATTGTTCAATCCACAACAACTTGGTTCTTCAGTAAAAATGGCTGGGTGATTTCCGCTTCTTTTTGTTTATCTATCAATAGGGCATTCAGAATTAAATCCACGTAAATATCACCGATTTCGTCGATCGTTTTTCCGCCGTCCCTTTTGTACCATTTGTAGGACCAGTTCACCATGCCCAGAATTGACATTCCGGTAATTTCCACTGGCAATTCGCTGCGGAATACTCCCTTGTCAATACCTTCTTTGATAACGGAAAAAATGATTTCTTTATACGTTTGACGCTTTTTTTTGATTGCTTCAACATAAGGTGGTTTTAAGTAAATGCTTTCTTGATAGAAAACTGAGATGTGTGGTTTATAGAGGTCAAAAACTTTAACAAATGATTGAATGATCTTTTGCATTTTTTCTGTTGGATGGGTACTTTCTGAAATGGCTTCCTGTGCTTTTATTAAAACATATGAAATAAAGTAATCATGGATGACAAATAAGAGTTCATCTTTGGAAGAGAAATGGTGATAAAAACCACCTTTGCTAGTTCCGCATGCCTTAACGATTTCGTTGACGGAGACACCATGAAAACCATGCTGATCGAAGAGCGTCAACGATGTTTCAATTATTTTTTCTTTTAACTCCGTAAGACTGCACCCCCTTTGTATCCGCTTACATTCCATCCAGTATAAAGAGCTTGATTATGTATAAACTGGATTTATTTAGATTTTACCAAATAATTAAAAATTGTCAATTTTTAATTATCAACAAAAAAACAGCCCTCAAAACCAAGAGCCGTCAATCCAGTTTATTTAAGAAGCGGTCGATACCATGTCATTTACTACCCTTGACCGGTTTAACTTGGGCTTTTACAAGCTGCCATCCATTATTATATTTCCACACTGATTTGATCTCCAGTATCGGATCACGCTCATCGGACCCTTTTACATTTTGGATTCCGATAAGCGCTTTTCCTTTTCCTAAAACGGTCTTGAAATCCAGTGAAGAGTATGGATCAACCAAAAGCTCTGTCGGTTCATTTAGTTTTCCATTTAGATAAATGCCCAATTTATCATAAGCTTGTTTTCTGGAACTGACATCCATCACCACAGGTTTTTGACCTTCAATAATGATTTCCGCTTTGTATCCGTCCAGAAATTGTGCCATTACAGGAACGGATGGCGGTACTTCAAGCTCCTTCACTTTTCCATCCTTGAATGAATAGGCGTAACTGGATATCAACCGCTCTCTACCTTCCATCAAAACCGTAACCAATACATCCTGGACCCCATCATCATTCAAGTCGGCAACCTTTAGATCTGGATTATACCCAGCTTCAAGCGGGACGTCGATTATACGGCGATTGCTTTCCACACTTAACTCAATTTTTTTCAGAAACTTACTACCTTCCTCATAAGGCAGTCCCTGAACCTGGATGATGTCTATTTTCTGGTCACCTGTTACATCTCTTTTAGTTGAAATATATGTGCCATCCACCTGAAAATTTTTATCATGCGCTTCAACCGCTTGATAGCTCAAAAATAGTGAGATGACTAAAACCGCATATTTTAGCAGATCTAACTTTTTCATAGTGATAACCTCTCTTTTCAAAGATGTACTAATTTGACATTTGTCGCCGTTTGAACTTTCGACGCTGATCTTTCATGAAGATGGACCAGAAATAATAGAACCCAGGGACTAATATTGCAAAGCCCACGATATACGTGGCAAACACGGCCCGGAATGAGGTTGGATCGGTAAATCCTGATAGAATCGTGACATTTGGATAGATGATGTAAGGTAAATGAGCGATACCATAAACATAACTGCCGATTAAATACTGTATGATAATCGCAATGACAGCGAGGCGTGGCATCCCTTTAACCTCCTGCTTAGAAAAATAGGGTAGGTACAGTGCTATCCCGCTAATGATGAAAAAAATGAGCGAGATGAATAACAATGCAGAGTTTTTCATCATTTCTTGGTAAATCCAGTTCGCTTCGTTTCTTAACGTGAGCATGACCAGCAGAGCCATGACCAACATAAGCGGTCCCGTTATCATCGCATCCCTGCGATATATTTTGTATGCTTTCATTTCATCGGCCTGTTTTGAGTAATCGGACAGGAGCAAAGAAGATAAAAAAAGCGTGCTCATAATGCCGAATCCCACAAATGCATACTCATTCGGACTCGTGAAAAGTTTAGATAAATTCAATTCTTCATTTCCTCTCACACCTTCGACAAACCCAAGATGAGTGATTGGCAATACGCTGATTAATAGCCCCGGTATGATCAATCCCGTCAATCCTGAGATATACGTTAACGCTTTTTCATATTTATCAACGCTATGCGAGAAAACCAAGAAAGCACTCCTAATACATAGCAGAACCAATATCAGGCTCGCGGGAACGATCAAGGCTACCCCAATCGGGAATACCGCACCTGGGAATAAACTGTAAATCGCAATGACAAGACCAACCACAAAAGTATTCGTCACTTCCCAAGTTGGTGATAAATAGCTATTCGCTATCTTGGTAGCATTCGTCTCTTCCTTTTTAATGTAAGTCATTGCCCAGAAGCCCGCGCCAAAATCCATAGAGGCCATGATGGCATAAAGGAAAATAAAGCCCCAGACCAGTGTTATTGCAAGAAGAGCATCACTCATTCGCCTTCCCCCCTTTTATGAATTCGAATCGAAAAGTCTTACACCTTTCTGTTCGGCTTTATATATATCATCCATTACGGAATGACGTTTGAAATAATACAAAAGTGTAAACACGACAGAAACGCATAAAATGATATATACGATAATGAACATCGTGAATAAGAATCCAAGGTTTTCGTACGAAGTGACTGAATCCTCCGTTGTCAGCATCCTGTATATCGTCCAAGGCTGTCTGCCGGTACAGGCAAAAATCCAACCGCATTCTATCGAAATCACCGAAAGCGGCCCTGATGCAACAAACAGCCAAAGAATCCATTTCGGATATGTCTCCTTTTTCAGCCATTTATTCCATACCAATGAAAACAGTGCCAACGCGATTAAGCCTGAACCAATCATGACCATGGCATTGAATAAGATATGGACATAAAGCGGCGGCCAATACTCTTCCGGAAAATCATTCAAACCGGTCACAACCGTATCAAAGCTATTACCAGATAGAAAACTTAATAACCATGGAAATTCAATCCCATACTTAACTTCCTGAGCTTCCCTATCGGTATAACCGAACAAGGTAAGTCCGGCATGGTCCTGTGTTTCAAACAACCCTTCTGCAGCTGCCAGTTTTTCCGGCTGTTCCCTATATAAATGCTGCGTAGTCGCATGACCGTTCAATGCCGTCAAAAACGAAAAAACCAAGCCCAAGACAATACTGAGCCTCAGTGCTTTTTGGTGAAAATTAAATTCAGCAGTGCCATATTTATTTTTCAGCATCTTATAGGCTGCGACGGACGCCACGACAAAAGCGCCTGTAGTATAAGCAGTCAGGGCCGTATGACCTGCCGTCACCAAGAAACTTGGGTTAAAAAATGCCGCCCAAGGATCGACATCGACGATTTCCCCATTTTCAAACCGGAACCCAGCAGGTGTCCCTTCAAAAGCATGGACATTCGAAATCAAAACAGCCGAAGCCAATGCTCCGAATGCAACAAAGAATAAACTCACGATTCGGGCCCATGGCTTGATTTTTTCAGCAGCATACACATAGATTGACATGAACAGCGCTTCAACCATGAATGCATAAATCTCGATTTGGAATGGAAGCGCCATGACACGTCCTATCACTTCCATGAACCCAGGCCATAATAGTGACAGCTGCACACCCGCAATCGTACCAGTCGGAATCCCGACCCCAAGTAAAACCCCTAATGTTTTGGTCCAGCGTTTAGCCATGACGACATACTGTAAATCCTTTGTCCTTTGATACATCAATTCCGCTGCCAACATCATCATCGGCAACCCGACGCCAATTGTTGCAAATATGATATGTACAGCCATATTCGTCCCGAACATTGCGCGGGCCATTTGTATATGATCCATACTGTCTTCCTTTCTACCCTTTGTCTCTTGGTAGTATCTCCTCTGTAAAGGAAAATATTTAATAATATTCCACAAACTAATTTTTCATAGGTATTGCAGAAGCTCGGTATTCACTTAATGATGTTTTTGGATGATTGTTTAGAATATATTCTATCGAGGTTATTTTTGGTATATATATTACGTGGAATTCACCCATGCACTAAGAAAAATTTTTACTAAGCATTTAGATGACAAATTATTGAATATCCTTCATAAATGGTGACCCAATCGGAATAAGATAGCGTAAATCCCATATAGAAAGTGTAACAAGAGAGGAGAAAAACATTTTGTCCTTTACCAAAGATCCGTTATCACCCGAACAAATGCTGGCTGTGATCAGAAATGGCCTGGGGCCTACCCCAATCCCCAAAAAAATCATTATCATTGGTGCAGGCATGTCTGGGTTGGTTGCAGCATCCCTTTTAAAACAAGCGGGGCACGATGTTACGATATTGGAAGCAACCGGGAGGGTCGGAGGGCGTGTTTTGACCATACGGGAGCCATTTTTAGAAGGTTCCTACCTTGAAGCCGGTGCCATGCGCATTCCTAATTATCATTACTTAGTTGCTGAATACATCAAGAAGTATGGTCTACGAGTCAACACCTTTGTGAATGCGACTCCTAATGATCCCATTTATGCCAATGGAATCAAGACGACCGCTGCCATATATCAGCAGAACCCGGATATACTGAGGTACCCTGTAGCTCCCCATGAAAGAGGTAAAACAGCTGAAGAATTACTTAACATGGCAATCAAGCCTGTGACTGACTTCATCATTCAAAATCCACGTAGAAATTGGGAAATAGTCATTAAAGAGTTTGATAAATACTCCATGAGCTTCTTTTTGCAGTACAATCCAGTCGGAATCAGTCTATCAACAGGAGCGATTGAAAGCATCAAAGTCCTGATGGGTTTAGAAGGATTCCCGGAACTTTCTTTTCCGGCCATACTTCGGGAGCTTATGCCGCTCTTTAATCCAGACGTGAAATTTTTTTCAATCGAAGGAGGTAACGACCGGCTTCCTTATGCCTTTCTATCGGAATTGAAGGATAATTTAATCTTCAGATATGAAGTGACAAAGATCATCCAACATGATAATCAAGTCACCATCCATTCCAAACATACTCAAAGTCAAAACCCCTTAACGGTTACCGGTGATCTTGCCATCGTGACAATCCCTCTTCAATTGCTGCAATTTATAGATATTGATCCCAGGAATTCCTTTTCCCATAATAAGTGGAAGGCAATAAGGGAACTCCATTATGCTGCTTCCACAAAAATTGGACTTCAATTCACTCATAGGTTTTGGGAAAAGGAAGGAATCTTCGGCGGTAAATTGACGACAGATTTACCTATTAGATTTTCTTATTATCCCAGCCAAACGAGCAACCAGAGTGAATCCGGTCTCATCTTAGCAAGTTATACATGGGAAGATGATGCCACTTTATGGGATATCCTACCGGAAAAAGATCGCATACAACACGCATTGAAAAATTTGGCAGTGATCCATGGTAATCAAGTATATGATCATTTTTTATCAGGAGCTTCTTATAGCTGGACATTGAATCAGTATTCCTACGGCGCTTTCTCCATGTTTAAGCCTGGTCAGGAAACGGACTTGTTTCCATACATCCCAACTCCTGAAGGAAGGGTCCACTTCGCTGGAGAGCATACATCAACCGTACCAGCATGGATTGAAGGAGCCATTCAATCCGGAATCAGGGTTGCACATGAAGTGACGAATCTGCCTAGAACTTTAGGTGGGCCTTGAATGGACCATTTCCTTGGCTATTAAGTAACCTCATCAACAAAGAACACTGACAAAAAACCTTCCATTTGGAAGGTTTTAAATTCTTATGCCCATTCACTTTATCCCACCTTTTGAACCGAAGTCTACGATCCTTATTTCCACTTCATAATTTATATCAGCTTTACTGAAAACTTCGTCCCATTTCCGCTTATTTTTCTCCCAAAACTTCGGATGCTGATTTTCCACATAACGATACAATCCTGCTACCCCTGTTTTATATTCATGCTGTAATTTGTATACGATTTTTTTGACATCCTTTTTCACTTCATCCTCGGCAATACGCTCAACCTCTTTTAAATAGGCTTTTTCAAAAGAATTCTCCTTACCATACCAATCTTCCGAAAGTCTTGCTGTGTACCCGACCTTAATATTGATCGTCAAATGATCACCGTTCAATTCCGTCGTGATTTTCCTCCTTGTCCTATTGATCACTTCCACACTTAAAGGCTTACCGTGTTGGACCGCTTCGATTATTCCGCCCTTTACTTCTCCGTTCAGCCAATTTAATGCAGCTATATCTTCATCATTCATGATTCCGACCAACTTTGAATTGTTGATAATGCCTGCACCCTCCAAAATTAATTTCCTGCCCCTAATATCAACGGCCTGAATGGCAAAGCTTCCATCTGATTGCAAATTTGAGGATGCTTTGCCAAGTGTTAAAGGAGGAAGTATCTTATTCGTTCTGTTCTCATTATCTTTCAATTCATAGATTACATTCGAAGGGATCTCCCCATCTTCGGATCGTCCCAAAATTTCTTTCGTCGGTCTTTTCGTTAAATAAACATGACAGCTTCTTCTAGTATTATTATCGCGTATTGACTGATTAATGATCGCTTCCATCGGGATTTTCCTTAATACATCTTCATTAATGAGGATGATACGCTGATGATTGGTTAATACCGTATTGGTTATGAGTAAAGAATCCCTAATTGCTTCATGCAGCGTTTTGGCACTGACGGTAACATTTTTATATTTTAATTGCGTCTGATTCTCCTGAACACTATTTCCTGGAGGCACCAGAATTTGCTGTGTTAACATGATTTCGTCATCCTTTTTGCCTTTATCGATCCCCACTCCAACTACAAGGGATAATTCTTCTATATTTTCACTGTCCCAACAGCCTGAAAGCAAAGGAATAAGCAAGATCAACCATAATCTTTTCATCCGCTTCTTCTGCTCCTTTTCACTTGAACGATTACGAATGTAATAATGGGCAAGCCAATTAATATAATGGGAAAAAGATATCCAAGTAAATCACTCATTTTAAAAATGTCAATTGTATCTTTAGGGATCTTGGCCAGAAAAAAAACGACGGGAACCAAAACAATAAGGTTCGTTGTATATGAATTGCTAAATATTTTCGTCATTCCTTCTGCTGCAAAGTAAAAGTAAATTGCATGTGTTAAAAAAAACTGAAGAATCCAGGTGATTAAGAGAAATAACTCCATACGCTCTAAAAATATCCCTGTTACTTCAAAGGATTGAACAAAAGAAATGGTTGGCCAAGTAACCGCTTTGACTTCCGGGACGGTCAGCGTAGCCACGACCAATACATATGTAATCACATACAAAATCAGCGGGATGAAAAAACCGATTAAAACGCCATTTCTTACTTTGTTTTGATTTTTAACGACGCCAAACAAAAAGATGAAAAGTTCAATTCCAAAAAAAGACAAAGTTCCGGAGCCCATTCCTTTCATGACAGGTAGAAATCCTTTCGCAAGAACAGGCTGGAGATTTTTTAACTCGACTACCCTGAGACTGAACAAATAAATGAGCAAGACGATGACGATTGTCAAAGGAAGAAAGAAGACACAAGCCTTTGCTATGGCTTTTATTTTGCCTGTCACAAGATGGACACTCGCTAAAATCATGGAAAGTATCACGATTTCAACTGGTGTTTCTTCCAACAAATAAAACCGGACCATTTCACTCATCGCAAGAACTTCAAAGCTGGCCACGCCAATAAAGTACACCACCACGACCAACCCAATAAGTTTGGAGAGCCATTTTCCATAGGCCTCCTCCATGTACGTGTAATAGTTAGCGACCTTATGTTTTTTTAACAGAACAACTAATAAGCATATTAAAAGGGCTATAGCGATCCCAGTTAAAATCAAGACGATCCATCCATCGGTCGAATTGATTTTTTCCGTTATCGTCCTTGGAAGCGTCAGCATTCCAATTCCTAGCATGCTGCATGAAATGATCGCTGCCAATTCGCCACTAAGAATTTTGCCGTCGGATTGGCTCAAAAGAATTCCCCCCCTTTTTCCGCTTCGGTAACCGTAGGAACGCATCCTTCCAGGTCTTTTTACCGATAAAATCCATTGGTTGAAAATAAGGTTCTTGGAAACTCGTCAATTTTGACAAATGGCTGATAACGATGATAAAGAATAATGTAGTTCCGTATAAACCTAAAACGGCGGCAAAAATCATCGCCCCGAACCTTAATGCCCTGAACGCCAGTCCAAAGCTATATTGCGGGACCGTAAAAGAGGTAATCGTCGTGATCGAAACGATTATGACCATGAGGGAACTTACAATATTGGCTTGAACTGCCGCTTGTCCAATAATTACCCCGCCAACCAATCCAACCGTTTGACCAATGGGCGATGGGAGCCGAATCCCTGCTTCGCGAAGCAGTTCAATCGTTACTTCCATGATGATGGCTTCAACAAACGGCGGAAATGGCACGTTCTCCCTTGTACCCGCGATGGTCATCGCCAGTTCTGACGGAAGCAATCCAGGGTTGAACGAAACCAAGGATATATAAATCCCTGAAAGAAATACGGTAACAAATAAAGATAAATAGCGAAGTATACGTAAAAAAGAACCCGCTACCCACCTTTCATAATAATCATCCGGTGACTGCAGCAGCATCGTGATCGTCGTTGGTGCCATCAAAGCAAATGGCGATCCGTCAACCATGATGACCACCCTTCCCTCCTGCAGTGCAGCCAATACTTTATCCGGACGCTCCGTATTTTGGATTTGCGGGAAAGGGGTTAAAGCTGTATCTTCAATTAATTCCTCAAGCATCCCCGAGTCTTGGAGATCAGTAGCTTTCACTTCATATATCCGTTTATTCACTTCTTTTAGCAAAGAATCACTAGCTTTTCCTTCATAATAGATCAATGCAACTTCCCGTTTTTCCATCGTCCCGAACTTCTGTTGTTGGACGATAAGGTTGGGATGGTTCGAATATTGCCTTATCAAGCCGATATTTTCTTGAAGACTTTCGATAAACCCAAGCTTCGGTCCCCTGACAACCCTCTCTGTTGAAGGTTCACCCAGTGTACGTTTTTTTTCCTTTTCCAGATTCAAGACATAGCCATTTACAATTCCATCTAAAAATAAAAGCGTTTTCCCGTCAAAAATATGCTCTTTGGCTGTTTCATATGTTTCAACATCATCCTGTTCCCTGACTGAACAGATTTTGGAAATGACCAGCTGTTCGATAGAAACCCGATGCCTGGTTTCAACCTGGGCAGCCGATAGATCCAGGACAATCTCATTGAATGCAGGATAATCCATCGTTCCATTGACAAATACGAATAATCCCGAAACTTCATAACCGGGAATGAATATCTGTTTAAATACTACATCATCCTGCATATCCAATTCAGATTTCAATTCTTCCTGCTTTTGATCCAATTTAATATGCAAGGGTTTACTTTTCATGGTGAACTCCTTTGGTTAAATGGGGTTTTTATATTCTCAGTTTCCTCTATTTACAATTTTTTTATGCGACAGGAAATGAAGGCAGCTTTTACACCAATTTATTTAATGAATTTCCTTTCTGAAACGAGCGACATTAGCATCCAAAATGGTTAATTTGTAATTAAATTGCAAATGCTAGGATTATAAGCTTTAGTGCAGAGGTGACAACATTGTTTAACCGCAGAACGTTCAAAAAAAAGCCAAATCAACCAAACGAAAAAAATGAAGAATTAAATAACGTTTCGGAAGTAAGGGACCTATTCAATACCCTATCTTCATCCAATGATTTCATTAACCATCAAGGAACATATAATGGCATAGGCTATTGGGTCTCTTTTTATCGCTCGTTGATCGATGCACAGGTACTTCATGAAAGTGTTCTTTCTGTCATACCGACTCTGGAAACGATAAATTTGGAGCAAATAAAAGAAAACGTTCCTATTGAGAATACACTTATCACCAGTACCAAAGTTGTAATTGAAGACAGGATCATGAGAGGCGAAATTGCACTTCGTTTAGATGGAAATCTTGATGAATGCCTATTAATCAATGTTGCGGCCCAACAAGGAAGGCAAGTTAATAAACCTGAACTTGAATTTGGAATCATAAGTGCACAAGAAGCTTTTGTCGAGGATATTGATATCAATCTGAATTTAGTCAGAAAAAGGCTTCCTGTCCCTGGGTTGCAAGTAAGTGAAATGACTGTGGGATCCTTGTCTAAAACGAAAGTGGCAATTTTATCGATAGAAGGGATCGTTGATCAGGAAAATGTTGATAATGTTATACAAAGGATCAATGATGTAGAATTTGATGAAATATTGGACGGGTCCTATCTCGCGCAAATGCTATATGATAATTCAAATACCTTGTTTCCCCTTTTTCTAAATACGGAAAGGCCTGATCGCATCGCAAGTGCATTGGCTGAAGGCAAGGTAGCCCTGTTAATCGATAGGTCGTCCTCTGCACTTATTACTCCAACCATTTTGTTGGAATACTTCATCACCATGGAAGATTATAATATGCCGTGGATTCCGGCATCCGCTTTCCGTTTATTAAGAATATTCGCGGTCGCTTTCTCGATTTTTGCCACTCCCATTTATGTAGCCGTGCTGACCTATCATTATGAACTGATTCCTAAAGATCTTTTGGAAACAATTGTTACCTCAAGGAACTTAATACCTTTTCAGCCTTTGATTGAAGCATTATTCTTGGAGATCTCCATAGAGTTATTACGGGAAGCGGCTGCCAGGCTGCCAACGAAGGTAGGTCAGACATTAGGTATCGTCGGCGGTATCGTTATCGGTCAAGCGGCCGTTGTTGCTGGTTTGACAAGTAATATCTTATTGATCATCGTTGCCCTATCGGCATTGGCATCATTTGTTACTCCCATTTATAAAATGGGGAATGCCATACGGCTGCTGCGGTTCCCCTTTTTAGTGGGAGCCCAGATTTGGGGGCTGCTCGGCATTACCATAGCGGGCGTGTTTTTGATGGCCCACCTTATCAAATTAACGTCGATGGGACACCCATACCTTGAACCGATATACCCATTTCGCATGCAAGATTGGAAAGATAGCTTTGTTCGGCTTCCTTTTAATCTTTTTAAATCCAGACCTGTTAATTTACGTCCTGATGATACTTCCAGACAGCCGCAGCCCAAAAAAGCAAGAATCAAAAAAAATGATTTTAATGAATGATTTATATTTAAATGAGGGTCCCATATGAACCAAGCTGGAGTTAATGAAAAGTATAAAGTATCACCGTTCTATGTGTTTTTTTTAGTGCATTCCATGCAAACAGGAGTAGGCGTTTTAAGTTTTCAAAGAGTTTTAGCGAAGTCAACGGGAACAGATGGCTGGATTTCGATACTACTAGCCGGCCTGATCGTTCATATAATGATTTGGGTCATATATAAAATCTTCAGTATCGTCCCTGGTGATATCATTTCGGCCAATAATCATGCATTCGGGAAATGGATCGGGAATTTCTTCAGTCTATTATTCATTCTTTACTTTTTGATCCTAGGGATGACGGTCATGATTAGCTATATAAATGTCATACATGTATGGATGTTTGATGAGGTACCATCTTGGGCGTTTTCGGTGGTTTTCCTGATCCTGATTTATTATATAAATACGGGAGGATTCCGAACCATTACGGGTATTACCTTTTTAAGCTCCATTCTGACATACTGGCTTTTATTTGTCCTATTCTATGCCATGAAATACTCAGAATTCACCAATTTGCTTCCTGTTTTCCACCACACTCTATTGGATATATTGAAAGGAACAAGAAGTACTTCATTAACAATGCTTGGGTTTGAAATGATCGTGATGTTTTATCCGTTCATCAAAGATGCTAAAACTTCACAAAAATATGCTCATGGAGGGGCCTTAACGACAACCTTAATAACCGTATTCGTTTATTTAGTTTCAATTGTTTTTTATTCACAAAAACAGTTGGAACTGACTATATGGCCGACGCTGACATTGACCAGTATTGTCGAATTTCCCTTTATTCAACGATTTGAATATATAGATGTTTCTTGGTGGGCCATCGTTATCATACCCAACATGACCATTTCCTTGTGGGCTGCAAGCCGAGGTTTCAAGCGTTTATTCAATGTTCAGCAAAAGTATCCATTATGGGGGATGTCGATTATTATCCTGCTTACCAATGTATTTATATTTGATATCGATTCCCTCTATATATTGCATAAAATAATCGATCCATACGGCGTACTCTTTATTGCTTTATACTTGCCTCTTCTTTTGGTCATCATCTATATAAAGAAACTGAGGAAACGTATATGAGAAAATTATTTCTTGTTATCTTGGCTTTGCCCCTCCTTTGCAGCTGTGCCCAGCCAAGAGTGGTGGATGAAGTCAATATGTCCCAGGCCATTGGCTACGATATACTGAAGAATGATATTATCGAAGGAATGTTCGTCATCCCTATCTTCCAGCAGGACATGATAGGTAAATATCAAATCTTAAGCGGAACATCGACAACAACAAGTGATGTCCAGGCTACCGTATCCAAAAAAGCGGATAAGCCGGTAATGCTTGGACAGACACGCATCATTTTATTTAGCGAGAAAATGGTTCGTGAAATCGGAATGACAGAACTGACCGATTATCTCTACCGTGAGCCGCAACTTGGAAACAGGGTACTTTTGGCCATCGTTGAAGGAAAGGTCAAGGATGTAATAAATACGAAACCACCAAATACGAATGTGAATATTGGAATCTTTTTATCGGATTTGATTAATCAACAGAATGAAACAGGAAACGGACCGGATACTAACCTCCATCTTTTTTTAGGAAACGCTCTAGAAACTGGCGGCGATTCGTATCTTCCTTTAATTAAATTAATTAATAATGAAGTTGCTGTTTCAGGAGTGGCCCTATTTCATGAAAATAAGATGGTCACGAAAGTTCGAACCGATGATATGTTCATTTTCAAGACATTAGTTCAACATCATAGGAGGGGAATATACAAATTCAAATTAAAAGACAAGAAAAAAAGCGATATCGTTGTAGAAAGCATCCGAAGCGGTTCAAGTTATGAGGTATCCAAATCAGAGAATAGTCCCTCCATCACGATTAAACTCAAAATTAAAGGACAAATCAAGGAATCCATGCGAAGTGAAAATCTTACAAATAGAAAGATGATAAAAAAAATCGAACAGGCAATGGAAGATGATTTAACCAAGCAAGCAAACCGTCTTATTAAAGATTTTCAGAAAAAATCCCTTGACCCGATTGGCTTAAAGGAAAAATACCATGCCAAAAATAAAAAACTTACCTATGAACGATGGAAAATGATTTATCCGAAGATGGACATTAATGTAGAAACCAAAGTTAACATCATCCAAACCGGGGTGTCAGAATGATGAATTGTCGATAGCCCATTTAGAAATCTTCATCAGATCGGAAAAACTACATTCATATTAAATTGCTGGTGAACAGCTCAATTATCTAACTGCATGGCTGGCAGATGCTTTTGAAACAGCAAGAATTGTGGTTAGCCGGATAAATGAATCTGATTATCTACCTATCGTCGTTACATAAATAACTGGAGCTGACTATATGAATACACCTATGAAATCGATCACCGCTGCCTCAGTATTAAGTATATGTTTAATCACAGGATACTCGTTTGCTTCCGCAGGTAACGAAAAAGATGAATTGAAATCGGATAAAGTGACCTTCTTTGGGTCCCCAACTTCTGCGATTTCCAGTTCAGTTGCTGTGCCTCAAAGTTATAACCGGTTATTGTTTAGCGGAACAGTTGCACCTCTTTTAAACAAGGATGGAAAAACCACTTATGAGAGATATGGCAATACAGAAAAGCAGGCAATCGGAATCTTAGAGAAATTAAAAGCAGATTTGAAAACAAAAGGACTTTCCCTCACTGATGTAACCTATCTGCGTGTGTATGTCGCGCCAGATCCAAACAAGGGAAATACACCAGACTATCAAGGTTGGTTCGATGCTTACGCTCTTTTCTTTAATACAAAGGAAAATCCAGTGAAAACAGCCCGTTCCACTGTAGGGGTGCAAAGTCTGGTTTCGCCGGATTATCTCATTGAGATTGAAGCAGAAGTAGCCTATAAAAATAACAGCAAGGCAAATAAATAGACGATAGATGAGTATGGTCACGATTCAACATATCGATGTTCCAGCCACTCTGGAAAGCCTTTGAATACAAAAAGAGACAGGAAATTATTCCTGTCTCACAGACTGTACAATTCGAACGTTGATTGGAACGTAGGGCACTCGCTTTCCTCAGGCGGGTCCGCCCTCGGCGCTCTTGCGCCTGCGGGGTCTCGGCTAGCAAGTTTTTCGGCAGGAATGTCGCATATTACTTTAGAGTTTCAATCATATAATTAAGCAAAAAATCATATAGGAAAATCAAGTTTTCTTTTAGATTCGGGGTGAAAGCATTCCGAACTTCTATTGTCGTCAAAAAGAGACAGGAAGTCATTCCTGTCTCTCATTTGTTTTAATCAATCATGAAAATTCGTTCCATCCGTCACTTCTTTAATAATGCCAGCATTAATGACGAAGTCGCCAAAATGCTCTCCTTGCTGACGTTCTTTTGCAAAACGGGAAAGAAGTACACGCAACTCTTTTAATATCTCTTCTTCACCAATGTTTTCGCGGTATATTTTACTTAATCGGCTTCCGTCGAAAGCAGCACCGAGATACATATTATATTTACCAGGTGCCTTACCGATAAAGCCAATTTCACCGAGTGCATGCCGGGCACAGCCGTTCGGGCAACCAGTCATGCGTATCGTGATTTCTTCATTCCTCAAGCCGTTTTCATCAACGATGGCCTCGATTTTATCAATCAGAACCGGCAAATAACGCTCTGCTTCGGCCATTGCCAACCCGCATGTCGGAAGCGCCACGCATGCAATCGAGCTGCGTCTGAGCGCCGAATGATGTGCACCATCCGTCAAACCGTATGTTTCAAGCAATTCTATGATTTTTTTCTTTTTCTGGCTTGACACATCTGCAATGATCAGGTTTTGATTGGCAGTCAATCGGAAATCACCCGTATGGATCTTTGCGATTTCGCGCAAACCGGTCATCAGCTTGTAGTCATTGATATCGGCAATTCGGCCACCCTCGACAAATAGTGTAAAATGCCATTTACCCTGCATGCCTTTTACCCATCCATAGCGGTCGCCATTATTATCAAAATGGTAAGTTCTCGCTTCCTCCAGCTTCCATCCTAGACGATTTTCCAGTTCAGCTTTTACCGGTTCAAGCCCAAGCCTGTCTACCGTATACTTGAACCGGGCATTTTTCCGCACGGACCGGTTTCCGTAATCACGCTGAATCGTAATGATTTTTTCAGCCACATCCAGTATTTTGTCTGGCTGACAAAAGCCGATTACCTTGGCTAGTTGAGGATATGTCGCCTTGTCACCATGGGTCATTCCCATACCGCCGCCGATCGCCACATTAAAGCCAACAAGTTTTCCATTTTCAACAATTGCTATGAAGCCAAGATCCTGGGAGTAGACATCAATGTCATTGGATGGCGGGACCGCAATGCCTATTTTAAACTTCCTTGGCAAATAAAGCTTTCCGTACATTGGTTCGACTTCCTCCAATTCCGGAGTAGCGACAACTTTTTCTTCATCCAGCCAGATTTCATGGTACGCCCTTGTACGCGGCAATAGATAATCACTCAATTTTTTCGACCATTCATATACTTCGGAATGGATTTCGGATTGAAATGGAATCGAATTGCACATTACGTTTCGGTTTACATCTCCACATGCAGCGATTGTATCCAACATGGAAGCATGTATTTCCTGAATGGTTTTTTTCATATTCCATTTTAAAATACCATGCATTTGAAACGTCTGCCTTGTTGTCAATTTCAAGGTTCCGTTACCGTATTTCTGGGCAAGGTCATCCATAACAAGCCATTGAGAAGGCTGTGCAACCCCGCCGGCCATGCGAACACGCAACATAAATTGATAGGCAGGCTCCAGTTTTTGTTTTTGACGCTCATTACGCAGATCCCGATCGTCCTGCAAATAGCTGCCGTGATGTTTCATCAGTCGATTGTCATCATCCGGAATACCGGCGCTAATCCGATCCTGCATCACTTTTCCAAGTGTACCTCGCAAATAATCGCTTCTTTCTTTAATTTGCTCAACATCACTTGGCGGGCCTGCTGGTGCTTTCAATAGTGGGTTCACCATGTTGTAATCTCCTTTTCTTCCAAATTTCAATACACATCACGTTGATAGCGTTTATTCTGTTGCATATCTTCTAGATAAGCTTGCGCATCAGCATGGCTCATATTGCCTTCTTTTTCAATGATCTCAATAAACGTATTATGGACATCATGTGCCATGTTTTTCTCGTCACCGCAAATGTATACAGCTGCTCCTTTTTGAAGCCATTCGTATAATTCCCCGCTTTGCTCGCGCATCCGGTCTTGAACATACACTTTTTCATCCGTATCGCGGGAAAAGGCCACATCCATTTTCGTAAGTACACCTGTTTTCAACCACTTTTGCCATTCACTTTGATAAAGGAAATCCGTCACGAAATGCTGATCTCCGAAAAAGAGCCACGTTTTCCCTTTCGCTTCCGATTCTTCGCGATCCTGGATAAAGGATCTAAAGGGGGCAATGCCCGTTCCCGGTCCAACCATGATAATTGGCGTATCTGGGTTCTTTGGCTGCTTAAAGTTCTGGTTATGCTGAATGTAAATGGGCAGCAAGTCCCCTGGCTGTAATCTGTCCGCACATAAAATCGAGCAGACTCCTTTTCTTTCCCGACCATGACTTTCATACCTGACAGCTCCGATTGTCAAATGCACTTCATCCGGATAGGCGGACAAACTACTCGCAATCGAATACAGACGGGCTGGCATTTTCCGAAGTATCGATACAAACTCTTGCGCCGATTCACCCCATGAACCAAAATCACGGACAAAATCAAGCAAATCACGGCCTTCTCGATATTCTTTTAACCTTTCTTCATTACCAGGCTTTAAAAGCTCCTTTAAATCCTCATTACCAGAAAGCTGTGCCGCTTGTTCAATGAGCGATTTGGTCAATACCGTTATTTCAAAGTCGGAGATGAGCGATTCCCTAAGCTGACGAAGTTCCCCCTGCTTATTGACCTTCACGGTTTCTTCAGGATCCCAATCCAGTTCCATAAGAAGCATATCCACTAAATCCGAATCGTTTTTCGGATAAATGCCAAGGCTGTCACCAGGCTCGAATGTAAGACCTGAGCCCTCAAGAGATAACTCAAGATGATGAGTTTCTTTATTGGAGCCACGTCCGTTCAAATTTATGTTTTCCAACACTTCCGCTTTAAACGGATTCGTTCTCGAATAAGAAGTTTTTTCACCTACAGAAGCTTTTGCTTCGGGAACTGCAGCAGCAGAACTGACTTGCCCTTCACTTAAACTGGAAATGACTCCTTCCAGCCATTCGGAAGCAGGCTCATCATAATCAAGGTCACAGTCCATTCGCGGAAATAACCGTGTCCCCCCAAGTTCCTCCAAGCGTTTATCGAATTGTTTTCCCGTTTCACAGAAAAACTCATATGAGCTGTCCCCAAGCGCCAATACCGAATAGCGGAGACCCTCAAGGCTTGGTGCCCTCCTGCCATGAAGATACTCATGGAAAGACAATGTATTATCCGGCGGATCACCTTCTCCATGCGTGCTAACGGCAATCAGAAGATTTTCGATTTTTTTCAAATTGTTGACTTTAAAGTCACTCATGGATGAAATGGTAACCTGAAAGCCATTACCCTCAAGCTTACTCGCCGCATTTTCTGCCAGCCCTTGAGCATTGCCCGTCTGTGAACCATACAGGATGGTCACTTCTTTTGATATTGTCTTCCCGCCGCTTTGAGCTTCCAATACCGGGGCGTCGGCTGAACTTGTGTTCGAAACTGACAAAGATGCAGTCAGATAACCGCTCAACCAAATTTTTTGTGTTTCGGTCAAGCTTGGCAGCAGGCTGTTAAGAAGCTCTGCCTGCTCTTGATTAAAGGGACTGTTACTTACCTGAAGTTGCACGATTTCCACCTCACAAAGGGATATTAACTTATCTTAGTTGATTATTATGTATAACGAGTGGGTTTAAATATTTTATTTCGATCCATAAATTAATTAACTCGTTTACTCCTATAGACCAAGTCGGTTTTAACTGCAAAAAAAATGAAAAATACAGTTATATAGGTTCATAGCACGCAACAAAGGACAATAGCTTTCCCAGCCTATACTCTTCCTAAAATAAGTTTCTCATTAAAACTTTACTGGAAGGTACATCATTAGTAAAATATATATAATTTATTATAACTATTAAGAATATTAATAATAAGGAGAAATTTCTATGTACTATGATGCTCTAAAAACATTTGTGACCCTTGTGGAAGTCAAGAACTTTACAAAAACAGCAGAAATTCTTCTTATGTCGCAACCAAGTGTTAGTTTGCATATTAAAAAATTAGAAGAAGAGTTCCAAACCAAATTATTCCTCCGTTCTCCCAAATTTTTAAAAGTCACCTTAACGGGAGAAATTCTTTACGACCGAGCCAAGCAAATGATCACAATCTATGAACAGACCAGACAAGACATACAGGAACACGATAGGTCCATAAAGGGCGAATTAAAGATAGGTGCAAGTTTTACAATAGGAGAGTATATCCTTCCCTCTTTACTCATCGACCTGCAAGAGGAATATCCTGAACTTGAACTTCAAGTGGTAATTGGGAACACGGAAGAAATCGTTCAAGCCGTTCGGCTATACAAAGTGGATATTGGTTTAATCGAAGGTCAAACTAACGAAAAAGAGCTTTCTGTTCACCCATTCATGCAAGATGAGCTATTCATTGTGTCTTCTAACAATCATGAACTTGCTAATAAAGACGATGTGGAAATTACTGATTTACATGACCAAGCATGGGTAACGAGGGAAGTTGGATCGGGTACACGAGAATACCTTAACCATGTCATACGTTCAAATGGTTTGAAAATTAAATCGATACTCACGATAAGCAGCAATCAAGGAATTAAAGAAACACTTATAAAAAACGGCTCAGGGCTGGCCCTGCTTTCCCGAAGTGTCATTGAAAGGGATGTACAAAATAAAATCATTTCTATCATTCAGGTAAAAGATGAATCCTTTAACAGGACACTTTCTTATGTCTATTCCCCCATTATGAAAGATAAAAAAAATGTAAAGACTTTTATAACTGAATTAAACAAAAAGTGGCCCATGAAAGCAAAGCCGATAGGATGATCATTGCAAAGAAAGCTATTCCAAAGATGGAGTTACTGACACATGGTGTTTGAACTTATTTGTGATTTTATTAAACAACATAATCCTGATGACCGGGAATATCGGCTTTTTTATACTTAATAAACATTCTTATGCACATTAACTTATAAACAATTGGGTATACGAATGAATAGAGGATTGTATAGATAAAAAATAATATGGGAGCGGGTTTCATGGATATTGAGATTAAAGAAGCAGCGATTGAACAACTATTAAAAATGAATTATAAAGAGAATGAAGGGGTTCGTATCGAAGCCATTTATGTTGGTAGCTGTTCAATTTATGTGGAACATGAATTGAAAATTGATAATAAGAACGAAGATGATGAGAGATTCATAATTAATGGGGTCCCCATATTAATTTCAAGTGAGTCTAAAAAGCATCTTCCGGATAAAGTCTTCCTCAATTACAGTGACGGACTTGGATATAAATTATATTCAGACGATGAAACATTGAGGTATAATCTCCAATTGAAGAGAGTGAATTAAAAAAATGAACATAGTAAAAAGCCCATGTGTTTCAGGTGGGCTTTTTTTGGCTATACTCAGAGAAATTTTTATCGGCAGGATAACTAGAGGGATTTTATTTCCCATAGGATAGCACTGCACTAACTGCTCCATTACCAGGAAAATGCTTTAATAAGTACTTTTATCTATGCTATTAATTGTTTCAATGTTATTTTAGAAATTAATAATGACCGAAAGTTTAAAGAATGATTGTTATTAATCTTCCACTCTTCTTGACTCGAGGTGCCGCTCCAGCTTCCTTTTTACCCGCTGAAGTGCATTATCGATCGTCTTTTTTTGAACATTCAGTTCCTTTGATATTTCTAAATAAGTTTTTCCTTCCAGGTACAAGTCCACAACACTGCTTTCCAACTCACTAAGGACTTCGGTTAAAATTAGCTCAATATCACAAATTTCTTCTGATTTTATTAAGATCGTGACTGGGTCATTTTGTCTCTGTTCAGGGATTAGATCAATTAGACCCTGTTCCGACTCCCCTTGATGGATAGGCATATACAATGAAACATAATTATTTAAGGGAGAATGCTTTTGGCGAATAGCCGCTTTAACCGCCGTTATGATTTGTCTTGTAATGCACAGTTCCGCAAATGATCTGAAAGACGCCTTTTTGCAATTTTTGTAGTCTCGAATGGCCTTATATAGCCCAATCATCCCTTCCTGAAAGACGTCTTCCTTATCTCCACCCGTTAAAAAATACTTCAATGCATTTGATTGAACGACACATCTGTATTTATTGATTAAAAAGTCCAGTGCATCCTCATCACCATTATGGATTTTCCCTACCAACATTGCATCTTCCATATGAGTATAGTTTTCCATACGTTTCTTCTCGATGATTACACTCATTTATTTTCCTCCACTCACTTAATTGAGCCCCGATATAAAGAACGGATTATTACTTCAATGTATTAAAGTGCATTCAATATTATAATATCTCAGAAATGACGATAATGATATTCGCAAATAACGACATTTTTCAACAAAATCCAGATATTTATAACTAGAAACTTTCAGTCAGCTTTAATTGATTTGGTAAAGATTTCGTCATTATAGTCGTTTTGTTTAACTCCTGATCTTTGACGGATATAGTTGTGCCGGTGGTTGTGGTAATTATGGCGAGGGTTCAGCATATGGCGGCTTACAAATAGCATGATGATAATAATAATCTTAAAGAACTATTCTGCACTAATGATTTAATAGAGCCTAACCAAAAGGAAAAGAACGAATCTATCCTACCTTCATTAGCTTTAGATGGAAAAATAAGGGTTGCATTTAAAACATCGTCTCTAATAAATTAGCTGATTTCATTTAAACCCTTCTTTCGCAAAATAAAAAAGCACCCTTCAAAGGATGCTAAAACATATTATTAACTCAGTCATAAAATGGAGTACTTGATTTAATTATTCGCCAATGTTCCGGTATGTAGAAGATCCTAACTTAAGCATTCATAAGTCCTTAAAGCGGTGGATTTTCCACACCTAAATGAATCCAATCTTCTTTTGGCGGTCCATAAACCCCAGAAGGTTTAATTCCTGCTTGACGCATCAGAACCGTAACTTGTCCGCGATGATGAACAATATGCTTGATTAGCCCCATAAGGATGGAAGCATTTGTTTCCTGTCTCCCGAACGCTTCTTGTATTTGTCCCAGGGATTCGTCTGTCCATTGTTGTTCAATAATTTTGGCTGCATGAGAACTTACATTATTAAAAGTGATGGCAATTTCGCGGGCTGAAGATGGAACGTTTTCCGAACTTTCTATCCGGTCTATCTTTAACCCGAAATGAGCTAGATAATCTGGAATATTCGTCGTGAAATGCCATACAATTCTTCCTAATGTGCGACCTTCAGGATAAACTTGTTGTTCTAAAGATTCATCAGTCAAACTATCCAAGACATTTTGAGTGAGTATGGCTTCTTTATTCCATTCTTTAATAAAATCTGAAATTGAAATATACATATAATACCTCCCCTATTTTGATTGATAATTACTTAAAGTACATTATAAAACATATGTTCCCTCATTACAAATTCCTCATTAAACATGCAATAAATACTATCCATTCTAATTAGAAAACCATTGCTTTTGCTTTGTACTTGACGCCTGGAAGTTTCGGTTTCAAGTTTTCAAGAAAAACTGTTGAACCTCTTCTGCATTTTGATCCTTTAAGTCCAAAAAAGTATACCCATTTCAGGAGCTGAAATGGTTAACCCTGATTAAATCGAATACTGGACGTGTAAGTTTGTGACTGCAATTTTATTTAATGCGTGCTCTACAAATATTCCTGCCACTAGCTATACACAACAGGAATCGCTACTTTATAATAGGATGAAATCATGTTATTAATATATATAAATTCAGTATTGGTTAGGAGAAAAGCCATGCAAAATAAGCTTAGTATAGGAGAAATGGCGAAGTTGCGAGGTGTAACCGTAGATACGTTGCGTCATTACGATAAAATTGGATTGCTAAAGCCTTTTCATATTGACCCCGAAACTGGCTATCGTTATTACTCCATTTCCCAGTATGAGGTTCTCGGAACGATCAAAGAGTTAAGGAGCATCGGGTTTTCCTTAGAAGAAATCAAGCAGTTTCTTACGGATCGCAATGTCAAAAAGTCGGTTCAATCACTTCAAAAATCAATGGCTAATATACAGGAAGAAATTAAGAAATTGCAAGGTATCCATAATATTTTGATGACAAGATTATACAATATTGAACATTTCACAAACAGTTACAGGAATTCGGATATCGTGATAAAACAATTTGAAGAACGGGAATACATCCAGCTAGACAGATCGGTAGCTTGGACGGATACAGAAAATCTTTATTTTGGATATTTGGAGCTCGAAAACAAGATTGGTGGAATCATCCCTGCTTTGGCCAGCAATAAATTTGGAGATTTCATCAAGAAAGAGTATATTGATGAAATTCGTCAATCATCTGACTTTTCCGCTAACCTAAGTGACTATCAATCTCAATCATTCATTCTTGTTCAGGGTGAGGAGTCAGAGCAACCAACCAAAAAAATTGAAAAAGGGCTTTTTTTATGTTCCTATTATGGAGGACTTACAAGCGAGAAAATGCTAACCCAGCTAAAAAAGCAACTCCATTATTGTGATACTCATGACTATATTATTACCGGTGACGCCTTTCGAATTATGCAGGTTGACGTTTCTCTGACCGATCAATATGATGAAGCTTATTATGAAATACAAATTCCGATTCAAGAAAAAGTAACAAGTAAACAGCCTTCGAAATGAAAGCATTATCATTTCGAAGGCTTTTTTTTGTATCGCAACTGTTTACTCTCGTGTTAGACGAGACTTTATAATGGATTTATACATAATGAATGGAGTGATGCATTCCTAAATGAAAACAGCAAACCATTATTTTGAAAAATCATTTTGTTCTAAGGAGTGATACCTTTTATTAAAAAGTGTGACATCAAAAAGACAAGGCCATGTTGTTCCTTGCATTATGCTACTCTTCTTTACCAACTCCTCTGTGCGGCCGATTGGAGGACAGGCAATTATGAAAAAATGGTTATAAGCATTCAGTCAGAGCTCAAGTTGTATCCGTTCACAAGTAGTTACTATTTATATTGGTTATCCTTAAATGAATCCAGACAAATAACCTTTCCATTGACTGAATTTACGGAATTTTAAATTAAATAATCCGAATAATCCGAATAATCCGCTTATTCACTATGTGCACATTAATGAATGTGTACGATCGTTATTAAAAAATTCACAAGGAGGATTGATTAATGGAAAATACGAATTCACCAACTCTTAAACGTACTCTTACTTTGAAGTATGTCGTCTTTTTCGGATTGGCTTTCATGGCTCCAAAAACGTTTTTCTCAACATATGGGGTTGCTGTAGACAGCACCAGCGGTATGATGCCAACGGCTTATGCCATTGCTTTAATTGTCATGTTATTTACAGCTTATAGCTATGCCCAATTAGTGAAAGCGTTCCCAAAAGCAGGAGCAGCATATACGTTTACGCAAAAATCTATAAGTCCACATATAGGGTTTATCGTTGGTTGGACAATCATCATTGATTATATATTTAGCCCGATGATCAGCGCCCTAATCGTCGGAATTTCATTGAAAGCCTATTTTCCATCCATTCCGATGTTTGTTTGGATCATTTTATTTATTGTGATTATTACTGCTGTCAACATCCTTGGCATTAAATTAGCAGCGAAACTTAATACGTATATGCTTTTCTTGCAATTTTTATTGTTTGCACTATTTTTTATTTTGTCCATTAAAGGTCTTCTTGAAGGAAAAGGGACAGGGACATTATTTTCCACCGTTCCTTTTTATGATCCTGAAATTAGCTCACCGGTTCTCCTATCTGTTATCCCAATTCTTTGTTTTAGCTTCTTAGGCTTTGATGCAGTAACTACTCTGTCAGAGGAGACGAAGGATCCTACGAGAACGTTGCCAAAAGCGATCTATTTCATAACGATGATTGGCGGATTTTTATTTATCATAAGTTCTTATTTTGCACAACTAATTTTTCCGGAGTTCCATTCTTTCACTAACCCTGAATCCGCCTATTTAGAGATCGCGATGTATATCGGCGGAAACATTTTTGTGAGCTTCTTTGTGGCAGTGGGGCTAACTTCCACCACAGCTTCAGCTGTGGCATCGGGAACGAGCGCCTCTCGTATTTTGTATGCGATGGGAAGGGAAAATGTATTGCCGAAAAAAATCTTCGGCTATCTATCACCGAAATACCGGACACCTGTGTTCAATATTTTACTCATTGGCGGGATTGCATTAAGCGCCCTTTTCTTAAATCTAACAACAGCTGTATCTCTTATTAGTTTTGGTGCGTTATTTGCCTTTTTCTTTGTGAATCTTTCGGTTGTTTCTTACTATTTTTTCCAAAAGAAACAGAGATCTTTTAAAGGAACGATTCAATATTTGATGATCCCGCTTACTGGTGCAGCACTAATTGGATTGTTTTTCATAAATCTAGATAAACATTCACTAATACTAGGTGGAACTTGGCTTTTTATCGGATTTATTTATCTATTAAACTTAACGAAAATGTTTAGGCATCCGCCTCCTGAGCTTGCCTTTGAGGAAGCTTAATAATAGAGCTGTAAGAAGGGAATGATTGATGATGAGTCAACAAGTAGCTGACGTAATTATATCAAGTAATACTGTATTTACAGGTCTTTCCGACCAACCTGAACCTGCCTCCATTGCAATTAAGGATAACAAAATTGTTGCGATTGGTACTGAGGAAGAACTTAAACACTGCGCAGGTGAGCACACGAAAATCTATCAGTTTAAAGACCAATTAATTATGCCGGGATTCCATGATTTCCACCTTCATATCATGCAAGGTGCCGTTGCCCTCAATAGTGTCAATCTGTTCGCCGCTCGCTCAGAAGAAGAAGCGCTGGAAATGATTGGCGAATTCGCCGAATCAAAACCGGAAAATCAATGGGTAATCGGATTTACTTGGGATGCAGGTTATTGGGATACACAACAATTACCGACTCGCCATTCATTGGATCATATTCTTCCAGACCGTCCGGCACTCATGTTTCACGCTGAAGGCCATTATGCATGGGTGAATACGAAAGCTTTGGAGATTGCTAATATTACTCGTCATTCGGAAAATCCTTTCTATGGCATTATAGGAAAAGATGAAAATGGCGAACCCAATGGTATTTTATATGAAAAAGCAATGGATGCGGTTATCCGCCATGCCTTTAATTTTTCAAATTCACAAAAAAATGAAATCTTCTCCAATTTCTTAGCACACGCAGCAAGCTTAGGGGTGACTGCTGTCAATGACCTACATGGTTTAAAGACAATAGAATCACTAGATGTTTTCAAAGAATTCGAAGACAACGGTAAATTAACAACGCGGATTCATTTATGGCCTGCATTAAATGGCGATCTTGGGCACTCCAAACAATTGCGAGAAACATATCAATCGGATAAACTCCGTGTGTCGGGACTGAAACAATTTATCGATGGTGTCATTACCGCCCGTACAGCTTATCTACTTGAGCCTTATGCGGATCAACCAGAAACACGCGGTGAGACGTCTTTCCCTCCTGAAACGATCAAAAAATGGGTCGTTGCTGCAGATAAAGAGGGCTTCAGCATTCGTTTTCATGCGATTGGAGATGGAGCAATCCGTCTTGCCTTAGATGCCTATGAGGAAGCGCAAAAGACAAATGGTAAACGAGATTCACGACATTCCGTTGAACACATTGAAGTTATTCATCCAGATGATATTCATCGTTTTAGTGAGCTGGGTGTTACGGTCTCAATGCAGCCAGATCACTTAGCGATGTCTGAAAGAGGTGTTTACACCGAACAAATTGGTGCTGAACGAGAAAAGTATGTCTTCTCGATTAATACTTTGCAAAAAACTGGTGCGAAACTGGCTTTTGGAACGGACTTCCCAATTGATATTTTGAATCCGCTCCTCCAAATTTATCGTGCGGTAACGAGAATCGACAGCAGCGGAAAAACGGTATGGCATCCACATGAGTGCATCACACTTGCCGAAGCATTGAAAGCTTATACCAGTGGCCCAGCCTACGGTACATTTAGAGAGCAGGAATTAGGGACATTGGAAGTAGGTAAACTTGCTGATATTATCGTCTTGGAACGAAATCTCTTTGAAGTGCTCGTGAAAGAAATACCAGATATAAAGGTACTGTTAACAATCGTTGACGGTCAAGTAGTTTATGATAATGCCGGTTCTTTAGGAAGATAAGTAAACGATTCGGAATATGAGGATCAACTAGCGGATGTACATCTTTGTCATCAAACGTTTACTTAATATGCAACTTATTATTTTTAGAAATTCAATACGAAAATAGACCATCCTATGGAAAATAAAAACTATAGAATAGTTGGGCATGGAGATCGGTCTGCTTTGCAGAATCAGTATGGTATTGGAATGAAGAATGACTATGATGCAGCCATTTAAATAGGGGGACTGATATATGAATAATTCAAACTCATCAACTCTTAAACGTTCACTTCCATTAAAATATGTTGTGTTTTTTGGTTTGGCCTTTATGGCCCCAACTACTTTGTTTTCAACATATGGAGTTGCTGTTCATAGCACGAACGGGATGATCACTACTGCTTATATCGTTGCCTTTATCGTTATGCTATTTACCGCCTACAGCTATGCGCAAATGGTCAAAGCCTTTCCAAATGCGGGTGCAGCCTATACGTTTACGCAAAAATCCCTAAGTCCTCACATTGGTTTTCTCGTAGGTTGGACCATTATACTGGATTATATGTTCAGTCCAATGATCAGTGCTCTATTGTTAGGAATTGCAATGAAAGCCTATTTCCCTATAATTCCTATGTACGTCTGGATCATTCTCTTTATCGTCACGGTTACGATTATAAATATTCTTGGTATTAAGGTAGCGGCTAAGCTTAATATGGGGCTTCTATTCTTGCAATTCGGAACACTTGCGTTGTTCACCATTTTTTCAATAAAGGGGCTTTTAAATGGTCAAGGTGCAGGAACGCTTTTTTCAATCCTCCCGTTTATTGATTCAAATATAAATATGTCAGGCTTCCTATCCATCATCCCTATTTTATGCTTTTCCTTTTTAGGGTTTGATGCAGTAACAACTCTTTCTGAAGAAACGAAAAACCCGCGAAAATCCATACCTAGGGCCATTTATCTTGTAACGATCATTGGTGGATTATATTATTTTATCGGTTCGTACTTTTTACAGCTTGTCTGGCCAGACTACCAATCATTTAAAGCCCCGGAAGCTGCCTATATGGAAATTGCAATGTATATCGGGGGGAACTTTTTGATAAGTTATATGCTTGCTGAAGGAATCATGTCAAGTTTTTCATCAGCTATTGCGTCAGGAACAAGTGCTTCACGTATTTTATTTGCAATGGGACGTGAACGTGTACTTCCTGCCAAAATATTTGGATATCTTTCTCCTAAATATCGTACACCTGTCTTCAACATATTAATTATAGGAGGCGTTGCTCTAAGCGCACTTTTCTTAAGCCTTACAACTGCCGTATCTCTTATAAATTTTGGTGCATTATTCGCTTTTACTTTCGTTAATCTTTCGGTTATCGCTCACTATTATTTCCGAAAAAAGCAGCGTTCCTTAATGGGGACCATTCGGTACCTTATCATTCCGTTAATTGGTGCTTCTCTTACAGGTTTCTTTTGGATAAAGTTAGACATCTATTCGTTAATACTGGGAGGAACTTGGTTTGCCATCGGATTTGTGTACCTTCTTAACCTTACAAAAATGTTTAGACAGCCGCCTCCTGAGCTTGCCATTGAACAAGCTTAAAAATAGAAGCTATTCTATAGAATTGAAAGGAATGATAGATAATGAATCAACAACCAGCTGATGTAATTATTTCAAGTAATGCTGTATTTACAGGACTTTCTGATCAACCGGAGCCCGCCTCAATTGCGATTAAGGACAATAAAATCATTGCGGTTGGTTCTGAAGAGGAGGTTAAACCTTATTCAGGGGAGAATACCAAAATCCATCAATTTAATGACCAATTAATTCTACCGGGTTTTCATGATTTCCATCTTCACATGATGGATGGGGCTGTTTCGATGAATAGTGCCAATTTATTCCCAGCCCGTTCAGAAGAAGAAGCGTTGGAAATGATTCGTGAATTTGCCGAATCACGCCCGCAAGATCCTTGGATAATCGGCGCTTCATGGGATGCAGGATATTGGGATACGCAGCAATTACCGAATCGGTCTTCATTGGACCGCATTCTCCCCGACCGTCCGGTACTTATGTTTCACGCCGAAGGTCATTACGCATGGGTAAATTCAAAGGCACTTGAAATCGCTAATATTACCCGTCATACGGAAAACCCTTCGTATGGAATGATTGGAAAAGACGAAAATGGGGAACCTAATGGACTTTTATACGAAAAAGCAATGGACGCGGTTATCCTCCATGCCTATGATTTTACAAAAGAACAAAAGAGAGAACTTTTCACTAATTTCCTTACTCATGCGGCTGGTTTAGGAGTAACATCCGTCCACGACTTATTTGCAATAGAAGCATTGGAAAAGCTTAATGATTATGATGTTTTCAAAGAATTTGAAGACAATGGAGATTTAACTGCCCGTATTCATTTATGGCCAGCTTTAAATGGCAATCTTGAACGTGTCAAAAAATTACGAGATACGTATCAATCGGACAAACTTCGTGTGTCAGGACTTAAACAATTTATCGATGGCGTCATTACAGCCCGTACCGCTTATTTACTTGAACCTTATGCTGATCAACCGAATACACGAGGTGAATCATCGTTCCCTCCAGAAACAATCAAAAAATGGGTCGCTGATGCTGATAAAGAAGGCTTCAGCATTCGTTTTCATGCAATTGGCGACGGAGCGATTCGCCTTGCTTTAGATGCCTATGAGGAAGCGCAAAAGACAAACGGTAAACGAGATTCGCGTCATTCTGTTGAACACATTGAAGTGATCCACCCTGATGATATTCATCGTTTCAAAGAGCTAGGCGTGACCGCTTCAATGCAGCCGGATCACTTTGCGATGTCTGAAAGAGGTGTTTATACCGAGCGGATTGGTACAGAACGAGAAAAGTATGTTTTCTCGATTAATACACTGCAAGAAGCCGGAGCGAAATTGGCATTCGGAACGGACTTCCCAATCGATACCCTTGATCCGCTTCTGCAAATCTATCGGGCAGTAACGAGAATCGACAGCAGCGGAAAAACGGTATGGCATCCACATGAGCGCATCACACTTGCCGAAGCATTGAAAGCTTATACAGCCGGATCAGCTTATGGTTCCTTTAGGGAGAAGGAATTGGGAACATTAGAAGTAGGAAAACTTGCTGATATCGTAGTATTAGAACAAAATCTCTTTGAAATACCAGTAGAAGAAATTCCCAATACAAAGGTACAGCTAACGATCGTTGATGGGAAAGTTGTTTTTGATCATACGACGTCTTTAATCGAAAAGTAACATTAAAGGAGGATTCTACAAATGTAGAATCCTCTCAGACTGTAGACAAACTCAAAATCGAGTTTGTCCTTTTTTATGGCTTGCACAATTTGGACGTTGATTGGAACGTAGGGCACTCGCTTTCCGCGGGCGGTCCGCCCTCGGCTTTCGCCTGTGGGGTCTCACCTGTCCCGCTGCTCCCGCAGGAGTCTCGCACTTCCTCTCCAATCAACCTTAAATAGTTTCGTTTTAAAAACATCAATCTTTACGAAAAGAGCCTTGTTTTAAAATAGATCTATTAAAAACTTGGGGTGAATAGGGGATGCTTTCGGAACATCATTCTATTCAACGAGATCAACTTGAAATGATTACTTTAGACCAACCAACTGGTGCCGGCGAACCAGTTGGTTCGTAAAATCTCAATTAAAGAGAGACGTATTGGCGTATAGCGATGAAGCACCGCCAGAGTGAACAAATAGAATGTTATCCTCCGGCTTAAAGGTGCCTTTTTGTATTAAATCGATGAGTCCCGCTGCGGCTTTCCCCGTATATACCGGATCCAGCAGTATCCCTTCCGTTCTTGCCATTAGCTTGACTGCTTCCACCATTTCAGGTGTAGGCAAAGCATAACCCGGGCCGACATACTCATCAAAACACGTAACAGCCTCACGAGGAATTGAATTCGGAATGCCGATATGTGTTAAAGTTTCCTTAACAAGCTGAAAAACTTTCTCTTCTTGTTCAGCTTTCCCTCTGCTTACGTTTATTCCAATTACCGATACTCCACTGTGATTTCCATGAAATCCTGCCACCAAACCAGCATGCATTCCTCCACTGCCGCTTACACAAATAACTGCTTTCAAATCAATTCCTTGCTCAAAGGACTGGGCCAAGATCTCCTGAGCACATGCAACGTATCCCGTCGCACCAATGACATTGGATCCCCCAACCGGGATGATGTAAGGTTGATGTCCTTTCTCTGTCACCTCTTTAGCCACTTTTTGCATTTCTTGCATTAAGTCAGCTCCATTAGACACTACTTTGATTTGTTCAGCGCCTAATAAATGGTAGAGAAAATAGTTACCGTTAAAATCCGGTTCAGAATTTGAAAGGCCCTCTTCCAACACAAGGATGCATTTCATTTTCTCTTTAACCGCAGCAGCTAGTGTCAAGCGGCAATGATTTGATTGAATGCCTCCACATGTAATCAATGTATCCGCGCCTTTGTCCAATGCATCGGCAACAAGGAATTCCAGTTTCCTTGTTTTATTTCCGCCTGCCGTCAGACCAAGCATATCGTCTCGTTTAACGTAAATGGATGGGCCCCCAAGAACTTCAGAAAAATGATCCAGTCTCTCAACTGGTGTATATGTCGGTGTATATCGTTTCCTGGGAAATTGTGCTAAGTTCATTAATAACTCCTCCTGCTTCCTCTATGTATATTAAACGAAAGAAAATATCAATCTGATATTCTCTTTCGTTTAAAATAAGCTTCGATTTCAATCATAGCATCTTTATGTAATCGAGCAACATGAATCTCCCTTCTAGCATGGTTATCTCTAAAAAAGAATTTTCATATACATCATTCGTCAGGGCAAAATGATATCAAAACCTACTATTAGTGCTTCCGCTTATTCTATGACCACCTTTTTTCCCAAAAAGTATCAGGCAGCTTCCCAGTTACAGCATATTTAAGGGCTACCTGGAATTTTATCTTGCCAAAGGTCCGATAGCCTAGTGAGCGTCTTTAGTAGTAATAGTGTCATCCATCCCATTGAATTGTATTAATAAAAAGTATGAAGCATTGAAATGGACATCACTCATTTTTAAAATAAATATACTTGTATATTTTTAGAAAAGAGCGCCATGGAAACCAATCATTATCTTTATATTCAAATTAAATAGAACATTATTATTCTAAGCCCTTAAGGGAAGCTATATTTTTGTTATTAAAAATGCAATCATTGAAGCGTATTATTACTGTGAAGGAATGACGGAAGAGGAGTTAAAAAAACTGGTATGGGCAACAGATAAACTGCAACAAGAAATAAAAAAAATGACCGAATAGCGTCAAGTCGTACAAACATCGAATTTCACCGCTTATTATATTCCAACTCGAGAAATAACTTTCTCCAAAAAACTACAGATTCATCATGGTTTCTTTTCGAATCCTTTTTATCGGCCCCTAATGAGGAATTAAATTGGTGGATAAATCTTGGTATGAGGAACGAAACAACGAGCACTAACAGTTAATCCAGGCCATTCGTGACAAAGTTGTAGAAAAAGCAATAAAGGTCAATACAATCCATATTGATGTTAAATTATTCACTTTTATCGAACCGTACAAGGCCATGGTTGAAGTCCCCTTCCCGACCATTGCCTTGTATGCTTTTTCTTCTAGGTAGTTATTCAGCTGATTAGGTGGGAAAATGGCTAGGTTTTTCGATTGAATGACCCCTGGGGTTCTTATTCCTAATTATGTAAGTTCCAAATGCCCGGACAATCATCCATACACCTTTTGATTATCAATGGTTACTTGTTTACTCATCGTAACGTTCCAGCAATTCAATAATCACTTTAAAGGTCGCTTTTGTATCCATATAGGCATACCGGCCTTTTCCGTTAAAAAAGTTTCCTGTCTGTATGACCGGATAGCCCATTTCTTCCAGCATCTTCATTTTAGCCTCCATGTCTTTAACGACAAAAGAGATATGGTGAACACCCTCACCATATGTTTCTAGATGATATTTCCACGTACTGGGTGAATCGCCCGGCTCGATCAATTCAATTTGAATTAACGGAGTATTGATGAACATATATTTTGATTTGCCTTCAGTGGGCTTCCCTTTGTAAATCACGTTTGTAATATCGGATGAACCAGAATGGATGATGGGAGGTTTTTCAACACCCAACAACTTACTATATGCTTCTGCAGCCGCATCAAGATCTTTGACAACAAACGCAAGCTGTTCCACTTTGTTAGTCCCTAGTAGCGGCTGAATGCTGTCATCTTCCGATCTTTCCCATGCCGTTACTCTTGGCTCCACACTTTCAAGCAGTTCAACTAACGTTTTGTGATCATCTAGTGTATCCACATATACATATCGGCCGTCACTTGAAGTGAATTCACCCGTTTGCAAAGCTGGGTAACCATTTTTCTCCATGATTGGCAGCCTCTTTTGAATAGAGTCCACATCAAAAGCTATATGGTGGATCCCTTCACCTACTTCATCCAGGAACTCACGCATCGTTCCTGGATTTTTATCGGGTTCTATTAGTTCAAATTGGACGGTCGGTGTATTCAGGAAAGCCAGTTTGGATTGCGATTCCGTTGGTACACCTCTAAAAGTGACTTTCGAAACAGAACTGTCACCAGTTAGAAAGGGTTCTGCCTTCTTAATGCCCAGCAGTCTTGTGAAAGCTAGATTAGCAGCTTCAATATCTTTTACAACAAATGCGAGTTGATTAATATTCCTATTGCCCAATAGTGATTCAGCCATACTAATAAACCTACTTCCCCTAGTTTATTTTATTATGAACTCAACCCAGTCCGCGAACGGACAATCCTCCATCACTGGAGATGACTTCACCGGTAATGGCACGCGCTGCGTCTGATGCCAATAGGACATATGCAGCTACATGATCTTCGGGCAGCTGTGCAAGCTGAAGAGGGTTTCTTTTTTTTATGCTATTTGCCTTCGTTTCATTATCCACCATTTTAACGAATGGACGTAGGGGAGGAATGACCGATAATGCGGTCAGAGTGCCACCAGGCGCTACAGCATTCACCCTTATGTTAGGAGCGAGTTCAAAGGCAAGTTGGCGCATCAGCCCTATTTGGGCATGCTTGCTTGCTGTGTACCACACCCCGCCGCCATCCGGATAAAAACTGGCACCGGATACGGTGAAAATAATATTTCCATTCGATTTTTGCAGTTCTTCAAGAGCGGCTTTAGCACCGAAGAATGATCCTTTAACATTAATATCAATCAGAAAATCATATGCATCGGAAAGTGCATCGGGAGTTACGTCGGCAAATTTAGCAAATCCATCAAAGACTCCTGCATTGGCAACGAAAACATCCAGTTTTCCAAATTGCTCGACAGTGGCCTGGACAGCCCTCTCATTGTCTTCATATTTGCTTACATCGCCTTGGTTAATGAGAATATCTTCACCAAATTCCGCTTTCATTTTCTTTAGCGTTTCTATCGAGCGGCCGATGATGCTGACTTTTGCCCCTTCTTGTATGAAACGTCTAGTGACAGCCTCCCCGATACCTGAGTTGCCACCGGTAATCAACACTACTTTATCCTTTAACGCCATTGCCATTGTAACCAGCCTCCTCTTTTTAACCAAGTCAATATTATACGAAGATAGCAAGATTTCTGGTATTTATCGTTGATTGATCAACAATGAATATTCGTTTGGAAAGTTTCCACTTACCTTCTTCGAAAATGAATTCATCATTTCGTTCCCCCGAAATCAGATCATGTTGAATATCCGTGCTGCGGCTACGATAGATGAGCAGGTAGCTCTTGACGACTGCCTTTTCACCTTCAACATAGTCTTTAACACGTACATTTGAGACAAAACGCCTTGTTCTTGATGGCGGTATTTCCGCCCAAGCATAATCCGTTTTCAAACGATCCACACGCAGTTTAAGCAGCTCAATATCATCATTAAATGTAAACATGTCCGTTGAATAATCCGGGCGTTCCACCCCTTCTTTATTAACACGTACAGGCATTTGATAACGTAAGCTCGAATGCATTAAATCGAACCAATCATCAAATTCAATATCATCCAGTAATTGAGCTTCATCATACAGCCACTGTTCAAATTGACATTTGAGCAACATTTTCTCCACATTCATTTCACTTACCCCTCCCGCTTATCATTTCGTCATCAATTCAAGCCAGTACTTGTAAAAATTCCTTTGGCTCGCTTCAGTGAATTTATCATCGTAAGCAACACCAGGACCTATAAAATCAACTGGTTCACGATGAAGACCCATTGTATAATTGTAGGTTAGATTCTTTAGGAAAGGCATTGGGCCTTGGGCTGCTTCAGTGATATCAGTAAAAACTTCCGTATCATCCTGTTCGAAAATACCGGATGGACTAAAGGTCAAGATAAATGAATCTCTTGATCTATCTTTCCAATCTTGGGAGGCGTTCTTTTCCACGAGCATCCAAGCAATCACTTCCATTTTATTGTGACCGATTGGCCGCCACATCCTTATTGAAGTGTTGGAGATGAATTGGTCTTTGATTTTTGTATGGGATATTAAAAATGATAGGTTAGGGAAGACATTCCCAATCATATTCTTTAAGTTTGATAACACTCCATATTGTTCTTCTGACAAATTAGTTTTAAATTCATCTTTCAATTCTTCCGGGAAAGCGAAGTCAGGATTAGGAGTCCCTAAGTTTAGTCCATGTCCGTTATCCGTATGGATTTGGAAACCGCGCTTTGAATAGGTAGCATTGGGCACCATGCCCAGTTTGGCAATGGATCCGTGTGTGACCATCGTGTGATAGGAATCACCAACAAAGTTATCGGAACCAACTTTCCAGTTGGAATTAACAACGAATCTTTGCGGAACTCCGATTACTTCCATTTCTGCACGTCCTACAAGGATATCCAAATACCATTTAATGTCGCCAAGGAACTCTTCAAGCGGTTCTGCATCTTCATTCCAAGTTCCAAATAAAAGACCTTTATAGGATTCAAGCTTTACTTTGTGAAGGCCCATTTCCGAGCGGTCAAGGTTGCCCCCATATATGTCCTTTTGTAATGGCACTCCTACGAGTTCCCCAGTGTTTTTAAAATTGAACCCATGGTAGGGGCACGTAAATAATGACTTGTTCCCTTTATCTGCACGGCATAGTTTCATTCCGCGATGGGTGCACATATTATAAAACGCCCTGATTTCACCTTCAGCATCACGAGTAATGATGAGCGAGTAGCCAGCAAGTTCACGGGTCATGAAGTCTCCTTTGTTCGGTACTTCAGAATCATGACCGATAAAAACCCATGTTTTCAAAAACACTTTTTCATGTTCTATATCATAAACCTTTGGGTCTCCAAGGAGGTATGCAGGTATAACGCCTTCCTCTGGTTTAACCGTTTCGTTCAAATAGTCAACAACTTGCTGTTTCGACATTTCTTCTAAGGATTTTTCAGTTTTAAGCATACTTTTTCTCTCCCTTCCAAGCTTTACATCATTATGCATTACCCAATCTGAACGCTTTTTTCCTTGTTTTGCAGAGTCGCCAAAACGCTTAATGCCGCTAGATAACTCGTTTTCGGGTTATTTGGCATCGGATCATTTTCCACTTCCAGTTTCAGTTTCCCGAACGAACCTGACGCTTCTATCAGGTGATTGTTTTTTAACACTTTTGGATCGGCAATAATTTTTACTTTCGTCTTTTCTGATCCAAGACCAGCCATAGACAGCACAATCGCAACATTAATGTTTCTCGGAAACAGCTTGATCGCTTCTGCAGCAGTTCCTTCAAATAATACCGTTTCTTCTGTCACTGAAGACCCTGCCGGCAATGCGTTTGGCGGTTTTCTTGTGGTGATGCAAACAGATTCAAGGCCATTCACCGCTTTTGCCGATTTAAGTACATCTAGACCTCCAATCGCACCAGACGGAAGGAGAATATTCACGTTATTCAATTTACAAATCTGGTTTGATTGTTCTTCAAAGGCGGAATTCGCCATCACGCCAATGCTGCTTAGCAAGAGATCCTTCCCGCTTTTAAGCACTTTCAATGCATACTCTTCAGCTGCTTCTATCGTTGCAGCCTCTATGACTAAATCTACATCGGATTTAAGGAGTTCGTCGACATCACAATATGGCTGTGTCCTGAATTCTTCAGCTAATTGTGCCGCAACTTCTTCACGGCGGGCATAAATCGCAACGATTCTTCCACCTGGAAGAAGCCCGTCGTTATTAATGGCCTGAAGCAGAAATTTTCCGATATTACCGCACCCGATTAAACCTAACTTCATGTAGTTTCATCCTTCCTCAATCAGCAAACCCGTATGAGTCCGCAAAGAATTCCAACCCGCAATGTCTTGTTTCCCGCGAAACACCGCTTTCTTTTAAGCCAGGGAAGTCCAGGGCCAAGTCGCTGAAAACGGTATGATTATTATGGAATACCGCACCAGCTTCAAGGCGATCTGCCATTTCGACAGCGATATCTTCATTCTCGGTCCAAACAGATGCACGCAGCGCAAACTCACTATCATTCGCTAATTTTACAGCTTCATCGATATCATTGAAAGGTAAAATTGGAATGATCGGTCCGAATTGTTCCACTCGAACCAATTCGCTCTGCTGATCGACGCCAGTAATAATGGAAGGAAGCATATAATAACCTTTATCCCAAGTTTCCGGATTCAGCTGAATGCCGGTTGTGATTATATTTCCTCCTGACTTAGCAGTACGTTCGATCAAGCCATTCACAAAGTCATATTGTGCTTTATTATTCAATGGACCCATGGTTACATCAGGCTGAATTCCATCACCGATCACCATCCGGCTGAACTCTTTGGTCAGCTTCTCCACAACTTCATCATATCGTGATTCTTGGACGTACACTCTTTTTACAGCAGAACAAACCTGACCCGCTGCTCGTAAAATCCCCATTCTCAAACGTTTGATAGCCGCTTCGTCCATATTGGCATCTTCCAAGATGATGGCAGGATCATTGCCGCCAAGTTCCATATATACTTTTTGCAGATTTCCAGCTGATTTCTGCATGATATCTTTCCCGGTTTCCGTACTTCCGACAAACGCCAATGTCCTTACGCGTGAATCGGAACATAGTGTGTCGCCGATTGCTTTTCCTGATCCCGAGACTATATTGATGACTCCTGGAGGAAAATGTTCAGCAACTACTTTTAAACAGGTCATGATCGTTAAGGGACAATTCGTTGCAGGTTTTACGACAACGGCATTGCCTGCCAAAACAGCAGGTATGACCCTTTTAAATGTTAATATCATCGGAGAATTCCACGGTGTGATTATTGCCGTGACACCTCTTGCCCTTCTTCGGATTTGGACTTTTTGTTTTCCTGGAAGCACTTCAGGCTTCCACCAATCAAGTAACTCTGCAGCACAGCCCTTCATTACTTCAACACAGCGCAGTAAATCCTTTTTAGCTTCAACAAGTGTTTTGCCATTCTCACGTACAAACACGGTAACATTTTCCTCGATAACTTTTGATAGTTCTTCTGCCGCAGTGTTCATCCTGTTTGCCCGTTCCCCGATATCAGAGCGAGACCACGTTTCAAAAGCATTTTCTGCCGCTTCAATAGCGCCATTCACGATTTCTTCAGAGCATTTTGCCACCTGGCCAACTACTTCCGATGTATTTGCCGGATTTACTACATCGACTTTTTCCGGTAATTCTATCCATTCTCCATTAACTAGATATTTTCCTGAAACAAATGGGTATGTCGAAATCATTCTCAATCCTCCTTATAGTTTTTTTGGCTTGAATGCTTCCGCAGCTCCCGGTGGTCCGCCAAATGGTTTGGCCATTGGCCCCACAGCTTCCATATCAACGACGATCATTGAAGGTTTACGTCTTTCCTTAGCTTTTTTCAGTTCGGATATGAATTCATCTCCAGAACCAATACGCACTGCATCAAAATGCATGGATTCAGCCAGTTTTACAAAATCAGGGCTCAATAAGTCCACAGCTACCTGCCGACCATATGCGGCTGTTTGAATATTGCGAAGAACTCCATAGCCTGAGTCATCGAACAATACGATGATAACTGGTAAGTTTTCTTCGGCTGCCGTAACCATTTCCCCGACGTTCACCATAAACCCACCATCTCCAGCCATAAGAACGACGGTTTTATCTTGACATCCCATTTGGGCACCGATTGCTGTTGGAAGACCTTGACCAATTCCGCCGCCTGATGCATGAATCGATGTTCTCGGTTCATAGATTTCAAATAAACGGCTACCCCAAACATTTGCCTGTACGGTCACATCACGAACTAGAATGGTATCCTCTGGTAATACCTCCCTCATGCCATCTACAAATTGCTCATACGGTCCAAGCGTTTCCCTGAGTTGAGCGCGCACTTCATTTCTAAGTGAAAGAACTTCTTGTAAATAAGATGGCTCTGCATGAACTGAACGTTCTTCAAGCTTTTGAATGATGGCAGCAAGCATATCTTTTGCATCGCCAACCAAACCTAACGTGGCTTTATAGTTCCGGTTAATGGCCTGCCAATCCGCATCGATCGCTATATGTTCTTGGGGCACCGGCACTTTCCAGTTGGATGTTTCATTCCCCCTAAACCTTACACCTACGCTAATCAATAAATCTGCATTTCTTAAAAACTCTTTTGTAGTTTCATATGCCGCAAAATGTCCGATGCATTGTTCATGGTTTTCTGGAATCGAACCTTTTCCTGACTGACTGGTTATTACCGCTGCGCCAAGGATTTCCGCCAATTTTTGCAGCTCTTGCGAAGCATTGGCACTGATGACTCCACCACCGGCCCATATGACAGGTCGGCTTGCGCTTAAGATTTTTTGAACGGCTAGTTCAGGAATAATTGGCATTGAATTTGTTTCAGAGGGTGAAGTTCGTAGCCCTTCGAGTGAAAGATCCTCTATGATCACCGATTGATAGTCAATTGGAATTTCCAATGTAACCGGACCCGTTGGTGCAGCTAAAGCTTCTTGGATTGCCTTCCTTACTACTGCTGCGGTTTGGTCAGGGTTTCTAAGCCTCACTGCATTTTTACAAGCTCCGCTCATCATTGAAAGCTGGTCTTTACACTCATGTATGTATCCTTTGCCTGTACCAAGATAAGAAGAAGCCACCTCACCTGTTAGATGAAGAAGGGGAACACCTGCTGCCCAAGCTTCCACTAGTGAACCAGCTGCATTTCCTGCCCCTGTTCCAGTACTGGTAATCACTACACCCAATTTCCCGGTGGCGCGTGCATATCCATCAGCCATATTTACGGCACCGCTCTCACCGCGTGAACAAATGAGTTTGATGCTCCCTTCCCTAAGAATTGCATCATAGATGGGCATATTGTGAATGCTGACAATCCCGAAAGCAGCTTCCACACCTGCTTGAACAAGCTCCTTTACGATGGAATCGGCGGTCGTAAACTCTATTTCTTCTTGTATTTTCATCGCGTTATCCTACCTTTTTCAGTAATATATTTATATTGCCTTTCCGATCGCTCCTGCCGTCTCAATCGTCGAACCCGCTACATAACTTGCTTTGTCTGAAGCAAGGAAAACAATGACACTGGCCACTTCTTCCGCTTCCCCTACGCGGCCGAGAGGGATATTCCGTTTTTTCGCTAGGTCCCCGTAATACTCTTCAGGGTCCATATCAGGCGCATTTTTCAACCTTCTTCGCTCCCATTGATCGGTCCGGATCAATCCAAGACTCACTGAATTCACCAATATATTGTCAAAGGCCAATTCCTGGGACAAGGTTTTGCTTAAATTAAGGAGGCCAGCCCTTGCTGCTGCAGTCGCTACCATATGACGTTCAGGTTCTTTGGCAAGCGTTGCATTAATATTAATGATCCGCCCTCCTCCCCTTTTCACTAAATGAGGATGCGAAGCACGAACGGCATATATGATGGCAAAAAACTTCAACTGAATCTGTTCTTCCCACTGCTCATCCGTTATGTCAAAAAAGTGACCCATCACGCTTTGACCGGCTGCATTCACCAAAATATCGATTCCGCCAAACCTCTCAGCGGTACCATTAATGAAAGAATCCACATCCGATTTTGAGGTGACATCACATGTTGATGCAAAAATATCTTCCTTTTCACCAAATGAGAGCAATTGACTTTGTGCACTTTCCATACGCTCAGCACTTCTGCCGCAAATAGCCACTTTCGCTCCTTCAGCTAAAAACATTTCTGCTGTTTTTAATCCCACTCCCGACGTGCCGCCCATAATGACAGCCACTTTTCCTTGCAATCCTAAATCCACTCTCTTCACTCCTTTTCAAAGCCATTTTCCTCAAATGCTGTCCTTTAATCAACAAGAAGCTAACTACGCGAAAGAATCATGGGAGGAAATCAAACTCCTCCTCATTTTTTCGCCATGACAGAACCTTCTATATGAGAATCAACCCAGCCTGGATCGGGATCTCCTCCCATTGCTTTGCGCGCTTCAGGTTTCGGCGGCCCTGCAATCCCCCACTGATCCATTAAATGCGGTACCCGTTTCCATACACGTGCTCTCCACTCAGATTCATCTTCGATCGTTTCCAGATAACATGTATACTCCATTACAAAACCGCCTGGGTCTTGAAAATAACAGAAAATATTGTCCCCCGGCCCATGACGTCCAGGTCCCCAAAGTTCTGACAAGCCCGCTTTTCGGACATTGCTTATTCCTCGCATCAATTCATCCACGGAATCGACTTCGTATGCGATATGATTGACTGACGCATGCTCATCTTGATTGAAGGCGATGGAGTGATGCTTTCTGTTGCACCGGAGGAATGACATTTGATGCTCACTCCAATCAGTGACTTTAAAACCAAGAACATCCGTATAAAACTCAACGATCATATCTAAGTTCTTCGTGTTCATTACAACATGATTCAATTTCACTGGATCCACATTTTTCTTGCTCCAAATAGATGTTTGCACTTCCACCCAAGCCGAAAGTTCGATTACGCGGTTTTCCGGATCAATAAACCGCAGGCCATAACCGGCACCTGCTTCATCCAAATATCCAGGCGGTTCAATAATTCGAACGCCCTTCGATTGTAATATCCCTGCTGCACGGTCTACCGCATTTTTATCGACCATGCCAAAAGCTATATGGTGCAATCCTCGTTTTTCTCCCCTGTGAAGGCTAAGAATATGATGTTCCGGTCCAGCCCCCCGGAAATAAACCGTATTCTCCTCTTCCGGAACATCCACCCTATCCAGACCCCAAACCTTTTCATAAAACTCTGCTTGATCGTCGAAATTCGGAGTAATCATGCTTATATGCCGTAAATGAGTAATCCCAAGCATTTTTTTAACCTCCCATAATTTAGATTGCCCTTTTGATCATTCGCATTGGCCATATTTAACAATCTAATCGAAAAGGGCGCCTCATTAATTTTCATAATGCAGGTGCCCTTTCGGCTTAATGATCAATCTTTAATGATGGCTTCTCTTTCTTTAGAGCGTTGTTTACGCAGTTCTTCCAGTTCACTGCCTTCAGGATATGTCGGTAAGTTAGGCTTCACTGCCCCAAGCATCACTAGCATGCGCGCCTCTACATCCCCGTCATTCCTAATTCCCCGATAAACCCCTGGCGGGCTGCTTATGCAGTCTCTCGCACTTAATTTAATTTCATGCACTTCACTGTAGCTGTCCTCTTGAATTAATGCCGTGACTTCACCCTCAAGAATGAAAAACACTTCTTCAACATCGTCATGAAGGTGCAAAGGACCGATACATCCCGGAGGAAGCACCATCGTACTTAAAGTGAAATGTTCACCTGCAATTACATTCGTATCGTTATTGGCAGTGGCACCACGTCCGATATATCTCATCTGTGCGCGTCTATAAGCGGGATCAATTTCTTCTTGGAACTTCAAGACATTCCAATCAAGAGTACGGTCTTTCAATCGGGCAACATATTTTTTTTCAAAATCCTTCACTGAAAAAGTTTCTTTTGTCATTTTAAAATTCCTCCCTTATTTGTTGTTTCTAAACCGAATTATGTTTCATAAGCAAAACATTGTTTTGTCTATGAATTAAGTCTAAAATGAAAACGCTTCATTGTCAATGAGTTTTTAGAATATTTAAAACTATTTTTATAATCCGAACGTTCATGACTATGGGATAAACTTGTAACGATTTGCTTTTCTTAACACAAAAAAGAGTGGATTTCCCTATTGGGAGATCCACTCTTTCGAAAGAGACTATTCACTTATTAATCGATTTTAAATCGTTCAGACATCTTCGTGTTGATAAGGCTTAACCCCGCTGTATCCCATATAAACGGATAACTGACGAGAAACTTCCAACAGTTTCGGCAAGGCAATTTTATCGATGAAATCCTCTTGATAAGCAGACTCTGTTGCTACGACATTCAAGGCAGCCAATACTTTCCCGGTCCTATCAAAGATCGGGGCGGCAACCGAACGGATGCCAGGGTGGAATTCCCCGCTTGTCATCGAATAACCATTTTGCCGAATCGAATCCAGCTGTTTTTGAAATTCACCAGGCGCGGTGAGAGTTTTGTCTGTATAAGGAGTAAGGTTCGATATTTTGAACATTTGCATGAGCAATTCTTTCGGTTGATATGCCAAAAGTAATTTTCCATTGGCCAAAGCATGTGCCGGCAGCCGCAAGCCTATGTTCACATTGACAGCGGATACACCTCTGATCGGGGCACTTCCAACATAAACAACTTCCTGTCCATCCAAAATGGAAAGATGGCAGGAGGCTCCGATTTCATCACGCAAGGTCTCCATATAAGGTTGGACAATTTCCTGGAATTTCAAGCTATTCAAATAGCTGAACCCCAATTCAAGAACTTTAGGAGTTAAACTATAACGTTTGGTATGTTCATCCTGAGACAAGTAACCAATATTTTGTAATGTGAATAATAAACGATATGGTACTGTTCTGCTTACTCCCAGTTGTTTTGCTATTTCTGAAAGAGACAAGCTCGGCTGCACTTCATTAAAGAGCTTAATGATTTCCAAGCCCCTAACCAATGAATTAGCACTATATTTCTCTTTCTCTTTTTCTTCGCTTGCCATTCAAGTATTCCCCCCGTTGTGAATAAATCTCATTTTCCCTGACTATAACCCGTTCAGTAAAGCTTTCTTCATACCTAGAAAGAAGAACTTGCAACATATATATCCATTTTTTTCTGATCGTTCTTTTGGTGAATGTTCATGATGCATACTTCAATGGTTGCCTATTTTCTTTTGCTTCCTTAACTAGAAAGGTACTTTGGCGCCAGTAGCGCGCACCGGCCTTTACTTTGCAAGTTCTTCCAATCATATTTCGATGGATTGTAATCAATTCAGAAGTTTCCGTTTACTTTCTTTCATGCTAACAACAGCTGGTCTATGAGTCATATCAGATATACTCAATGCTTTCAGCGCTTCCGGAAAACGGCTAGTAAAAGCCGGGAACTTTTAACCTAGCTGGTGTCTTCGAGCAATTCATTTTCCCTATTCCTGTTAAAGAATCAGTACCGCAAATTGGCAACCATTACTACCTTACAATCCTTAACTCTTCATGTATAAATAGAATAGTGTTTATGTGTCAATTAAAGCATATTAACATATATAAAACTATTTGGAAGGCCTAGCATAATTGACGTTTCATTAGAAAAGCTCGTTGTTATATGACCAAATATAACCAATTACAGCAGTAAAAACAAATAAAGAATTTTCATACATCGATATTCTCTGTCAAATCGCGAAATTTTCCGTATTAAGCATTTCATATACAAAACAATATAAATGAATTATAGATTTTCCTGATTTTAAATTCAATATCAACAAGTCAGAATCTTTAATAATTTGTAAATAATTTGTTTTTTGGACACAAAGAATCAGTATTACTTCCATTTAAAGTCCTGGTTGATAGAGCTCCCATCTACTCAATAGGATGAAACTAAGTTCGATTTATAACCGTAAGCGCTTATAATCTAAAAATATAAAATAGTCAAAATATTAAATTGACAATCAAATTATTTTAATTTATCGTTAAGAAAGTAAAACTTTGTTTTCCTTACAAAACACATCTGTTTCTTTTATCTATCAAAATTTTAAAGAAAGGCGGGAAAAATGAAAACAAACTAGTACCTTTTTAAAGGGATAACTTTAAAACACTTATTCTCAAATGTAAGCGTTTTAAGGAATGTTAAAAAGCGATAGGGAGATGGTATTATGTTAAATGGGCAAAAAAGATGGTTGTATATTGCCGTACCAATTTTTTTCTTTTGGTTTTTCGGACAAATTGATAAGGTTGGCATTTCCATCATTCAAACAGATCCAGAATTCTTGCATGCACTCGGTATTACAGGTGCTGACAAAAATGCAAAGATCGGTCTTCTATCTTTTGTATTCACCATTGCTTATGGAGTTTCAAATCTTTTTTGGGGCTTCATCATTGATAAATTGGGTGCCCGAAAAACAGCCATCGCCGGTTTATTCGTTTGGACAATCACGATGATTATGTCAGGACTGGCAAATTCATATGAAATATTTTTAATTAGCAGGATCATTCTTGGTTTTGGTGAAGGGATGATGATTCCGGTTTCCGGAAAGCTCATTTCTAACTGGTTTAATAAACGCGAACTGGGGAGGGCCCAGGCATCTTGGCTTACCGGAAACTATTTAGGACCGGCAATGGGAGCCGTTGTTTTGGTGCTTGTGATATCTTTACTTCACTGGCAAGCAGCTTTCTTTATGCTTGCAGCTTTCAACTTATTTATAAATATCCCGATGTTCATCTTAATGACGAGGAATACACCAGAAGAACACCCCCGTATAAGTAAAGATGAATTGACATTCATTCGCCAAACGGATGATGAAATAAAAGAAACCGCCGCCCATTCAGAGAATAAGAAAAGTTTCGCCCAAGATTATCGTTTCTGGATCGTTTGGTTCGGTATGCTCGTATGCTCCTTCTTATTTTTCGGAATCAGCATTTGGCTTCCTACATATCTCATTGAAGCAAAAGGGTTTGAAAAGGAAGGAATGTCGAGCATTACTTCACTTTCCTGGCTATTCGCTTTAGGATTTGTCTTGGCATGCGGTTTTCTGGCTGACAAAACCAGACGTCCAAGTTTGATGGCCACGATTCTATTTTCATTGACGGCTGTCTTTTTGACTGTAGCAGTCTTCATCCCCAACCCTATTTTGGCCGGACTATGTATGGGACTGGCAATGGGATGTCAAGGCGGTGTGTTCCACCTAAGCAATATGCTCATGGTAAAATACTCAACACCTGAAACGGCAGGACGAGCCGCAGGTCTAATTGGATTCACGAATATCATGGGCGGCTTTTCGAGCTATATCATGGGATGGCTTCGTGACTTGTCTGGCGGGGACTTCAGTTCATCGATCGCCATGCTGATTTTTACAGCCCTCTTAGGTTTGGCAGCTTATTTATTCTCCATTAAAAGAGAATCCGCAGAACTGCGCTTATCACCTATACATGTACAAAAGATACAAGCATGAAGTCCTTGTAAAATCAGTTTTATATCTCCAACCCTTGAATTATCAGGGGTTTTTCTTGTGCCGACTTAAAAGTAAGTCGAAATAACATCGCTCTTTTTTGGATTTCCCGATAAAATTTCCCACCGGTTACTCCGAATCACTCCTTTATTTGTATAAATATGTCGATAGTTAAAATATTCAAAAAATGATATTTTTTTGAATGCCCATGTTATATTATTTATGGAAAAAAATACTTGTCAAGTAAGGTGAGTGTGTGAATATAGAAGTTTTAATTCTCCATTATATTCAGGAAAAACGTCAAAAACCTAACCATGCCAATGATTTATTGGACTATATTCAGAATGAATATGTAAACGGGAAGCTGTCAATCTTGCAATATAGAAGTCTCTGTCAGGACTTATATCTTCGAGGAGCCAAACAAACGTCTCCTGGATGAAGCTACACCCTTGTCACTAGACTAACTGCTTCCGATTGTGGATGAATTTTGTTTCTGTTTTATTCCGCAACGACCAATCCATAAAAATACAGCCGGTCATTTCTCCCCCCCCCCCCAGTATGTTCATAAATAAATAAAAGCCTCCGTGATCTGTCACCCCAAGACAGTTCACGGAGGTAAATGTTACTTAATCAGACATTGCAGAATTTCATTTTAATTAAATGAATATATCGAAAATTAAAACCAAACCGAATGCAACGAAGGAAAGTAACGTTTCCATCACTGTCCAAGTTTTGAAAGTTTCTTTAACGGTTAGTCCCATGTATTCTTTTACTAACCAGAAACCGGCGTCATTAACATGGGAGAACATGAGTGAGCCTGCTCCCGTGGCAATTACGAGCAATTCTAGATTTACACCCGTCATATTGGCAACGACCGGTGAAACGATCCCTGCTGCCGTGGTCAAAGCGACGGTTGCAGAACCTGTGGCAATCCGAATCAATCCGGCCACAAGGAATGCAAGAACGATCGGTGATAAAGAAATTTCTTCAGACATGGAAGCGATTGCAGTCCCTACACCACTATCAATTAAAATTTGCTTGAACCCTCCGCCAGCACCGATAATTAGAATTATGGATGCTAATGGCAATAAGCATTCTTCCGTCAACTTTTTAATTAGTGATTTGTCCATTCCCTGTCTGTAGCCCAAGAAATAGTAAGCTGCAAAACAGGAGATTAATAGGGCGATCACTGGACTTCCGATAAACAATAAGAATTTTTCAATCGAACCCGGTAGCGGCAGATAAGGCGCAACTACCGTTAAAACCATCAACAATACTGGCAAAAGGATGATGAAGAACGATACTCCAGTTCCGGGTAATCCACTTGACTTTGTTTCGACACGGATCAATTCCGGTTCTCCAACAGGAATAACCCGTTTATGAATCCATTTTGCGAATAGCGGTCCCGCAATTACAGCTGTCGGGAATGCGATGATCAATGAGTACAGAAGTACCTGCCCCATGTTAGCATTATAAATTCCAATAGCTGTCATGGCTCCAGGATGCGGAGGCACCAGCCCATGTACGATCGATAAACCAGCAAGTACTGGAATGCCAATTAACAAGATGTTCACTTTGGTTGATTTACGAATGGAAATGACCAAAGGAAGCAATATTACTAAACCAACCTCGAAAAATACCGGAATGCCGATGATGAAACCAGATAAAAGCATGGCCCATGGCAGGTTTTTCACACCGAATTTATTAATGAAAAAGTCAGCAACCTGCATTCCAGCTCCAGAGTCGGACATCATCTTTCCTAGGATGGTCCCTAAAGCCAATATTCCAATAAGGTGCCCAAGGACCGCTCCGACACCCGTTTCATAAGCTCCAACGATCTTGTCCATTGGCAGACCGGAAAAAATCGCTAAAAATAAACTGGCAACAGTCAGGCTGATGAACGCATGCCATTTCCACAATGATACCCCCAAAATGACGATTACGATTGCTATCAGCGTGATTCCTAATAAATATAGTTCCATATATTCTCCCCATTCCCAAGAAATCGCTTACATTCATACCAATACAATAAATGGGATTATTGTACCGGCTCGTTATATGTCACAATGTAGTTCTGTTTAGCCGTGTTGTAATACCCTTCACTGTATTCCGTAACATTTCCGTCCCCATCACTGGAAATCCTAATCCTCTTTAGTACTGGACTATTGTTTTCGATTTTCAGTGTTTCGCAAATGTGATCCGGAGCGATAGCAACAGCAAACTCATCTCTGAATGTTTCAAGTTTGACGTTTTGCTCTTCCAAAAAGCGGTACAAAGAACTGATTTGGACCTCTTTTATCTCTTCTTGGTTTAAATCAAGTGAAATATAATGTGTAAAGTAAATATAAGGTTCATTGTCCAATAAATATATCCGTTCGATACTTATGCAACGGGCACCAAATAAAGAATGCAGCTTAGAGTCTGAAGAAAGGTCAATCTGACTTATGTTTAACACCTTTTTTAAAATGGAGTGCCCTTCCTCCACCAACAGCTCTGTGAAACGTTTCCCTTTGGAAAGTTTGACAATCGAACCATTAGCTATGACTCTAGTGCCTTTGCCGCTTTTCTTTTCAACATACCCCTCTTGCACGAGTTCTTTGATTGCATTACGGACAGTAACCTTACTTACGTTAAATTCTTCTTCCAAAAGAGGCTCGGAGGGAATGTTTGTGTCGATGGCATAAACCCCATGTAAAATACGATCCTTTAATATTTCTTTTATCTGTAAATACATCGGTCCATTTTTCCTGTTCACATTCATTCCTAATCTCCTGCCTTATCTTTTAATATCTTCCATTTTACCTTCCATTGCCGAGAGTATCTCCTTTTCGGTTGCCAAAGGAGTATCTCCAACGACAGTACATGCCAGCATTCCTGATACAGCAGCAAATCGTACTGTCTTTTCAGGGGAATATCCTAGCAATTCGCCATGTAAGATTCCGCTGGTGTAAGCATCGCCTGAACCTATTCTATCATATACGGAAAATGATAGGATATCGGAAAAGTAAAATGTTTCTTCTTTGTATATATACCCCCTCAACGTATGGCTATTATCACTGTTGATCGAACGGTGTGTCCCCGCAATCGATTGAATTTTGAATCGCTTGGCCACTTCAGGGATCAACTCAACAAGCTGTTCTTCCCTTGTGGAACCTTCTGACTTCATTCCTAAAATATAAAGGGCGTCTTTTTCATTCATCATGACGATATCAGCCAAAGAAAGCATTTCCTCATAATGAGGCTTTGCGTCAGCGTAACCACCCTCCCATAAGGAAGGTCGGTAATTGCAGTCGAAACAGACTGTACCGCCCTTTTCTTTGACTTTTCTAGCCAGCACCTTCATGCTTTCCCGTACATTTTCCGCCATTGCAAGCGTGATTCCGCAAAAATGGATGATATCCGTCTTTTCCGAAATCATATCCATATCATAATCGGATAAGGTGGCAGTATTAAAACTGCTTTCCAGTCGATTGGAATATGTGACACGGCTCGCCCGCTGTCCAAATCCATTTTCCAAAAAGTACATCCCCATGTATTTGCCGCCTCTAGAGATGTAGTTCCTGCCGATACCTAAGCGCTGCAAAGCTGAAATTGCTGAATCACCAAGGGGGTTATCCGGTAACATTGTCACAAGATACCCATCATGTCCAAGTTTTGTCATCGCAGAAGCTACATTTACTCCCGTGCCTGAAAAGGAGTATTGCAGCGTGTTAGCCTGTGATAGCAACTCATACCCAGGTACCTGCAAACGCATCATTACTTCCCCGAATGCCACAATCCTTTTAGGCATATTTTCCAACCAATTTTTTCGTCATGGCCAATAATTTCCGTACATCCTCCCCATTCGTTTTACCAGTCGCTTCATCAATGATGGAAGAATATACGTGGGGAATGACTTTAGGCACTTTTGCTTTTAATGCAATTTCTAATATGGTCTCGAAATTATTTAAGTCGATTCCACCTGTTGGTTCCAAAGCAAATCCCTCTTCACCACAAGCTTTTGCTACAGCACGATATTCATCTTCATGCTTCAGCCCTTTCATAGGGAAATATTTCAAAGCATTTCCTCCCATATCGCGAACGAGCGCAATGGCAGCTTTGATTGGCACAATGGCAGTTTCACTTGCGCCTGCACTTACTGGACCAGTGGAGATATTCACATAACCGACTTTCCCAGTTGGAGAAACAAGTGAATTTATCCAGCTATCCTTCTCGCCTAAATTGGCCCTCGTAGCACCAACAGCCGGAAAAACCTGGTTAATATGACTGCCTGGATAGTATTTTGCTATTTCTGCGACAACTGCAGCCTGTCTATTATCGCCTGCGCCCAATCCAATTGAAACGGCTTCATCAATGGCTTCCCCGTATTCTTTCATTGCTGTGACACCTGCTTCGACAGTTGGATAATCCTTGGAGAGTACACCAACCAATACATGTCCTTCAGCTGCTTCAAAGACTTCCACTGCATTTTCCACACTATTTGCAAGTACATTTAAGGCTACACGATCATTCAATAACCGTTTGTTTATGTTTGTCATCCTTGTTTTCCTCCTAATATGGTTCTTAATCGTGATTCAATAACATTTATATCATCACCTTGCAATGGACGCGGATCTATATCGAAAAAGCCTTGCCGTATCCCATAATCCCGTGTATAAATGGCGATATCCCCATTTTTGAGCTGCTCGTTCACTTCTTTCGCCGTCGTTTCCGTTATCAAAGGATTTATGGAAATACGTGCTCTATATATGGCACGTCCGGCTTCATCCTGAACTATCGTTACTTTTACGCCATCAATCGAGTCAAGTGATGTGAGAACTTGTAAACTAGCTTTTTCTTTTTCGCTATTATCCGTCTTGACAAAATACTCATCCAATGCCTGAAGCAGACCAAAGGTCGTTTCCTTTCCAACCTTCATGCTCCTTCCTATACAGTGCAATTGAACCTTTACCCATTCGATATATTTTTTTCTGCCAGCAACGATACCGGATGTGGGTCCTTCAATGGCTTTTGAACCACTATAAATCGCCAGGTCGGAGAATTGTACATATTTTTCCAAATCCTCTTCCGCAGCTGCATCGACAATCAGAGGGATATTATTCGTTTTGGCCACTTCCCATGCCTCTTCGACCGATATCATATTTTTCTGGACAGCATGATGCGATTTCACATATAAAATAGCGGAAGTATTTTCATTTATGGCCTCCGCAATATGTTCTGCTTTCCCTTCATTTGCATATCCAACTTCAACCAATTTTCCGCCGCCAAGATAAATCATGGTTTCAACCGGTGCACCATACTGAACGTTATGGCCTTTCAGCATGATGATTTCATTCTTTTGAATACGATCTTGATGAAGCCTTTCGCTTTTCCTTCTGTTTCCTTCAGTAACGATTGCCGCTACTGAAAGCGCAATTCCGCTTGATGCTGAGTTTACGACCACCGCTGCTTCAGAATGAAGCAAATTCGCTATATGCTGGCCTGACTTATCGACTAAATCAGAAATTTCAACATAATTTTGCCCACCTTTTTTCATCGCGTCCATCACTGTGTCAGTTGGGGCAGAGACTCCCAATATGCTCATTCTTCCGCTTGCATTGATGACTCTTTTCAAACCGTATTTAGCATTCAATGAATTCTCCATTTATAACCACTCCTTTTACAACAACTCTTTTTTCTGCCATCCTTTTTTCGCCTTCGGAATCCAATAAAAGGGTCGGCTCATTCTCGATCGAGAATAAAGTCAGGTTCGCAATATCCCCAGCTGAAACCCTTCCAAGCTCTGGTTTATTCAACCAGGCTGCTGCATTGACCGTAACCGCATCTATTACTTCTTTTAATGGATAACCGAGGTACAAAAATTTTGTAAGGACATTTGCCATATTAAAAACTGGCCCATTCTCTCTATTTTTCCGATATATATCCGTACTGATCGTATTGAAGCCGATTCCCCGCTTTTTAGCCATTTCTGCAGTTTTAAAAGAAAAGCTCGCCGTTCCATGACCTACATCCAAATGTACACCACGTTCAATCGCCTTAATCAACTCAGGCAGCGGCTCTTCTCTTTCATCAAATAAATTATTCGCTTTACCATTTAGAAAATGAGTAATAATGTCCTTTTCCTCAAGTAATTGAAGGACTTCCTTAATATCAGGCGGCCCTGAACCGATATGAACCATTAATGGTAAACCCGTTTCAGCCGAGAACTTCCTAGCGATTTTTAATGGCTCGACACCATTTGGACCAACTACACTTTTACTTATTCTCGCTTTAAGTCCAACAACAAAATCCCCGTACTTGGAAATTGCCTTCATTAATTCCCCTTCGTCCAGCCATGAAATATCCGATAACTCATCAACCCTTTTCAATCCAATCCGCGAAATATTCAGAAAGGCGAAAACATTCGTTTTGGAATTTTCACAACTTCTAACCAGATCGGTTATCCTATCTGCCCCCGTACTTCCCGCATCTATGACCGTTGTTACACCAGTTTTATATCCAATCTCATCAACCTCATCACCATAAGGATCGAATTCCGGGAAAGCATGTACATGCATATCAATCCAACCGCTCGAAACAAAAACCTTTTGATCATAATCTATTATCTTATCTCCTGTTGCAGTTCCGGGTCGTGCAATTTCCTTAATCATCCCATTTTCCAGGATGATATCCGCTGCTTTTCCCTCTACCATTTTTACATTCTTCAGAACTAACGTATCTGTCATTTCCCTCATCCTTTTCGGTACATCCTATCGATTGAAAGTACTTTGTATACGGTTACACTGAATTGTATAAGAATTCATTAATTTCTCTTTACAAAAATAGATTATCATATTTTGTCGAACTAATCAATATAACGTTATAATGTTTAATTTAAATTTACAGAATTTTTATAAGATCAAGGCTATTTTTTCTTTGTGCTTCTTAGTTTCTTCATATAATATAATCTCATTAGGTTTTTTTAAATTTTTCATGCTACCCATGAAAAAAAGGTGGGAAGAAAAACAATTTGTTTTTCTTCCCGCCTTTTTTTACGAATTCACAAAATCCATTGATGAAAGTTTCTACTCTAATTATCCCGGAAATAATGCTTTTATTAAAAAACTTACTCTAAATCAGAATAAAGACTAATGGGTTTAAAGGGTTTGAACGGTTCCTCCAAGACACTCGCTATAGAACCCCTTTTGTCTTCAAACAGAAGAATTAGATCCTTTTTTTCTTTTTATTCAACCATATAATTAATCCAATTATCGCTATAAATAAAATGAATAGGTCTATGTTGTACATAGAAAATAAATTTCGACCAGCTATTATTACTGAGGACATCCTGATTATAAAACCTAGACATATAGAAATAAGTACAATTATTACTGTTTTAAAACTTTTTTCCTTAGTTTCCATATTTATCTCGACCCCCTTCATATAGTTATATAGTATGATATCATACCAAATTTTCAAAAAAATATAAGGGAGTGTATTAAAAATGAAGAAAAAGTCCTTATTTTCAATACTAATAATCAGTTTATTAGTATTTTCACATGTCCCCAATACATTGGCCGAAGAGAAAAATGAAACAATACCTTCATCAACAGTCAACCCCATTGTGGAAGTCAAATTAATTAGTGATGATGTTATACAAATACAATCAACAGCAAGCATCATTGAAATGAGCAAACCTATTGCTCATCAGGCTAAACTAACAAATACCCAATTAGGAAAGATGGTAAAGGCTCATCAAAAGGGAACAACATGGTTAAGCATCGTAAGTACTCTTGTGTTTGCGGGTGGCCCAACCGCACCAGCAGGAGTAGCTACTGCACTGGAATCAGCACTTGCTGGCAGTCCTAATAGTTTAATAGCAGCATATTATTCCGGAAAACACGCTTATCATGTATCTGTCTATGCTAGTGGTAAAAAACCAAGTTTATCTAAAATAACGTATATATATTACACTAAGTCAAATCTTTCATTAAGAAGCCCTCGTTAATTAATCCTTCCTGCTCCTAATATTACAGTGGAAATGTTGCTTTCCATAATATAAAAACCAAGAATGCTTATTTAAAAGCATTCTTGGTCTTGTTAATTGCCATACTTCATTTGATTTTCCTTTTTACGACATTCACTTAATATATATCCCGTTCCTATGAAAGCCGTTAATTTACCTTTTTCGATCCTTTCCAATGGATTTCCCTCAATCGGTATTTTTGTAGCTTACCTGTTGCCGTTTTCGGTAAAGACTCTACGAATTCAACTTTTGTCGGTGCTTTAAAGTGAGCCATTTTTGAGCGGCAAAAGGTAATGATCTCATTTTCCGTCACTTTTGCATTTGGCTGCAGCACAATGATTGCCTTAGGCGTTTCTCCCCATTTATCGTCTGGAATGGCAATGACCGCAGCCTCCAAAACATCTGGATGTTTATACAATACCCCTTCTACCTCTGTTGAAGAAATATTTTCCCCGCCGGAAATGATTAAATCCTTAGCCCTGTCTTGTATCTCAATATACCCATCAGGATAGGTAAATGCCAGATCCCCGGTATGAAACCAGCCATCCCTAATTGCTTCAGCCGTCTTTTCCGGATCCTTATAATATCCTTCCATTACAACATTGCCGCGAGTAATAATTTCCCCCAGTTCCTTTCCGTCCCAAGCGACTTCTTTCCCTTCTTTATTGACTACCATCGTTTCCCCATTGAAAACCAATTCAATCCCTTGTCTTGCCTTTATTATTGCTTGTTCGTCCGCCGATTTAGCTTCAAACTCATCCTTCCACTCGTTATATAGGATGAATGGGGAAGTTTCTGTTAATCCATATACGTGGATCATGTTCAAACCAAGGATATCTTGTGCCTTTTGTATAAGCGCTGCTGCTGGAGGAGCACCTGCCGTTGCCATCCTTGGATGCACTTTGATATTTGTTTCTTTTGCTTTAGGGTCATTTACCAGCATATTTACGACAGTAGGCGCTCCACATAACAATGTAATATTATGCCGGGCGAATAATTTGAGGATAAGAGGGGGATCGACTTTCCTTAAACAAACATGAGTCCCGCCAGTAGCCGTTACCGACCATACCCCTCCCCAGCCATTAGCGTGAAACATTGGCAATGTATGTAAGTATACATCGTCATGCTTCACCCCTAGGTGATAAATGAAATTAGCGGCGTTCATGTAATTCCCGCGATGAGTTAACATGACCCCTTTTGGTTTTGAAGTCGTTCCACTCGTGTAATTTATAGTCAAAAGTTGATTTTCTTCGATTTTAACCTCCGGCAGTCCATCATCATTTGCATGCAAAATGAAATTCTCATAATCTATTCCAGGTAAAGTGGTTTCATATCCTTCAAAAGGCACGATGATGATCTTTTCCAAGGAAAGTTTAGTGATGATCTTTTCGACCGGAGCGGTGAATTCTTCATCGATTATCAACATTTTTGAATCGCTATGCTTGATGATATATTCCAAATCCTCTGCAGCAAGCCTATAATTCAAAGGAACCATTACCGCTCCCATTTGACAAATGCCATAAAAACATTCCAACATATAATGCGTATTTGGCAACATAACTGCAATATGGTCACCTTTTTCAATTCCCGAAGAATACAAAGCTCTGGAAAGTTGATCTGTTCGCTGCCCGAATTCCTTATATGTAAACTTTTTCTCTTCATCGATGACTGCCACTTTATGAGGATAATATTTTACTGCCCTGCGCTTCCAATCAATTGGAGTTAATGGGGAAAACATTTTTACCATCTCCTTCTTTCCGGATTCACTGTATACAGCACCCTGCTTGGTTCGTCATGATGGATCCTGAGAAAAAAACTTCGTATCCTTTAAATACATATTCATTTTCCAGCCGTCATATCTTCTTTAATGGATTTCCATTTAAAGATTTTTGAATGACCTATCCGCTTTGAAATGAAAAATCCAAATATTTTTTAATTATTCTGATAATTAGTCTCCTAAAAACAGTGAAATTCACTGCTTTAAGAATATAGTGCTTCTTCTTTCTATTATAATGGAAACTATACACGTCAGGAAAATTATATTTTATTATCTATGCATGCCGACAGATGTTCGGTAAGTTTCCCAACGATTTGTTTGAGTCGTTCCGTTTCCTCTTCATTCAGGACGCTATAAAAATCACGAAAGGTTTTGGTAAAACACTTATTGATGGAATGATAGGTACTCCTTCCACTTTCGGTGGATTGGATAAAAACGACCCGCCGATCATCCTCACTGTGTACCCTCTCAATCAACTTCTTCCGTTCAAGCCGATCAATTAGTGCAGTTCCTGCTGCAGGTTTAATCTTCAAATGATTCGAAACATCTTTAACCGCTATGGATTCATTCAAGACTATTAATTGCAATGCGCGATACTGCACAGTAGTTAAATCATATTTAACCAGTAACGGTTCCACCAATTCCTGTGATAGGCTGCTTAATTCCCTGATCTCTAGATGTAAATTATACAATTCACTTGAATGCATGTTTGACAATCCTTTCTTATTGACACTATCTATCTAAAACTATAACATAATTAACGTATCAAAAAATTAACCATGCGAATTAAATTGGTTATTGATTTTTAAAGAGAGAGAGAGGCTGTCCATGTCAGCAGAACAACGCAAAAAGATCATTATCCTCATGATCAATATGTTTATAGCAATAGGAAGTTTCGGGATCATCATCCCCATTTTACCAGCATACCTGGCCTCCATTAATCAAGGCGGAACCGCCGCTGGCCTAATGATTGCCATTTTCGCAGGTGCACAACTTATCTTTTCGCCAATTGCCGGAAAATGGACTGACCAATTCGGGCGCAGAAAAATGATTATTTATGGATTGGTCGGTTTGACATTATCCATGTTCATTTTTTATGCAGTCAATTCCATTTGGTTATTATATGCTTCACGGATCATTGGCGGAATCGGAGCAGCTTTGCTTATACCCGCAATTTTTGCTTATGTTGCCGATATCACCACATTTGATCAACGCGCTAAAGGCAATAGTTTAGTATCTGCCGCCATGTCCCTGGGAATTGTAGTCGGTCCAGGAATTGGAGGTTTTTTAGCTGACTTTGGCTTGAAGTTTCCCTTTTTGATTTCTGCGCTTGTATCCCTATCAGCAGTCGTATTTTCAATTTTTGTTTTAAAAGAAAGCGAAACGGCACAGGTTACTCAATCCATGGATGCAAAAACTGAAACGATGCTTCGGAAGATCACTTTATCCGTGAAAAAGCCTTATTTCATCCCACTCATCATTACGCTTGTAATGAGCTTTGGCTTAATGGCGTATGAATCTGTAATTGGTCTTTATCTTGATAATCAATTCAATTCGACTCCTAAGGACATCGCCGTCATGGTTACAGCCACCGGTATCGTCAGTGTAATAGTTCAATTGTTTGTCGTCGATCGGATCGTACAGCGTTTCGGGGAAGTGAATGTGCTGAATATCTTTATCAGTGTTGCAGCCATCGGTTTCCTCCTATCACTTTTTGCATCAAATTACCTGATTTTCTTTTTGATTTCACTTATCATCTTCCTTTCCACTTCCATCTTACGTCCAGTTCTTAACACACTGATTTCCAAGATGGCAGGGAATGAGCAAGGTTTTGCAATGGGTATGAATAATGCGTATATGAGCATCGGAAATGTGCTTGGACCAACACTTGCGGGAATGATGTATGATGTCCACATTACCTATCCGTTCATGTTGGGTCTTATCCTCTTATTCATTACTTTAATGATTACTATGGCTTGGCAAAAGCGATCACTTCATGCAAAGGCCTTATCTTAGAGCTTAATTGGCATTTCAAAATTTATTCCTTAACGAACCCCCCCGAGTAGCATCCGCTATCCGGGGGTTTTCATTATGATTTTTTTATCCATTCTTCTTTTAATTGAAATCCTCCAAAACAGTTTAATAACGAGTAACACTTCAATCTCTTGAGAACTAAGCTCCAATTTCACACGGTAACTTCTCATATTTTTGCGTAACACTCGAATTCACGAGTATTTGCTTCAAACTCACGAGTAAATGCGTCAATTTCACGATTATTTGCTCCAAATTCACGAGTAAATGGCTCTAATTCACGAGTAAACAGCTTACAACTCATGCGCATCCTCTACAATTTACAAGTATTTGCTCCATTCTTTCCTTAAGTTGAAGCTTTTATCTCACCAAAATAAAAAGCGACCTTATTTTTGGAATAAGGCCGCTTATCATTCAGTTTTCTCATTTCATATTGTTATAAAGGGAAATTAATTTCATTTAATATAAATGGCTTTCTTTCCGTTACTGCTTTCAAAAGCCGCATCAATGATTTTAATGACCGCCAACCCCTCTTGGGCAGTGACTGGAGCTTTTTTCCCGCTCAATATACTATCGGCAACTGCCTGGTAATACGTTAAATAAGAACCATGCAGTGTTTCAATGGTTTCATGTATCTCATTTTCTCCTTCAACCGTAACCAGCTTACCATAGAATTCGGGATCATCTGCACCCCAAGAGTCATCGACTGGTTTTTTCCCCTCACTTAAGTCAGCCTCTTGGCAATCAAGACCGTATTTGATAAATGATCCTTTACTTCCATGCACCTGATACCGCGGTCCATTATACGGAACGATTGAGCCTGAATGCAAGATAACCCTCAGCTTTTCATATCCTAATATCACATGGAAATAATCATCCGTTTCTGCATTTTCTTTTTGGGAAAATACATCTGCCGAAACGAATTGCGGCAATCCAAACAAATGAAGTGCTTGATCGATGAGATGTGATCCTAGATCATAAAGCATGCCTGATCCCGGGCCCGGTTTTTCCCTCCATCTATCCCTGACCACAGGCCGGTATCTATCGTAATGGACTTGGTATGTATTGATTTCCCCAAGCACTCCATCATCCATAAGTTTTTTCACAGTCAAAAAGTCATTATCCCATCTCCGGTTATGATAGACACTTAAAACAAGATTCTTTTCCTCGGCAATCTTGATGAGCTCCTCCGCCTCCCAAGCTTCCACAACCATCGGCTTTTCGAGAATGACATGCTTCCCGGCTAACAAGCTTTGCTTGGCCATTTCATAATGCAAACCACTCGGTGTCGTAATAACAGCCAAATCAATGGACGGGTCTTCAAGAATTTCCTCTAAGCTGCCTACCACTTCCACATCTTTCAAATCTTTTTGGACTTTTTCCTTATTGGAGCTCACAACTTTCACTATTTGAAACTGCTCTAAAACACTTAGTAATGGCGCGTGGAAAGTAGCTCCTGACAATCCGTACCCAACTATGCCCACTTTAATTTTTCTCATTTTCAATCCCACTCGCTTTCTTGTTCCTCTTAAACAAACATTTTATTATATTTCATTGTCCGGGTATGTATCTCTCAAAAACTTGACAGATTGATTAATCAATTCTTTCAATACATTAATATTGATATCTGCCACTTTTTTGATGTACACACACGCTTTTCCGGAAGTGTGTTTTCCAAATACCTGTAACAATTCTTCTCTTTTTTTGTCCCCTGGAGCAAAGTATAAACTGATTTTTGCTTTTCGAGGTGAAAAGCCTACCAGTGGGGCATCGCCTTCGTGACCGGATTCATATTTATAATGATAGGTTCCGAACCCAATTATGCTAGGTCCCCACATCTTTGCCTCATAACCTGTCGTTTCGGTAAAAACATTCAACAATTCGTAGGCATCTTCACGTTTTTTCGAATTATCGACGTTTTCGATGAACTCAATGACACTACTGTCCGTCTCATTGGTTTTTTGTTTATACATGACCGGAACCTCCCTTATATTAAAAGGCAGAAAAAATTCATAAGATATCGCTTGCTCAGTATCTTAATACCCTATACAATCGTGTTTTTAGGTTGTTATGTATGTATATAGCCTTCATCACCGATGTATCAATGATTGGCGGACGAGCTCCTTTACTATTTCTCTATGCTTCATGGCAAATCCTTCATTCAATACCCTAATATATTATAGAACATTGATTCGTTTTATTCTATTTTAAGAGCAAGTTTATTAAGTAAATCTTTCGCGCTTTAAAAATCAGTACTTTACCATAATAATCTCTACGATCAGAAATTATTATTCTGATCGTAGATTTTTTTTAAAAAGGCAAACTGCAGTTTTACCAGATCTATTGCCGCCTGATCTTTTCTATTTCATCAGCTATGAATTGCACCTGTGTCCCTACGATGACTTGAATGCTTTTGGGACCCACAATATTGATTCCGGCAACCCCTGCTGATTTGATTTTATTCTGATCGACAGCTCCCATATTTTCCACTTCCACCCTTAATCGGGTAACACAATTATCTACAGATGTTACGTTAGCGTCTCCGCCTAATCCCTCATATATAGCGGAAGCCATTCCAAAGAATTTACTCTCATTATTCCCGCCTTGACCGCTGTCTGCTTCCACAATCGCTCCTCCGCCATCAAGCTCATCTTCTGTATCCTCTTCTCTGCCGGGAGTCATTAAATTGAACCTAGTTATCAAGAATCGGAATAAGAAATAGTAGATGACTGCAAAAGCCAGTCCTTGAAGAAGCAGCATATAAGGTTCATTTGCCATTGGCAATCTTGAGCTTAAAACAAAGTCAATGAATCCTGCACTAAAACCGAACCCTGCTGTCCATTGGAAAGTCGCAGCAATAGCCAACGATATTCCTGTTAATAAGGCATGCACAACGAATAGGGCTGGTGCAACAAACATGAAAGCAAATTCCAAAGGTTCAGTAACGCCTGTGAAAAATGAAGCGAAGCCGGCTGCGAGCATTAATGAGGCCACTTGTTTTTTCTTCCGTGATTTTGCCGAATGGTACATGGCAAGAGCCGCTGCCGGTAAACCGAACATCATGACGGGAAAGAAGCCGGCTTGATACATGCCTGTGGTTCCTTTTATTCCCGTTCCAGCCCAGAATTTACCGATATCGTTAAGACCGATTACATCGAACCAGAATACGGAGTTTAACGCATGATGTAAACCAGTTGGTATCAAAAGCCGATTGAAGAACCCATAGAGTCCTGCTCCAGCGGCACCTAATTCACTTATTCCTTCCCCAAATATAACTAACCAGGAGTAGATGAGTGGCCATACGAAGAATAATATTAGGGAAACCAGTAACATGGCAACCGCAGTAAGGATCGGAACAAGGCGTTTACCGCTAAAGAAAGCGAATGCATCCGGCAGTTCTACCTTACTGAACCGATTAAACATAGCTGCCGCTATAAGACCCGAGAGGATTCCGACAAATGCATTTTCTATTTTCAGAAACGCTGGATTTACATCTTTTACATCGATTCCTTGCAGCATCGCCACCGAGTCCGTGGAAAGCAATGTCGTTACGACTAGATAGGCTACCAGCCCGCTCAAAGCGGCAGCTCCATCTTTTCCTTTCGACATCCCCAACGCCACTCCAACGGCAAACAAGATAGCCATATTGTCAATGATTGAAGAACCTGCTTTGATTAAGAAAGCTGCTAATGGACTTCCCGCTCCCCATCCTGCTGGATCTATCCAGTAACCGATCCCCATTAAAATGGCGGCTGCCGGCAATACGGCTACTGGCAGCATCAAGGAACGCCCTATTTTTTGAAGATATTTTTTCATTCCGCTTTCCTCCTGACAATTACTGATTTAGGGCAAACCCCATATTCTATTAGACAACGGTTCCTTCCATTTTAGAACTTCATTTCATTTATAAATTTGACTATATTCAGGAATAAAGTCTTAGCGATTTACTCCTCCTTCGAAAGCCCATAAAAAAAGAAAAGTCCAACCCGGACTTTTCTTTTTTCACTTATTTATAGAGCAAGTAATTTTTGCGAACCTTTTTAAAGGCATCCTGCTTTACTTGATATTCTTTCAAGATTTCATTTACTGTTGAACCTTCTTTAATTCTAGACATTATCCAGCCATTGCCAATCAATAAATTGAAATTGTTGGCTGCAAGGAATTCAAAATCACCGGGATATAGATCCTGAATGGTCTTGATGATGTGAAGTCCAGTAGGGACAGCCTTGAACTGTTCTCTATCCGTTATATAAATTTCCACTCCGTGGCTTAGTTTACCTGCATGTTTTGAAAATGTAGGTGTAAAGGACGCTGCCCTGAATTTTACACCGGGTAACCTTAATGCATTTAATTTCCCAGCAAGCTCATCACCGTTTATATAAGGAGCACCTATCAACTCGAATGGTTTGGTCGTTCCTCTGCCTTCCGAGACATTCGTTCCCTCGATCAAGCCTGTAGCCGGATATACGAAAGTAGTGGAAACTGTCGGCATATTCGGTGACGGCAAGACAAAAGGGAGACCAGTATCGTCATAATCCATATCTCGCTTCCAGCCTTTCATCTTGATGACCTTGAGATCTGCTCCAATTTTAAATTCCTTATTGAATAAAGTCGCGAGTTCCCCAACCGTCATCCCATGCTTAAGCGGGATTGGATACAACCCAACAAACGATGAGAATTCAGGTTCAAGGACCGGCCCATCTACCGACTCTCCGCCTTGTGGGTTCGGCCGGTCCAGCACGATAAAGGGGATATCATTTTCTTTGGCTGCTTCCATTGCATAAGCCATCGTGTAGATATAAGTGTAATAGCGTGTTCCGACATCCTGGATATCAAAAACAAGGACCTCAACATCCTTTAACATTTCAGGTGTCGGTTTTTTCGTTTTACCATATAAACTATAAACGGGCAATCCTGTTTTTTCATCAATATAATATTCAACGCTTGCACCAGCTTGCGCATCTCCACGCACTCCATGTTCAGGACCAAATAAAGCCGTTAAATGAATATCCGGATCATCATGAAGGAGATCGACGATGCTGGTTAATTTAGAGTCGATGCCAGTTGGATTCGTAATCAAGCCGACTTTCTTTCCGCTTAAAACGTTCTTTTCTTCTTTTAAAAGAACTTCAATACCAGGACTGACCTTTTGTTTTTTCTTCTCTTTAACAGCAGTTACACTTTTTGAGGAAACGATGCCGAAACAAAGCATGCAAATGGCAAATAGGATTATCATTCTTTTCAAATTGCTTCTCTCCTTAATTTTTAATGGGTCTTCCAGATTTAATATCTAATCCATATCCATATTTATAAAGGCTTTCAGAGGGCTTAGTTACTGAAGGTATATCGACCGGCAACGTGCCTTTTGGTCTTGATTCTCCAAAAATGGTCGAGATGCCTGCCGGGATATTCGGCTGTCTATAACGCCCATTCGAATACCCTTTAAACCCGTAAACAGCAAGAATCGCCTTCGCTTCTTCAAAGTTTGCAACATCATAAGGGTTTCTTAAACTCATTAAAACAAATTCTTTGTCTTTTTTCTTGGCATGATTCATGACCGCTCTAGGGAAGGCTGTTGCCCACTTCGACGAATCTTGAATGCTGTCATCTATCACTCCATCATTGACAGCCGGATCGTTTTTGACAATATAGGAACCAGTTATGACAAAATCCGATTCATCAATGAGTCTGGCCACTTGATCTGTAAATGACTTTCCTGAAAAACTCATACCCGTTATTTGGACTTTCTTTATTTTCTTTTTATCAGCTAATTCGCTGATGCTCCTGGACATGGATTCAACTTGGTCATCAAAAGGAGCAAGAATTAAAACTTTATCATTTTTCTTAGGTTTGAAAGGCAATGTTTTGTGTTCATTTTTCAATAGAGTGATGGCATCTTCCGCCATTTCCCTTTCTTTTTTCAAATGATCTTCGTTACCGACCACTTGAAGCGCGGTTTCGATTTTTTTATCTATCGGAGTATCTTCCGGGTTTAATATCCCTCTTTTCACTTTTAGTTCAAGTATCCTCGTTACAGATTGATTGACTTGATTTAGAGGAATTTCCCCGCTTGCCACTGCTACCTTCACTGCATTGAATACAGAGGTTAGATTCTTTTCCATTTGAAGCGAATTAACCTGTGCCGGCATCAAAGCAATATCAACACCAGATTTCAGGGCAAGGACCACAGCTTCTTCCTGTCCGAAGTTGTCCGCGATGGCTTTCATATTCAAAGCATCTGTAACCACAACACCGTCAAATCCCATTTCTTCACGTAATAGACCCGTGATGACCTTTTGTGACAGCGTTGCAGGAACCATAATTTCTTGACCGTCTTTTTTACTGATATAGGTAGTGTCATCGAATGCAGGAAATTGAACATGTGCAGTCATCATCATATCAACTCCAGCATCGATGGCTCTTTGGAAAGGAAGCAGCTCGATGGAGCGCAAACGCTCTTTATCATGAGAAACAAGGGGAAGACCATAATGACTGTCGACTGCTGTATCTCCATGGCCAGGGAAATGCTTGGTCGTCGCTATCATGTTCTGATTTTGCAATCCTTTTATCATCTGAATGCCAAGCTTTGATACAAGTTCCGGATCGGAACTGAAGGATCGAACGCCAATAACAGGATTTCCGGGATTATTATTGACATCGACAGACGGTCCGAAATTGACATTTATGCCAAGTGACGACAGTTCCTTGCCAATAATTTCTCCGGATTGATATGCGTAACTCTCTTGTCTGGCTGCACCAAGTGCCATATTACCAGGAAGGTTCGTTCCAGTTTGAAGGCGAGTTACGATTCCACCTTCCTGATCAATCGTTATGAACAGCGGAAGGTCCGGGCTTGCCATCTGTAAACCATCGGTGAGCCGAACCGTTTGTTCGGTATCGACTACATTCTCAGCAAACAGAATCACACCGCCCAGATGATATTTTTTGATGATGCTTGCAACTTCCGAGTTCATTTCAATAAACCCGGTCGCCTTTGTTTCTCCTTGTTTTTGCCAATTACGAAAATCCGGCATGAGCATTTGACCGACTTTTTCATCGATTGTCATATTTTCTACGATTTCCTGTATATCTGAAACCGTTTTTTCATTCTCGTATCCCTTTGCCGTCGCATTCCCTCCCATAATGGACAAAACCAAACATAATGCGATTCCAGCTGGGGCACATATCCTTTTTATCATTCAGGCTTCCTCCCTTGTATTCTTTTTAGTTCTGTTAGCAACAATTCCAAACCACTGCCATGAAGGGGTAAAAATGAATGGAAATGAACTATATAGATCCTATAAAGAAATCAAGGCAGCATCGGGAATCCCAGCAGCCGCCTCTTTAAAAAGCCTTCATGAAATGTATCCATTTATCCCTGGATTCTTTAGTCCAATTGTTTACTCAATTATAAGTTTTATTGTTTGACCAGGCTTTAGAAGGGACAGCAAGGGAATATCTTCTTCTATAACTCTTCCTATAACGTTGACTCGGTGGTCTGCCCCTAGGTCTCTTTTGCAAATCTGAACCTCTCCCCGATACCTTCCATAAGCATCATTGTCCATCGTTATGGATCCAAGGCTTCGTGCAGCTGTATTACTCGGCTCAACATTTGCGGTGACACGGGTATTCTGCAGCCGGAAAACATCTTGAGAAACATCTGGCCTCAATTTATACTGACCGCTTTGCAAAAGTCGGGATTCCATTCTAATAGTTAGAATGTTCAGATTTTCATACGCAGTTAGATTCTCAAGCAAATTACCCTCCGTTCCCTGATCTCCAATGTAAACTCCTTCCACATGCTGGATCAGCTCAATTCCGGCGGCGTAAGGATTCATCAACCTGTGTTTTTCAAGCGTTGGAAGACCCTCATGAAGAGGACCGCGTTTACTTCCTGCACCCGGGATGAAAGCAAAGATCGGTATGCCGTATTTCTTGAACATTCTATTTTGTTCATGAAAGAACTCTTCTTCAAGGCCCGTTTCAGGCCTTGGATAAAAGTTGTGCCAAGCTATGAGACTTTCCGGTTCCACTCCGCCCCCAAGCACGGCTAAAAGTTCATCCTCATTCAACGTACTTGCATTTAGTGAGAGTGAAAACACCTTAGATAAAGATATGACCGTTTCTTTATCGAACCCATCATCAAGGCGAATCCCTTTAATACCTAATGGCCATAAATCCGTAAATTTGTTAATCCCCAAATGATCAAGCGTATTTAATGAGACATCTGCATGGATTTCCATTCCATAGTCCTCTGCAAGCTTTAAAAGCCTGATCATCCTCTTCACGAGGTCCCCCTTTTCTTCAGGAATATGGAGCGAGGTAAATGCTCTCTTCACTCCCAGGTTAGCAGCATGTATAATTTGTGTTTCTGCAAGCGGGTCCTGTAGATAAAAAGAAATTCCGATCACTTAAATTCAACCGCCATTTCATCTTTAAATCCGAACAGATACGTAAAAATAAACCCTGCTATATAGGAAATGAACAACCCAGCAAGGAACAGGGCGATTTGGTTTGGATGAACTAGAAAGGTAAGCGGCAGTCCGGACACACCGATGGAAGACGTGGCGATCCCGAATTGAGCTTGGAATGCTCCGCCTACTCCTGCACCTAAACATGCAGTTAAGAAGGGCCGGCCCAATGGCAGGGTCACTCCAAATATAAGGGGTTCACCAATACCTAGCATTCCTGAAGGAAGCCCTCCTCCGATAGCCCTCTTCAAACTTGCTTTCTTCGTTTTCATATAGATGGCAAATGCCGCTCCCACTTGGCCCGCGCCACCCATCGCCAAAATGGGAAGCAGTGGATCATCACCAATCGAATTTATCAATTCTAGATGGACAGGCGTTAAACCTTGATGTAAACCAGTAATGACGAGAGGGAGGAAGGCCGCCCCAAGCACGAATCCAGCTACAACACCGCCGAAATCCAATACATTCAATAACCCATTCGTAATGGCATCCGATAAAAACCCTCCTACCGGCATAAATACAATGTAAGTGACAATCCCGGTAATGAGTAAAGCGATGGTTGGCGTCAAAATGATATCCAGTGATTGAGGAATGAATTTCCTGACCTGTTTTTCCACCAAGGCTATGAAAATAGCTGCAAAGAGTACTCCGATCAACCCACCGCGGCCAGGGAGCAAATTTTCACCGAACAATGAAATGTCGCCGACGGCCGGATTTATGACCAAGATACCAGCAAGGGCACCAAGTGCAGGTGATCCGCCGTATTCTTTTGCAGCATTGGTCCCAACCAAAATCCCCAAGTAGGCAAACAGACCGGATCCGATAACGGTTAAAATGATGGCTAATTGTGATTCTGCTGCAAGCCAGCCCGCTTGAACGATTGCCTTTGTAATACCGGTAATCAAACCTGATGCCACTAAGGCGGGAATTAAAGGGATGAAAATACTTGCAATCCTGCGTAAAAAAAGTCTAAACGGTTTTGCGTTTTTCCTATCAATCTCTGATTTATTCTTCGAGGCCACTTCTTTTAAGTTCAAATCTCCAGAAGCTTCCCCCAGAAGCTTTTCAAATTCTGTATGAACCTTGTTCACCACGCCTGGCCCGAGAACGATTTGTATCGTTTCCTCTTCAATGACGCCAAAAACGCCTTCCGTATTTTTTATATCTTCCATTTTTACTTTCGAACGATCGATTGGCAATACCCTCAGTCTCGTCATACAATGTGCAGCATCGGCAACATTAGATGCCCCACCTAATTTCCTCAATAACTCTTCTGCTAAACTGGCGTACTTATCCCCCTTACCCATTCATAAGCCCCCTTTTTCAAATCTCGGATTAATCATTTATATCGATCTGTCATCGATTTAATGGCAGACCTGGTGTTATCAATATATTGGACAGTTTCTTCATACTGCTCTGAAGCCATCCCCAAAAACAAAATGTCAATCATATATAATTGCGCCAATCGTGAGGATGTTGCTGCACTTCGAAATGGTGCTTCATTCGAATAGGATGTAAACAATGTGGCATCACACAAAGAAGATACCGTTGTTTGGCCATAATGGGTCAGCCCGATTGTCTTGACCCCACGTTCCTTTGCCAGCTTCAATATATTGACAACTTCAGGTGTTTCCCCAGAGAATGAAATGGCAAAAACGATGTCATTCTCATCAGCATTTGCAATCAGGGTTGCAACTAAATGCATATCTGTAAAAGCCGTTGCTCCTTTATTGATGCGAAGTAATTTTTGCTGAGCATCCGCAGCAACTATATTCGAAGCACCCACACCGCAAAAGTGGACGGTTTTTGCATTCAGCATCAGCGTCATGGCATGTTTTAGATTATCATGATCGATTATTTCAGATGTGTCCCGGATGGTCTGAATCGAATTACTCGTTGTTTTCTCCACAATCCGGTACAGTGATTCGGAAGGCTCGATATCCCGGTAGCCCTGTTCAACCGTCTTCATCAAATCTCCGGCAATCCTTATTTTCAGATCTTGATATCCTTTTATTCCAAGCGATTTACACAACCTAATAACAGCAGCCCCGCTTGTTTGGGCAGACGTACTTAATTCCTGTACAGTGCTGTTCACAACTTCATGAGGATTCTGCAGAATATATTCCGCTAGTTTTTGTTCTGATTGCGGCAGCTTGGTCAACATCGTCTGTATGATGGATAATCCTCCTGTAGCCATTGCTTCCCTCCTAATCTTCATAGATCGAGATGGCTTTTCTGACATCTCCATCCGCTTTTTCCAGTAACTCCATAGCTTTTTCATAATCTGTTGCCGTTTTTATCATGACAATCGCTGGCTTAACTTGATTATTTGCCTTTTCAAGCATATTCAAAGCTTGATCATAATCAGCATTCGTTACTGTTTCTATGATGTTTACTGCACGATCCTTCAGTTTTTGATTACTGACATTTACATCGACCATCAGATTTTCATAGACTTTGCCCAATCGGATCATTGTTGCCGTTGAAATCATATTGAGTACCATTTTATGTGCGGTTGCCGCTTTCATTCTCGTGGATCCTGTTAACACTTCCGGCCCGACCACCACTTCAATCCCTATATCAGCTTCTTTCGTGATGCTCGAGTTATTATTGCAGGATAAAGCGACCGCTTTAGCCCCGACCTTTCTTGCATAACGCAAAGCACCCTTCACATAAGGAGTGCGCCCACTTGCCGCAATGCCAATAACCGTATCATTTGCTGTAAGCGCCACGTCAATCAGGTCACTTTCCCCAAACTCTTCTTTATCCTCTGCACCTTCAACAGCCCGAACAAATGCCTTTTCCCCTCCTGCGATTATTCCCAGCACCCTATCAGGCGGAGTGCTGAAAGTCGGGGGACATTCCACAGCATCCAGCACTCCGAGCCTTCCGCTCGTTCCTGCTCCGATGTATATGAGTCTCCCTCCTTTTTTTAACGATTCGCAAGCCCATTCAACTGCCGTTTCAATCTCTGGCAATACCTCCTGAACTGCTGCTGCCACTTTAAAATCTTCTTTATTGATTGCAGAAATGATGTCCATTGTAGTAACACTGTCGATATTCATCGTCTTTTCGTTCCGTAATTCAGTCGTTAATGAACGCAAATGTTCTTCCATAGACTATTTAATCCTCCTATAAACAATCACTTAAATATAATTTCATTTTTTAATAGAAAATAATGAAATTATATTTCATATTATATTCAATGATAGCGTTTTCATTACTCGGAGACAAGATATTTTTGTAAAATTTGTTAACCAGCAATCTCCGTTCTTCAAAACTCGATGCTGGCGGACTTGCATCTATCCCTTTCAGAGTGGCTTAATTTACCCAAAGGAGCCTACTATTTTTAGTGTGGATTTACTCAACAAAAAAAACGTGTACCGTCACCTTATTAGGAACGATACACGCAATTTTGCAAAATGCTAAACTAGTATACTACTACAGACCCGGTACACCTGTACTCCTTTACCCAGTTAACGGATCGGGACTACTTTCCCGTTTTCTACTGCACCGACGACAATAGTTGATGCAAATCCTCCATTTTTATCTATCGAGGGAATATCGTAAATTTTTTGATCTGGCCCTATATTTGAAAGCCCGTCTTGCATATGTTTACGGATAGCCTTGGCATCATCAACGCTGCCTGCTGATTTCATCGCTTCCACAAACGCATACATCGCGATATAATTCAATCCTACTTCGGAGCTTGGATCTTCCTTATAATTCTTTTGATATTTCTCGACGAATGCAGGCACTGCTTCTTCATCTGAGTCCATCAATGGCAGAACGCCAATCGAGCCTTCCAATGTTTCATATGAACCTGCAATCGGCTTCATTTGATCCAGCTTTGCTTGATCCATGATGATGAAACCGCCTTTAAATCCCAGCTCCCGAGCTTGCTTTGCCACTTTTGCCGTAGGTTCCGAAGCTCCACCGATGAATAGCACATCAGGATCTTTTTTCAAGGCATTTGTGACAATCGTAAAGAAATCGGTTTCTTTGGCGAAATCAATCGAAGAATTATAAACGACTTTTCCGCCTTGCTTTTTCCAATGTGGGAGCACGGCTTCCGTCCAGTCCTTACCGTATTGTGAAGATGTTGGCAAAGCGGCAATTTTCTTGCCGAAATGTTCCATCGCATATGTTGTAAAAGGCTCGATATACCCCTCGTAATTCGGTGGGATTCGAACAGTTAATGAATTTCCGCTCTCGGTCACTGCCGGTTCACTCGTATATGCACCAATGATGAATTCCTCTTGTTCATTAAAAACCTGAAGTGCCAGCACGCCTCCGCTGTGAGGCGTGAATATGATCGGCGTATCATATTCCTGAATTAAACGTTTAGCATTCGACCCTGTTTCATTAGGTAAGTATTTATCGTCCAACGATACTAAGTTCAACGTGTATTTCTTACCATCTACTTCAAAACCACCAGCATCATTAATTTCATTGACGGCCATTTCGACACCATTCAATGTCCGTTTCCCATATAACGCTGCTGCCCCGCTTAAAGGACCGCTAAAACCGATGTTTACGACATTGTCATTTTTTCCTTTACTGCCACTGCTGGACACAGGGCTATCCCCTTTATTGCACCCGGTCAAAACAGTGATGGTTAGCAGGAGAAAGACAAATAATACTTTCAGTTTTTTCATAAAAATCCCCCATTCAATTTATTCAGGCCCCAATATACGCTTTCCTTACTTCATCATTGGCTAATAACTCACTTGCTGTTCCTTGAACGACAATTTCCCCATTTTCAAAAACATATCCTTTATCTGCAATGCTTAGGGCAGCATTCGCGTTTTGTTCAGCAAGCAGAACCGTGATTCCTTCGCGGTTTATTTCTTCAATGACTTGAAACATTTGTTCGACAATGAGTGGAGCGAGTCCCACCGAAGGCTCATCAAGCATCAACAATTTCGGTTTTGACATCAAAGCCCTTCCAATTGCGAGCATTTGCTGTTGGCCGCCGCTCAGGCTTCCCGCTTCATCATGATGCTTTTCTTTTAAAATCGGGAATAAGTGATAGACGTATTCCAAGGAATCCTTGATCTCCGCTTTTTTCTTTCGATGCACATAGGCACCCATCCGCAGATTTTCCTGAACGGTCATCTGTGGAAACAGTTTACGTCCTTCGGCACACTGAACGATCCCCTCCCGAACATTCTTATCCGGGGCACGGCCCCCTATCGGCATGCCTTGAAAATGGATTTCCCCCTTGGAAAGCTTACTGATTCCGCTTATGGAACGAAAAGTCGTGCTTTTTCCTGCCCCATTAGCTCCTAGCAAAACAACGATCTCTCCCTCGGCAACTTCGATATTCACATGGTTTATCGCAGTGAAACTTCCATAATTAACGGCGACATCTGTTAACTTAAGCACTGGCACTCCCTCCCAAATAGGCTTTAATGACCGCTTCATTTCCGCGGATTTCCTTAGGAGTGCCCTCGGCAATTTTTTCTCCGTAATTAAGGACCATGATGTGGTCTGCCAAGTTCATGATCATATGCATTTTGTGCTCGATTAAACAAACGGTCAGTCCCGATCGATTCAATTTTTTAATCAGTTCTGTCAAGCCTTCCGTTTCATCCGGGTTGATTCCCGCAGCAGGTTCATCAAGAAAGATGATTTCCGGTTCTGTCGCTAGGGCTAGGGCAATGGCTGTCCGTTTCTTTTCCTCCTGTGAGATGTTCGAGACCATTCTGTCAGCCGATTCCGTTAATCCGACAATATCAAGCACCTCCATAGCCTTATCCCTGCAAGCCGCTTCCTCCCGTTTTAAACGTTTTGTTCTTAGAATGGCATCCATCAAATTGGATTTTGTTCGCAGTCTATGACCGACAATGACATTATCCAACACGGTCGATTGATCGAAAAGGCTTGTCGTTTGAAAGGTTCTTGAAATTCCGAGCCCCGCTATTTCATTGGCAGGAAGTTTGGTGATATCAATCCCTTTAAAAAGGACCGTCCCGGAAGTCGGTCGATGAAAGCCACTGATCAAGTTAAAAAAAGTGGATTTCCCTGCACCATTTGGCCCGATTATTGCATTGATTCTACCTTTTTCAATTGAAAAATCCACATTATTGACGGCCGCCAATCCTCCGAAACGCTTTGTCAAATTCTTAGTTTCGATTAGCAAATTCATCCCTCCTCAGCTTTTATGTGCAATTCGCCCCTAACCCCGGACAGCGCATTATCTTTTCGCTTTCTTTGCCAATCAAAGAAGGCCCCTGCGATTCCGCGCGGATAAAAGATAATAATCACCGTAAGTAATGGTCCGAATATCAACATTCGATATTCTTGAAGGAATTGCAGATTCTGCGACAGGATTACTAATAATAATGTTCCTACCAATGGACCTGAAAGTGTGCCGATTCCACCAACCAATAAATACATCAATAGATCGAACATGATGGCGGTTGATCCGATATCAGGTCCAATGAAACGGATGAATGAAGCATACAAGGCACCTGCCAAACCTGCGAAGAATGTGGATAGGACAAATGCGGTTAACTTATTCTTCATTGTGGATATACCAATTGTTTGTGCAAGGTCCTCGCTGTTCCTGATGGCCATATACGTTCTGCCGGTCAACGAGCGTATAATTCGATACACGATTAAAATCACTGCAAGCAGGAAAATGAGAACGAGATAATATTGGGATGCTGCAGTATCGAATGTGATCGGCCCTATATTCCCAGGAGCAGGGATCCCGATCAATCCCCTAACCCCCTCTGTAAGTCCCTCCCATTTATCGATCACCAGATAAATGATGTAACCCACACATAGGGTATAAATCGCGAAAAAGTGTTCCTTTGTCCTTAGCGCAATCAAACCGATTAAAAACCCAATGGCACATGTGATTAAACATGCACATATTAGTGCCAGCCAAAAGTTCATTCCCGCTTTTACTGTGAGCAGGCCAAGAGAATACGCTCCAATCGCAAAAAATCCAGCATGTGCAAGCGAGAGATACCCAGTATAGCCTGATAATAAATTGATTCCATAAACAGCTATCGCCCAGATGAACGAAAGTGTCAGCATATGGAGATAATAATCGTTTTGCGCGATATAGGGGAATGAAAAAGCAAAGACGATAAGAGCGATAATCCCATTTCTTTTCGTTAATATCCTCACACTACCTCTCCCCCTTTGCAAAAAGACCTGTTGGTTTCACCGTTAATATGGTGACTAAAAGTATGAATGCAATGATGTCTTTATAATCATTTGAAATATAAGTTGCACCCAGGCTCTCACTGAAACCTAGGATATATCCACCTACGATCGCCCCCGGGATGCTGCCCATCCCACCCAATATGATAATGACGAAGGCTTTTAGGATGACTAAATGCCCCATGCCGGGAAAAACAAGATTAATCGGTGATGCAAGGGATGAAGCGATGGCTGCTAATCCCCCCGATATCATGAAGGTAAGCATCGCGACTTTATTAATGTTAATTCCTACTAATGACGCCCCTTCACGGCTTTGGGACATTGCAATTATCGTCGAACCGGCATAAGTTTTCTTTAGGAAAAGGTAAAGTAAAACCATCACTGCGATAGCTGACACGATGATCAATAATCGCTGAAGTGTGAACGTCAGTCCCAGGATATTGACGACTTGACCATATGGAGAAGTCATAGTATGGAAGTCGGCACCCCAGACAAATTGGGCAAAAGCTTCAAGAAAAAGGAGAATGCCGATGGCTGCAATCTTATCGTGCAACGGAGGTGCCTCCCTTAACAGGCGGAACACGAAACGTTCCAAAAGGACTCCCAACAAACCAACAACGATAATGGATACGAACATGGCCATCCAGTAATTGACCCCATATAATGTCATCATTGACAACGTGATATATCCTCCCAACATATATAGGGCACCGTGTGCAAAGTTCGGAATATGCAAAATTCCATATACTAGCGTCAAGCCCAGTGCAACGAGACTATATACGCTGCCAATCGTCAAACCATTAAAAAGCTGCTGGATCAAAATTTCCATTTATTTCCTCCTTGAAAATTAATGAACTTCACTTTGCTGTTCCTGGCTCACAATCCTGTCCATATTTTAAAAGCACACATCTGTATTAAAAAACATTTTCACACACTCTCCCATAGCATCAACATCTCAGGAATGGCCAATAAGCTTTAATTCCCTTTATTCTCCGCCTATAGAAATAGCTTAGGCATTCCTTGTTAGCGCTTTCATTTTTTTCGTGCGTAACGATCGTGACAAGCTGTATTTAGGGAAAGCCAATGATTCCATTTTCTGTTTGGTTTATACATGGTGGCCGTCTGGTTTTTTCACCCCTTTCACCTCGCACCTTCCATAGGAGAATCATTCCGCAGAATAATTTCCAGATTAATTTCCAGATCCAGATTAATTTCCAGATAATAATGCAAGTGCCGTGCCAAACATTAAATCACCTTCAATAAGGCTATTAACCAGTCTGTGAATTCATTATTGAATTGTAAAATCTCAAAAGTATCGGTTCCATACGGGATGTCCTTCATTCACTATTGACTGAAAAAATCATTTCTGAATCAAAAAAAATTAAAATGGAAAGGAACCAAAAAATCCCGTTTATAACTTCCATCATTTCACATATTAGCAGGCGGGTAATGTAAAAAAACACTACCTAAGAACCAATAATTTTCTAAGGTAATAAAGCCCGTCATCCCCCAAAAACGTGTAAATATAATTAGGAATTCAGTCAAAAAGACAGCACCTCCAATTTTGGATAATTTCCAAAATTGGAGGTGCTGCTCATACTTACCTATCATTTACACGACCTCGATATTTTTTAAGTTTCTTCACGATTGTTGCCTGAGGAATCAAGCGCTTCTCCAATTTCATGGTAATTTGGTAGGTTTAAGCCGCTTTCGTCAAGATTTCCTTATTTGCTTTTACCACGGAGATCAGCTAGTAAATTATTGTTAATCCTCAAATCTCTTACCGATCGAATGGGTCACGCATTCATAATGTCTAAGAACCGTTACCTTGCAGTTGTACTTAACTCACGATTTAATGTTACCTCACTTTTTAGAGTTAGTTCATCCTTAGGTTTTTTCTACACTTCTCCGTTTTTTTCATTGTCACGCTTACGATTCATGGTTTTTAACGCTTTTCTATATTCTTCATCCTTCATAGCCAATCCCTTGATGTTTAAATCTTCCTGCGTCGTATCCTGGAAACATTGAAGGGCTTGGCGGTAGGCCTGATCGTTCATGTGCTTAACCTGCCCAACGGAAGCAGTTAGAGTCTCCTCTGGAACCTCTGGAAACAATTCAGATTTGTCAGGTGAATGGATGGCTTCCTTACCAGTTTCGTTTATAACCGTTTCACGTGCCATCTCTTCCTTTGAAGTTGACCAGAAATTAATCTTGAACAATCCCCCAATAACAGCCATAGCCAATCCTATGCAAGCAATAATGGTCACCATCTGACCAACCCCTTACTGTACATGTGTTAGAGTTTGTGTGACTTCCGCTACACGTTTTCCTAAAGCTCTTCCTAACTCTTGGGCTTGCTTAGGAAGCAAATCTGTACTATCAACAGGACAGGACACCCCTACCCCGTAATATGATCCATATAAAGCATTTTCTGGAACATTACCAGGTAAGCCGACGATAATCATCCCTTGGTGAAGCATTGGAGTAATGAGGTTAAGCATCGTTGCTTCTAATCCTCCATGGACGGTAGCAGTCGTACAAAATACAGCACCAATTTTGTTTATCAGCTTACCTTCTGCCCATAAGAACCCTAATTTATCTATCCAAGCTTTTAATCCAGAGCTAATCGTCCCGAAATGTCCAGGACATCCCCACACAATCGCATCCATTTCTGATAGCTTATATACATCTGCCTGATCCACATGATCTATATGCACTTCTGCACCATACACTTCTTGAGCCCCTTCCGCTATTGAATATGCCAGTGCCTTTGTATGTTCACCTTCACTATCATAGACTACATAGATTTTCATAAAATTCCCCACTCCTCTTGGTTGCATTGATGCGAATTTTCATCTACAACGAGATTTTAACTTTAGCATTCATACCAGGAAGTACTTTGGCAGATGGATTCATAATTGAGATTTTAACAGAAACTTTTTGAGTGACCTTTGTGAAATTGCCCGTATTCGACTCTGGTAAAGACGAAAATACAGATTTAGTAGCATAGCCGATTTCTTCAACTTTTCCTTCGAAAGTTACGTCGGTATCGCCATCTACGTTTATATCCACTGAATCGCCTTTTTCAATATCCTTTAAATCTGTTTCCTTGATGTTAGCTGTAATGTATAAATGCTTGAGGTCTGCAGCTTGGGCTAGCACTTGGCCACCTTGTACTAGCTGGTCATTTCCTGCTCCATTTTTAATAATCGTTCCCTCCATGGTAGACTTTATGGAAACGGCTTGACCTTCTTCATCAATTGTTCCTATTGCCTTTCCTTTTGTAACAGCTTTACCCTCTTTAATATTCCAATCTTTGAGCATACCAGAAGCTGGTGCTACAATTTGAACCATGTCTGCAGATACCTTCGCATCATCGGTTTTAACAAAGTTCTCATTTTGATAATAAAAGTAGGCACCGCCTGCTAGCAAAGCAATTACAACAAGAATACCTAAAATATTGGCAATTATTAAACGACCTTTACTCATACGTATTTCCCCTTTTTATTCGTTTTTTCCAATGGTGCTGGAAGTAAAATGTGCTGCTCTTTCTGCACTAGCGACCTTCCTTTGCCCGTTACAGCCTTTCCGATGGAAGCTAACAACATGATTATGCCTAATACCAGGAGAATGGTAAATAAATCATGGTAAGCACCTAGAAGCGCACCTTTTTGACTATTCTCAACCATTGAATAATAAGCCATGCTTTTTGCCTCTGTAAGTGTATGTCCATTATTGATATAATTGCGGACCAATCCGGCCATCTCTGAGTTAGTTTCGGGATTCAATAGAGATATTTCCCCTCGAACATCTTCATAGTGAATCGCATGCATTCGATAAGCGAACCATCCTAGTACTGGTCCAGCAATTGAACCAAATAAATTTCTCATTGAATGCAGGGATGATGACCGTAGTACTGCCTTGTGAATGTCACCTGCTAGTGCTGTTCCCAATGCCCCTGATAATAGCACCATGCTTACGCCTACGCCTATACAAGCCATTTGAACATTTATTGCCGTTAAAGAAACCTCGGTTCCCATTGATCTCCATTGAATACTGATCATTATGATGATGATGGATCCTACCATTCCCAGCCTGCCTGCACCCCATTTGTCATACAGCAAAGTACAGATGATGCCAGACACCAAAAAGCCAACAAAAAACCACAAATAAAAATACGTAAGATATATGAATGGAGGATCAAGAATGTTACTCAAAAACCCATTAGCTCCTGCAATCGCGACGATAAGAGCAATATGAGCAGTTAAAGCCATAATTGTTCCTGAAACTGTTTTTGCTGACCACAATGATCGGATTGGAATAAAGGGATCAACAGCATTAAAATCAACCGCTATGAACAATAACGCCAATAGAAGAGCAATCACAAAAAATGGCCAAACCTGATTTGATGTAAAGCCTTGTTCTTGTAAGTTATACAGCGGGAAAATCAAGTCCAATATTAATAAAGTGAATAAGAAAATTCCTTTCATGTTATGTTTCGTCGTTCCTGAGTTTAACTCTGGCTTCGTTTTGGGTAATATCCTGAACCCTATTACAAGGCAAATGAGGGATGAGAGAATATTTAACAAGAATATCCATCGCCACTCTGAAATACTTAAAGATAAGGATCCAACAAATGCACCTACCGCGCTGCAACCAAATAAACCACCTATCGCAAACAATATAAACAGATTCCGCACCTTGTTTGGGTAAGACCTTAAACTAAGCGGTAGGATTGTCAGAAACAATACACCTGCCCCTAAACCTTGGAGTGATCTGCCAATGGTGAGCGGAATGATCCCCCAGCATAGAATATTGATGATCGTTCCACCAAGGAATATGAAAATGAAAGTAAGATAAATTTTTCTTATTCCATATTTCATGGGAAGGATACGTCCAAATGGGAGACCTAACGAAAAAGCCAAATTTGAGCAAAGGGATGGAAGTAACATAACGTGTGTACTTAAGTTAAGTCCATTTTGAATAACCATTTGATTCAAGATGTAGGAAAGACTTGTAAAGTATTGAGGCCCAAATGAAAATAACGTTAATAGAGATATGAGCACGTATTCCGGCAAGAGGGGTTTCTTCATCTCGCCACTCAATACATTATTTTGTGAATTCATATAATTCCCCCTTTCTTTCTAAGCTAATTTTGAATGTCAAATTCCATTCCTTAATATTTTTAAAAGAAAAAAGTCTTCACCATCCATTCATATTGAGCAGTTAAACATGCAACATACCCAAACTTGCTATTTACAATTTGTATTATACAACATATATAAAATATAGCAATAAAAAAATATTACCCAAACTAACCTATAACACGGAAAAATGAAAAAGCCTAATTCAAATAAGAACATTTGAATTAGGCTTTTTCATGAAAAGGTTCATTAAAATATGTAATAAACATTACTGGTTCTGCTAATCAAAATTCGGATTATCTTTTTTTCCAGTTCTTAATATCCTGATTCAAACGTGTTAAATTCCTCTGAAGAACGTTTAAATCTTCCTCTGACCAGTCTTTAAGAATATCGGATAATCTTTCTTGACGAGACTTCTGAGCATTATGTAATATTTCTTGCCCTTCTTTCGTCATGACAATTAAGCTGATTCGTCCGTTTTTCGGATCTGGATAACGGCGAATGAATTCCTTTGACTCCATAGCGGCAACCTGGCGACTTGCGGTAGACACATTCAGTCTCAATTGGTCTGACAATTCATTAATGCCTAGTGGCCCATGCTTATCCAATTCACTTAGCAATAAAAACTCGGATCGATCTAGGTTGCCTATTTGTCTACTGGGGGATGTTGTTAGACGTACAAGCAGGGCTATGTCATATTCAATTAACTGGAGTGAGTCCAAAATCTATATCTCCCTTCTAGTGATTTACTTGAAAAATAATTAGGCTGAACTGTGAAGCTGGTTCTTTATATATATTTTCCAATTAAAATGATCCACTACCCTTGTATGTGTATAAAAACAATATACATGATTTTCAATGGCTTACCAAGTTTTAAAGCCTTAATAAACCCATTTAAATCAATATATTGAATAGGTTTTAATCAGATATCTTATTGATAAATTCCCCTGTTTGTCTCTGACATTCTAAAGGTTCGAGCGAAAATCAGTGTTAATAAATTAATTCTGTAACTTTACATATTCTTCCTCACCTGTATAAATCCGCTTTTCCTCTTATTCATCGGAACTTTAAATAAATAAATATGTTGATCGAGCAGATTGGTTTCTCAGTAAGACCGTCCTCTAGCCAAAGATGTTGACATCTGGTGAATCTAGGTTGGACACCGCTGCTCCATTCTATATTATCTTTTCGTCTTTGGTTCACATTCAATTTATATTTTTTTATTGAATTTTCGCCACTCGTATAATCAGTCAAAAAAACTGTACCTCCCATTTTCTAACATTGGAAGGTACAGTTCAAACTCATCTATTCTTTTCCACTGACCTTTAATCGATATTTTTTAAGTTTCCTCACGATTGTTGCCTGACTGGATTCCAGGGCTTCTGCTATTTCATATGTAGTTTGGTAGGTTTGAGCCGCTTTCGTCAAAATTTCCTTTTCGGCTCTTTCCACCGCTTCTTTTAAAGTTAAGGTAGCATTGAGGTTCGGTTGATTCCGATTTTCCGGCTGATATTCTTCCGGAAGGTCGTTAATCGATAATATTCGATTATCCGTCAGCACGACGAGCCTTTCCACAATATTAATCAATTCACGGACATTTCCTGGCCAATCATGTTGATAAAAATATTCCTTCAACCGCGAATCTATTTCTTTTGAGAATTTATATTGTTCGTTTGCTTTTGTTAAAAACAAGTCAGTCAATGCCAAGATATCCTCTCTTCTTTCCCTTAGAGGAGGAATCGTAATCGGAATGACATTCAACCTATAAAAGAGGTCTTCACGAAAATCACCCGTTTTGACCATTTCCGAAAGATTTCGGTTCGTGGCTGCTATTATGCGAACATCGATTTTCTTTGGTTTTGTACCTCCGATTCTTTGAATCTCCCTTTCCTGAAGGGCCCGGAGCAGCTTCACCTGAAGTTGCAGGGGAAGCTCACCGACTTCATCCAGGAATAGGATACCACTCTCTGCAAGCTCAAACATCCCTGGTTTTCCTTTTTGATTGGCTCCGGTAAATGCCCCTCCTTCATATCCAAAGAGCTCGGATTCCAATAAATCAGCGGGAATTGCCCCGCAATTTATTTTGATGAAGTCTCCTTTTTTAGACCGGATGCTCCGATTATAGATATTGCGGGCAAGGACATCCTTTCCAACACCCGTTTCTCCCAGTATGAGTACTGTCGCATCAATATCCGATATTCTTTCTGCTATCTCATAAATCATTTTCATTTTATCACTGACGAATACGACTCCATCTTTGCTCGTTATCTTCCGCAGTTTCTCAATTTCCTGCTTATATTGATGATTCAGTTCATTAGCTTTCGTCAACTCATGCATCAGTTCATTTAAATCAGATAAATCCCTTATATTCGTAACGACTTGCTCTATTTCCCCTTCTGCATTAAAAACGGGACTCCCTGTTATCAATGTTTCCTTTCCCGCAAAATTATCCTGTACGACTGATACCGTTCGTCTCAGCTTCACTACCTTATGAGTCACCGACGCATTCAGTATGCCGCGTTTAATCAATTGGTCCACAGATTTGCCGATATAGTACTCTTTTGGTATGCCTGTGATCCGTTCAATTGCCGAATTGGTATAAAGCGTGATTCCATCTTGATCGGTGATGTATATTCCATCATAGGAATTTTCGATTATTGCATCCAGTGCGCGATTCAATTTATCCGTCTCATGAGCATCAATCAGTAAATCATCCAAAAATTCCGTTTCCCTGCCTATATAAAGAATATTGTCAGCATCCATTTGTTTCATTAATAAAAATAAATACCGTTTATCATTCAGCCTTGCAGCTGCAAGCCTTTTATTATCGAGAAATTGCCACTCATCGAATTGTTCGGTTAATGTATGATTACCATCCTGGCTTAACAATTGATTAAAATAGTTTCCCCAATCCTTAATCCGATTTGCAGAATCCACGACTAGTGCAGGAAAGGTCCACTCTTTGAGCAAATTAAGCTGAGAATCCTGTTTCACTTGATTCATTACTATTCACCTCACCGCCGCAAAAAGAATTCTTTTTAAGTACAATTCTGGATAATTTTCGAAACTCCTTTAAAATTGTCGAATTTCGCTCCTAAAAAAAGTAGTGATGAAATAATTTTCATCACTACTTTACGTCAGTAAGTCTTAAAAATAACCTCTCCACTGATCGCTTCCTTACCTGACTGGTTAGTGGCCGCTACGTTGAAAAAATATCTATTCCCATTTTTTTCTTTTAGATCCGCTTGAAGAGTTATGACATCATTCAAGAAAACCATGCCCTTGAAACGAATCTTGTATTCTTCGATAAACCCAATTTCATAAAGATTACTGAATAGCTTTGCAAGGTTTCCCATCGTCCACATTCCATGTGCGATGATACCTGGAAGACCAGCATTTTTTGCTTCCTCATCAATGGTATGAATGGGATTGAAATCACCTGATGCGCCGGCATATTTAATGAGGTCCAGTCGTGTTACAGGTGCAAGCTCGATGGAATGTAACGAGTCACCAATATGAAGTTCGGTTAATGTCGTCACTTACTCATCACCATCCTTCTGATCGTTTCATTTAAAATGACAAGCTGTTCAGCAGTGAAGACAATTTCCCCATTTACATCCGTCCCATAATTTTTAAAGGCTAGAAATCCCATTTCCCCTTGTTTCCCTTTTTTCTCATAATAGTCTTTCACTTCCGTATAACAGGTGATTTCTTCCCCTACCTTAAGCGGCCTGTTATAGCGATAAACCTGCTCACCGTGAATCAAGCCTTTATTCGGGAGATTTAAGCTTTCAATCGTCCCAAAATCAAAGACCCTTGGGAAAGTTGGTGGAGCGATATTCGTACCGTACCTTGATTGCCTGCCTGTTTCTTCATCAATGAAAATCGGGTGGGGATCACCAATCGATAATGCGAATTTTTTAACGGCTCCCCGTTCAACTATATTTTTAACGGGGTTGGATCGTTTTCCAATACTTTCGTTGAACATAACATCCCGCCTTTTCCCTTAATTTTTCGGACCGCCCGCAACATATAAAACCTGCCCGCTAATGAATGAGGATGCCTCATCGGCAAAGAATGCAACAGCATGAGCAATATCACTTGGCAAACCGCTTCTGGCAACTGGAATACTGTTTGCCCTATCCTGGATGAATTGTTCAAAACTCACTCCCACCCGCCTAGCTGTTTCTTTCGTCATTTCGGTTTCGATAAAGCCTGGTGCAACCGAATTAGCCGTTATCCCATATTTGCCAAGTTCAATCGCCAGTGTTTTTGTTAACCCCTGAAGCCCAGCTTTTGCGGCTGAATAATTAGCCTGCCCGCGGTTCCCAAGGGCCGAAGTGGATGATATATTGATGATTCTTCCGTACTTATTTGCAACCATATGCTTCTGGGCGGCACGTACTGCATTGAAAGTACCTTTTAAATGCACATCCATTACCGTCTGCCAATCAGAATCGGTCATTTTAAAAAGTAAATTATCCCGGATGACCCCAGCATTATTCACGAGAATATCAAGGGATCCGAATGTGTCGGCTATTTCTTTTATCGATACTTCCACCTCTTCTGGATTGACCACGTTGGCCACTTTGGTAAAAATGGTATAACCCTTATCCCTTAGTTCATTTCCTGTTGCTGTCAAAACCTCTTCGTTGATATCGATAATCGCTACGTTTGCGCCTTCACTGGCAAACAGTTCGACGATCGCCCGGCCAATCCCCCTGCTTCCACCTGTAACTAAAGCTGTTTTCCCTGAAAATCTCCCTGTCATAATCGTCTCCTCCTAATCTATTATAAAAATTGCCCTACTTTAACATGTCCCTTAATCAAATTTCGGGAAATGATCATACGCTGTATTTCATCCGTACCATCATAAATCCTCCAAAGCCTGGCTTCGCGGTACCAGCGTTCGATGGGAAGCTCCTTCGTATAGCCCATGCCACCGTGAATCTGCAATACACGATCAACGACCCGATTCCCCATATTGGCTCCATAGAGTTTAGCCATTGAAGCTAAATGGCGGTTGTCTTCTCCATTATCAAGTGTAAAAGCCGCATTCAATACAAGCCATCTTGCGGCTTCAATCTCTACAGCGGAATCAGCTATCTGCCATTGAATGGCCTGGCGCTCAGCGATCGGTTTACCGAAAGTTACTCGTTCTTTAGCGTATTCTATAGCCATTTGCAGCAATCTTTCCGCAGAACCGACAGCACGTGCGCCCACGATCCATCTTGCAAACCCAATCCATTCCAAGCCTAGTTTATAACCGCCATGTACTTCCCCCAAGATGTTTTCTTCGGGTACCCTGACATTATCAAAAACTAAACCGGCCGGTCCCCATTCTCCCATCGTATTGATATATTCTGATCTCCAGCCCATATCACGGTCTACAATGAAACAGGTTACCCCTTCCGTCCCGGTTGCTTGATGACGTTCTTTGTCAGTTACGGCAATGACCATGACGAAATCGGCATCATTTCCTCCAGTGATGAATGTTTTTTCTCCGTTAAGCACCCATTCATTTCCTTCTTTTACTGCCGTCATTTTAATATTTCGCGTATCGGACCCAGCCCCCGGCTCCGTCATGGCAAAACAGGACTTTTTCTCACCATTAATAGTAGGGATCAGATATTTCTGTTTCTGTTCTTCATTTGCATAATAAAGGATGTTATCAGCCGAACCTCCAAAGCTGAATGGTACAAACGTTTTTGACACTTCCATCAAGACAATTGCCATCATGAGCTGACCTAGGTCTGCCCCGCCATATTCCTCCGGGGTATTGATGCCCCAAAACCCCGCTTTTTTTGCTTTTTCCTGTAAATCTTTCAATGTCCCCTCTGGTAAACTAGGTTTCCCTGCCATTTCATTGCGAAGCACTTCATTTTCCAATGGAATCAATTCATTTTCCACGAACTTGCGTATTGTTTTTTGTACCATTTTTTGTTCATCTGATAGACGTAAATCCATATTAACCCCTCCGCTTTCCAATTAGACTAGTTTTGATATTTTCTCTTCAATTGTCCGGTAATGATATTTTTTTGGATTTCGGACGTACCTTCATATATTCTGGTGATTCGGGCATCCCGATAGAAACGTTCAACTGGATAATCCTTCATGTATCCCATCCCGCCATGAATCTGTACGGCCTTATCAGCGACACGATTATATACTTCCGAACCATACAACTTAAGCATGGCCGCTTCTTTAATGATTTTTTCTTTCTGATCGACCATCCATGCGACCCTGTATGTGAATGAGCGAAGTGCTTCTATTTCCATTGCCATCTCGGCAATCATATGGGATACGGCTTGATGATCAATGATCGGGACATTGAATTGTTCACGTTCTGTGGCATATTTGGTAGAAAGATCGAGCAGGTATTGACAGGACCCCAAATTACGGGCAGCAAGGCCTGCCCGGCCATTTGCAAGGATTTTCAAGGCATTTACATACCCTTGGCCGACGTCCCCCAGTACATTTCCAGCAGGAACCTCGCAATCTTCAAAAAATAATTCGGCCGAATGTGAGCCTCGAAGACCCATCTTCCTTTCCAGGCTACCAACTCTAAAACCCGGAAAATCCTTTTCTACTATGAATGAGGTGATCCCTTTCGCCCCTTTATCTTTGTCCGTAACGGCCATAACTGTAAAAATATCTGCTACATCTGCATTCGTTATATAATGCTTGGTACCATTTAAAATATATTTATCGCCATTTTTGACCGCCGTCATTTTGAGATTCGTAGCATGGGACCCCGCTGCAGGCTCAGTTAAAGCAAAAGCGCCAATTCTATTACCGCTTGCCATATCTGGTAGATATTTTTCCTTTTGCATTTCATTGCCCATTTCTACTATCCCTACCGTCCCTATACCGGTGTGGGCCCCAATCAGAGTGGTATATCCATTATGTGTTTTGCCGATTTCCTCATATAAAGCACATTTTCCCACCATCCCGATTCCGAGTCCGCCATACCTTTCCGGGATACTAAGTCCGAATAGCCCGATTTCCTTCGATAAATTTATGATGGATTCCGGGATATGATCTTCATCCTCTATCTGCATGGAAAATGGATCGATTTGTTCTTCAATAAACTGGCGTATATTTTCTTTAAGTAGCAGGATGTCTTCATCTAAGCGAAAGTCCATTTGCATTCCCCTTTATCTGCGAATTGGTTGTTAACGCTTACATATTTAGTTCGAATGAGCGATATGCTTTTCTTGAAGCTTGCGTTTTAAAATTTTACCGACCGCCGTCTTCGGAAGTTCACTTTCAAATGTGATTGCTTTTGGGACCTTGAAGGCAGCGAGCTGCTTTCGGCAATAATCCTTCAATTCGTTTTCAGTTATTCTTTCACTTGGTTTTAGAACTACCGCTGCATGTACCGTTTCACCGCGATATTGATCGGGAACGCCAAAGACGGCAGCTTCCAGAACCTTAGGGTGGCTGTATAGTATATCTTCAATTTCTATTGGATAAATATTGAATCCACCTGCGATGATCATCTCTTTCTTCCGTCCCACAATGTAAAAGAAGCCATCTTCATCCATCTTGGCCATATCACCGGTATGCAGCCATCCGTTTTGAATCGTCTTCTTCGTCTCTTCAGGCATGCCCCAATAACCTTTCATTACCTGTGGACCCTTTATGACCAATTCACCTGGTGTATCAACCAAGAGGGCTGGCTCTCCTGTAATGCTGTCAATTATGGCGGCATCTGTATTTTGTATCGGAATCCCGATACTTCCTGGTTTTTGCAGGCCGCTGACTGGATTCCGGTGCGTGACTGGTGACGCCTCGGACAGTCCATAGCCCTCAGCAATCTTTGTTCCACTAAGTTCGTTAAACCTTGACAATACATGCAATGGCAATGGTGACGAACCCGAAACGCAAGATGTCAATGTATGCAAATCAAATGGATGGGACTGGTAATATTGTAATAAAGCAATATACATCGTCGGTACCCCTGGAAAAATAGTCGGTTTAAGATTAGTGATAATATCGACGATCTCCGTTACCTGAAATCGGGATACAAGAATTAATTCCCCGCCATTATAAAACGTCAGGTTCATCCCTGAAGTCATGCCGTAAACATGAAATAATGGGGAAACGCCCAGTACCCTTTCCTTCCCCTTTTGAGTAGTGATTCTTGAAGTGGCTGCACTTTGCAGCGTATTGGCTACGATATTACGATGGGTTAGCATCGCGCCTTTAGAACGCCCTGTCGTTCCTCCAGTATATTGGAGGACGGCGACATCTCTAGCAGGTTCAATCTCCACAGTGAAATCCGCCTCTGTAACAGATAGCAGTTTTTTTGTCATTTCACATTTGCCCTTTTCCAGCGACACGCTCAACACCTTTTCAACATCGGTTTCAGCTATGGCAGCTTCAACTATGGGCAATAAATCGTCGAGTACAATGATGTGCCTTGCACCTGAATCTTTCAGGACATGCATTAATTCGTTCGCCTTATACATTGGATTGATTTGGACAACAATGGCTCCATTCAAAAGAGTTCCAAAAAAACCAATTGGATATTGGGGACAATTAGGAAGCATGATAGCCACACGATCTCCCTTTCCAATCCCTTCATCAGCAAGCAAGCGGGCACATTTTTTCACTAACTTCCCCAACTCTGAATATGTATACCTTTTCTCCATGAACGTTACCGCTGTATTATCCGAATACTGTTCGACTGATTGAAAAAATAGTTCTGTCAATGAAATTTCAGGAATTTCAATCTCTATTGGATTTCCGGACGGGATATGCTTTATCCAAGGTCTATCCATTTGTCCTCCCCTTTCTTCATTCAAAAATAAAGAAGTCATACTAACAACATGCAAGGAGTGTGCCAAAAATAAATCGTTTTGATACGTTGATTCAGTTAATGCTAAAATTCAAAATTGAATTATTTGCTGCGTTTTTAATAATTCCAGGTTCATAATTCTAGGATTTAAATTTGACTCAATAAGTCATTTTTGAATTAAGACATTGCTTTCGTATAAAGACCCAACTATAGTGCTGGCCTGTGGATATACTGATCATTTTCAGGAAAATAAAACGGGATGCTGATCAAGGTCAGCATCCCGTTCAAAAAATGATTCACTGCTCTATGGCGGTGTCATCTTCCAATGATATTTTCCATAATTCTTTCGCTTTTCCACTAACCGTTTCATCAAAAACAAATGATCCATTCGTATATCGATCATGATTTTTTAATGAAGCGGCATGAATCGTTTCAATGGTTCCCTTTTCGGAAAGAATGAATAGACTGTCGGTTTTGTTAATGGTATCGAAACCAATGACCCTATGAGGATTCGATTTCAATTCCCTCAAGACCACGACTCCGCGTTTTGCCCGGCTCGTTTTTTCAAACTCGGTTAATTTCATTTTCTTAATGGCCCCGCGCTGTGTAACGATAAAGATCGATTCTTTACTATCCTTGGCCAAAACCTTTCCGCCAATGACATAGTCATTTTCTTTCAAGTTAATCCCTTTGACTCCTGCTGCCCGGACACCGACAACACTTACTTCTTCTTCATCAAACCATAAACCATAGCCATTATGAGTGACTAGGAAAAGGTCAGCCTGTCCATTCGTATGATGGACATCGACCAGTTCATCGTCACCTTTTAAATTGACACCAACCAGCGGTTTTGAATGACGCTGAGCTTTATAGGAAGCTAATTCTGTCTTTTTCACCATACCATTTTTCGTGATGAAAACTAAGAATTCCGGCATGGTAAAATCTTTGATTGGAATCGCTTTTATGATTTGCTCTTCCCTGTCGATTGGAATGATGTTAGCGATATGCTGACCGGTTTCCTTCCAGCGAATATCAGGAAGCTGATGAACTGGACAATAGAGGTAGTTCCCTTTGGACGTGAACAGCAACAGGACATCTGTTGTATTCATCTCCAGCCTCTGGAGCAGGCGATCGGAATCCTTCATGCCAAAATCAAGCCCTCCTGACGCTGCATAAGATCGTAACGATGTCCGTTTGACATAGCCTTCTTTCGTCACGGTAACCATTACGTCTTCACTCGCAATCAAGACTTCAAGATTTATTTTGATTTCTTCAATTTCTTTTTCGATTTTGGAACGCCGTCCGTCATCAAAGCCCTTTTTAATGAATCGAAGTTCTTTTTTAATTACTTGAAGAAGAACCTTTTCACTTCCAAGAATCTTTGTCAATTCTTCAATTTTGTCCTTCAATTCCGCTGCCTCTGCTTCAAGTGCTGTAATATCCGTATTTGTCAGCCTATATAACTGCAAGGAGACAATGGCTTCAGCTTGCGCTTCTGTAAAAGCAAATTTAGCTATGAGGTTATCTTTAGCGTTCCGTTTGTCTTTGGATGCCCGGATGACAGCGATGACTTCATCTAATATGGATAAAGCTTTCACTAATCCATCGACGATATGTGCCCTGTCATGTGCCTTTTGCAGCTCATAACGTGAACGGTTCACGATTACCTCTTTACGGTGTTCGATATAAGCATCGAGCATTTTAGGCAGGCTCATCAATGTTGGCCGCTTTTTATAAATTGCAACCATATTGAAATTGTAGGCAATTTGGAGATCGGAATTTTTATATAAATAATGCAGGACTCCATTTGCATCTGCTTCTTTTTTCAGTTCGATGACAATGCGCAGTCCTGTACGGTCGGTCTCATCCCTAACTTCGGCGATACCTTCCACTTTCCGGTCTAGACGGAATTCATCCATTTTCTTAACAAGGTTTGCTTTATTGACTTCATATGGGATTTCAGTGATGACGATTTGCTGTTTGCCACCCCGAATCGTTTCCACTTCCGCCAACCCGCGAATGATTATTTTCCCTTTACCTGTTTCATAGGCCTTACGAATGCCCTCAATTCCTTGAATGATACCGCCAGTAGGAAAATCCGGCCCTTTAATGACAGTCATTAAATCAGCGACTGTCGCTTCCGGCTTATCGATTCGCATAATGGCAGCATCAATGACTTCACCTAGTTGATGTGGCGGGATTTCAGTGGCATAGCCGGCTGAAATTCCTGTAGAGCCGTTTACAAGCAGGTTAGGGAACATTGCAGGCAAAACAATGGGCTCTTCAGAAGTATCATCAAAGTTCGGTACAAAATCGACCGTCCTTTTTTCAATATCCCGCAGCATCTCGGAGGCAATCGATGAAAGCCTCGCTTCCGTATACCGCATCGCAGCAGGCGGATCACCATCAATGCTACCATTGTTTCCGTGCATTTGGACCATGACCTTCCGCAGCTTCCAGTCTTGGCTCATCCGAACCATTGCCTCATAAACGGATGAATCTCCGTGAGGGTGATAGTTACCGATTACATTACCGACCGTTTTTGCGGATTTCCTGAATCCTTTTTCCTGAGTGTTTCCTTCGACATGCATCGCATACAATATCCTGCGCTGCACCGGTTTTAAGCCGTCCCTTGCATCAGGAAGTGCCCGATCTTGGATAATATATTTACTATAACGGCCGAAGCGGTCACCAATTACCTCTTCAAGCGGCAAATCCCGAAACGTTTCTTCAAATACCATCGTTAATGACCTCCTCTTCAATCGACATATTTTCATTATCTAAAATATTCGATTCCTCTTCGAGACCAAAAGCGACATTGGCTTCAATCCACTTACGACGCGGTTCAACCTTATCTCCCATCAAAGTTGTCACACGTCTTTCTGCACGTGCTCCATCATCGATCTTCACACGTATCAATGTCCTTGTTTCCGGGTTCATGGTGGTATCCCATAATTGATCGGCATTCATCTCACCCAGCCCTTTATAGCGCTGAATCATATAGCCTTTCCCCACCTTGTCTATCGCTCCCTGGAGCTCCTCATCGCTCCAAGCATATTCAATGACTTCTTTCTTCCCTGTCCCTTTGCTCACTTTATATAAAGGGGGTAAGGCAATGTAAACCTTTCCTGACTCTATTAACGGCTTCATATATCGGTAAAAGAAAGTCAGCAGCAGCACTTGGATATGGGCCCCATCCGTATCGGCATCAGTCATGATGATCACTTTATCATAGTTAGTGTCCGGCGTATTGAACTCCGCTCCGACACCTCCGCCGATGGCATGGATGATCGTATTTATTTCCTCGTTTTTAAAAATATCCGCCAGTTTTGCCTTTTCCGTATTGATAACTTTACCCCGCAAAGGTAGAACTGCTTGGAAACGGCGATCCCGCCCTTGTTTAGCGGATCCCCCAGCAGAGTCACCTTCTACAAGATACAATTCATTTCGTTCGGGATTTTTCGATTGGGCCGGTGTTAATTTCCCGGAAAGGATGGCATCGGATTTTTTCCGTTTCTTCCCGCTTCTTGCGTCTTCACGGGCTTTGCGTGCCGCTTCCCTTGCCTGGAACGCTTTAATCGCTTTTTTAACCAATAGGGTACTTGTGGTCGGATCTTCTTCAAAAAAGTAGGCTAGGTGCTCTGATACGATGGAATCGACTGCAGAACGGGCTTCGCTGGTTCCAAGTTTGCTTTTGGTTTGTCCTTCGAATTGAAGAAGTTCTTCAGGGATGCGCACTGAAATGATTGAAGACAAGCCTTCACGTATATCGGTACCTTCGAGGTTTTTATCTTTTTCCTTTAATAGCCCCATTTTTCTGGCATAATCATTGAATGCCCGTGTCATGGCCGTTTTTGCACCAATCTCATGGGTGCCTCCGTCTTTTGTACGAACGTTATTCACGAAGCTTAGAATATTTTCTGAATAACCATCGTTGAATTGAAAGGCAAGTTCGACTTCGATCCCATTTTGTTCCCCTTCTAAGCTGACTACACTATGGAGTGTCTCTTTCTCTTCATTTAAATAATCAACAAACGCTTCAATGCCATTTTCATAGTGAAAAATTTCATTATGGTCATTACGCTCATCCGTCAATTCTATCTTCATGCCTTTTAAAAGAAAAGCTGATTCGCGAAGGCGCTCACAAAGGATTTCATAATTAAAAGTCGTCACCGAAAATATTTTAGGATCAGGCTTGAAGTGGATTTTGGTCCCGACTTGATTTGTTTTGCCGATTTTCTCCAGTGTGGTTTCTGGCTTTCCGCCATTGAAAAAACGTTGTTCGTATATGAACCCGTCCCTCTTGATTGTCACGACAAGCCATTCAGACAACGCGTTAACGACCGAAGCACCGACTCCATGAAGGCCTCCACTCGTTTTATATCCGCCTTGTCCAAATTTACCTCCAGCATGAAGAATCGTTAAAATGACTTCAGGCGTCGGTTTACCTAATTTATGCATGCCAATAGGCATTCCACGCCCTTTATCGGATACACTTACACTGTTATCTTTATGTATTTTCACACTAATTTGGTCTCCATATCCAGCTAAAGCCTCATCTACGGAGTTATCTACAATCTCGTACACTAAATGATGAAGTCCGCGTGCATCAGTACTGCCGATATACATACCGGGACGTTTTCTGACCGCTTCGAGTCCTTCCAGTACCTGAATTGCATCATCATTGTACTCGATTGTTTTTACTTTCTTTGCCACAGAAATTCCCCTTTCCTTACTAAACACAATTTCCGGGCCAAATCATACTGCAATGAAATGACTCACTAGCTTAACAAATCCATTAATACGTTATTATCATTATAACAAGTATAATACTTTCATGAACAAAGAACAAGTGTTCTATTTTTTTGTCCTTTTTATTAGCGTTAGCACATTTGTGTGGAACAAAACGTATCATAGCTACCTTTCTAATTGTAGCGGTAAATTTTCATTTGGCAAATATACTTTTATATTTAAATCAAATTAAGCTTTAATGGCTTAATTTTGCCCGACCGCTCAATGCCCGCTATGGCTGCCTTTCAGTTTTTCTTCAGAAATAAAGCTATACCTTAAAAAAAGAGCGGAAGTTCCGCTCTTCATTTTACTTAGTAAGGGCGTGTTCGACTTTTATACATCGATTCATGATGACAGTATGTCCTTTTTCTTTCAAGAAATTATAGGCTTCTTCATTTTCCACTCCTAGCTGCGCCCAAAAGATATCTGCATCGATTTCTGCAAATTCCTTGGCTATCTCCGGAAGGAACTCTGAACGGCGGAAAACATTGACGATATCGACGTGCCCTTCAATATCTTTCAGGGCTTTTACTGCCTTTACACCCAGCACTTCAGCTACAGCAGGGTTTACCGGGATGATTTCGTATCCGCTATCCTGCATGGCCTTCGATACCATATAAGAAGTGCGCTCAGGGTTATCAGATAAACCGACGACAGCGATGCGCTTCGATTTTTTCAACATCTTTCCCATTTCTTCCCTGCTTGGATTTTCTATCATTCTTTTCAATCCCCTTTTATAATAAAATGTAATATTTGATTAAAGAGTATTCCTAACAAAGGTATTTTACAGAGAAAAGCTGTTTATTACCATTATTAAGAAAAATCATTATACAAGAAAGAATAAGTTTAGAAAAGGCATGACTCACTTAACTTTCTTATGTTCATACAGACTACCACGTATTGTAACAATTTATACAAGGAGGCATCGTTCATTATATATTTACGAAAATAAGGAAGTCTAAACCTTTTACCGTTCATGAACTTAACGTATATCAAAAGATGTAGGTCCATCAAGGAAAATTCATTTTTTTAGTGGATTTTTTTTGGACAGCCGTACCATTTTGTCACGAAAATGTTACAATAAGAGAAGCTTAACAGGTATTTCAGGGCTGTTTTTAGCTATTTCTACACGTTTATTTTTGAAAAAGGGAACAATCTTCCTTAAACGTGATAAAAAAAGAAGATTTTTCTTAAAGAAAGGGTAATAGAATGCTTACATTTATCACTATACTGGCTGCCTACCTGATCGGTTCGATTCCGTCCGGTTTAATAATCGGTAAAACATTTTACAAAATCGACATCCGGGAGCATGGCAGTAAAAATCTAGGCGGGACAAATACCTTCAGGACACTTGGTGTCAAGGCAGGACTAACCGTTACTATCATGGATATACTTAAGGGTACCCTAGCAACTTACCTGCCGTATATGCTAGGCGTGGAAATGCATTTATTGCTAGCCGGAGTTATTGCGGTAGTCGGTCATATGTTTCCCATTTTTGCAAACTTTCGGGGCGGAAAAGCCGTGGCAACTTCTGCTGGTGTCATTCTTGCTTATGAACCATGGTTTTTTGTCTTTGCCGTCATCATTTTCTTTATATCCTTATACATATCCAAATATGTCTCGCTTTCATCCATGATTGCTTGTCTACTTGCTCTCATCTACAGTTTAGTTTTTCATATTAAAGATTTGCCGCTCATTATTGTAATCAGTTTAATAACGATCTTCATTTTTTACCGGCATCGCGCAAACATCAAGCGGATTATCGATAAAACTGAACCTAAAGTAAAATGGTTATAAGAACATGTGCATTACCATGTGAAGATAGGCCCGTATGCAAGGGCCTATTTTCCATTCTACAATTCATTTGTAAGGCATGCCTCGAAACCTTTTCACTAATTGCTGTTCGAGATTGAGTATCTATCCTATCGCTGATATTAAAGCCCGCTGCTCATCTTCATTCTTGGTTTGTTCAAAGACGATTCTTTGCAAGTGATTCTTTACATTTTGAAAACCTGGTGAATACCACCGGGGCTGTAAGCCAATACAATAATGAGTCTTCGCCACTTTGTCCGCAATTTAACAAAATCATCGTCAATCACACCATTGAATAAAGATAACATATGAGTAATTAACGTTTTTCTCAATCTTCCCACTGTGCTGTGCACCGTTATAATCCCTTTCAATTCAGGAACCTGCAGAATTTTGATAAAAGGCATCAACAACTCCTTCGACCTGGAGTTCGATTGCCTCTCTAAAATATTAATCACCTTTAAAACATATTCCGTTAAATCGATGATTTTAACCTGAAGTTTTACCTGTTCACTGCTTACATCCAATATGCCATCTGTTTCATTTGCTTTTTGAAACCAGTGCTTCACTTTTATGAAAATCTCCATATCACACTCCCAGGATTTTGAAAATCACAACAAAGCTAATCCATTATACCTAACAATAAAATGTGATTCTTTATACCTATTAATTGAAATTAAGTTAGGTTACCCTCAAAAAAAGTGATTCTTTCAGTCTATTTATATTTCATTCTGGACTCCACACGATTCTTTTGTCAAGGTAAAAGGGCCTGAGTCATTTCTACATTAACTTCCAAACGAATAAATCGTTTGGAATTCGTTTAGTGGCGAAAGATTCAAGTAAGGATTGAATAATTGTTGAACAGGGGCTACACTGGAACTAGTTATTACATATCGATAGGAGAAAGTGCCATGAAACCATTGCAAATATCACCGGAAACTGCATTAAAGTTATCCAAGTCACTAAATCTGCCTTTAGAGCAAATCATGCATATGCCTACACCAGTCTTGCTGAAAAAGCTTGCCGAGGCTGAAGCAAAAGAAAAAGGCAATACAAAATAGCTGCAGGAATCTGCAGCTATTTTTGTGTGTGCTCATATGGGTACGAAACGATCTTACGGGCAATACCATTTCCGGATTTCCTTTTAAAAGCCCCGACTTTATGAGGAAATTAATTAGATGGATTTCATTTTATCCTAACAATATATAATTTCAGAGTCTTGCTTAACTCATAAATATATCAATATTCCGAATACTCCCCCGCCGCTTTGGCTCAGGAATCAAAAAGGCAAAAAAAACCGCAAATGGGCGGTTTTCAATTGAAAGTCAATTCTTTTGCCATATCATGCAGAGGCTTCTTTTTGACTGATATTAATTGTTCATTTTCATAGGTACATGCAAATTCTTGTGGTGGTTCATCCTGTAATATATCTTTCAGGTAATACTTTATGTTGGACACAACTTCACTTGCCTCCATAACCCATTGAAATGGCTTCCAGGCAAGTTCCCCTTCATCACAGGCAGATAGCCCTCCCCCTTCATCTTCAGCTCTGTAAACATACATTCCACCTGTTTCATTCCATGTCACGATTCCTCGAAAGCTCATCCCCCTTACTTTCAATCCAGTTTCTTCAAGAATTTCGCGTTCCATCGATTCATCGATGGTTTCACCTTTTTCTATTTTCCCGCCTATGCCATTCCATTTATGCCGATTGGGATCCTTTTGGCGAAATAGCATCAACACTTCGACTTCGTTGGATCTTTTTCGAGTTATGAAACAAATATTGTATATAATATCCATTGTTATTTCCTTTCTTAAACGCACATTATTCGCATCTACCGCATAATTACTTTATACTTAAATAACGAACCTCTAGGAAGGAGAATGAGTATGAAACTGACCATTTCCGATCAAGCAGCTAAGTGGTATATTGATGAACTGGGGCTTCAAGAAGGCTCTCATTTGCGCTTTTATGTAAGATATGGCGGGCATAGTACCGTCCAAAGCGGCTTTTCATTAGGTATCATGCAAGAAGAACCGGAAAATGCAGCGGCCGCAACGACTATGAACGAGATTAATTTTTATGTAGAAGAAAAAGATTTATGGTACTTTGATGGCCACGATTTACTTATTACTTTTAATGAAAAACTGACTGAACCAGAATTTCAATATGAAAAGAGTGCTTGACAATAAAGCAGCGGTGTAAACTGCTGTTTTTTCTTGTTCAATCGAGCAGGCGCTCTTCAATATCTTCCGCCCTAAGAATTTCCGCTTGTTTATCTCCTAAAAGATCAAAATGAGAATAGCCATCCTTCCTGTGATGAATCCACTCTTTTTTTAGCCCGTATTGCTTACCCCACTCCGCTAAACGCCTTAAATCCTTGCACCCGACTTTTGTTACCGTCTTGCAACCGGGAAATCGGTCATCCAGCCAATAATGAGTTAAAAAAGCTATTTGGCCTTGATCGATTTTCTGCTTCCAGGCTACGATATCTACCCGTTTAATCCCAAAAGCCATTTTTGATCACCTCAATAATTGTAATTAAACCAATTCATCCTGCTTTTTATTTTTCTCATAGGCCTCATGCCATTCAGGATACATGCGTTTAATGGATATTGGGCGGAAGCTCTCCTTTTTAACGCAAACGTGGGAAGAATGACCTGTAGCCGCCACTTCATTTTTCCCATTAACGATCTCATACCCATAAACGACGCGTAAACCGTCATATTTTTCAATCCAGGTTTTAATTTTCACCTTATCACCATATCTAACAGGGGTTTTATACGAAGCTTGAATATCCATAACAGGTGAGAGGATGCCATCCGCTTCCATATCAGCATAATAAAACCCTAAATCATTTATCAATTTTGTCCTGCCTAGTTCCATCCATATTAAATAATTCGCATGGTAAACAACACCCATTTGATCTGTCTCTGCATACCGCACTTCAATTTCGTTTTCAGCTATGAACATTTTGTTTCCCCACTTTCATTTCTCTTGCAATAAACATTTTACCATAACAATTGTGCAAATTTCATTTAAGCTGTCTTTATAGACTGTTTCCCTTCATTGAACCTAAAATGAAAGGGGAGAAAGATTTCTCATCCCTTTCTCCCCTTTACCTAGTTGTTTACATATTATCGTTACTATAACCGTTTTCCCGTGCTTCCTGCTCATCTTGCATTTCTTCCTTCATTCCATCAATGCTCTTTCTTCTTCGTTCATTTTTATCCTGAATTGCCTGCTTTTCTTCCCCTGAAGAAAATGATAACGTTTCATTTGCAGCGATTATGTTTTCTTCCGTATTTTCTATTGCATCTTGAATTTTTTCAACATTATCCAAACGATTATCCGGATTGTGCTTATTTGCGCCCATTATTTTCACCTCATGTTATTTATTTACATAATATTATTACGATTACTTTATAAGCTTGTCCCTTGATTACTCGCCTTTAGTTTGAATGACCTGAGCATGTTTGCCTGATTTGTCCTGCATTTTCTTACCGTTGTTCCCGCCCGCTGCTATTGGCTGTGTTCCTTGATGGCTCGGTCTAAAGTGTTTGGAATCTTTTTTTGGATTACCCATTCTATCGCCTCCTTCTCTTATCATGGATAAAAAAGAGGAAATTCATGAATGCCAGTTTTTGAAATAGTTATGAAAAAAGAGCCAGCACCTTGAAGGGACCTCATGGCACTGACTCTTTTTAAGCAAAGACTATTCAGCCTTTTGCATATGTTTTTTTTCAAGACGTTCTTCAAGTCTTTCCATTTGTTTAACGTCCATCAATAATTCCCTTTTATTTTCTTTAATTAATTCTTCAAATGTCCTTTTTCTTTTCTTCATGCTTTTCACCTACTTTTTTATTATACAATTCAGCATTGCCAAATTAACGTAAAATTATGACTATATGGTTTCCATCCCTTTAATTGTCATAATTATCAGATTTTTAACCTGATAAAAATTCCATATCTCCACTCTTACTTTAACCCTTTTTTCATAAACTTTAACCATAATTTTTTAATTTTTTTGATTTTTCCATAAAAGTTTGACAACTTTGTTAACATACATAAAAACGGAACCTCATAAGGTTCCGTCCAGACTGTAGACAAACTCGATGAAAATCGAGTTTGTCTATTTTTATGGCTTGTACAATTTGGACGTTAATTTCCACTCCAGGCACTCGCTTTCCGCGGGCGGTCGGGGAGCCTCCTCGGCTTTCGCCTGCGGGGTCTCCCCTAGACGCGCTTTTCCCGCAGGAGTCTCGTACCTTCCGTTCCAATCAACTTTGTTTTAACTTTTAGATAGAACCCTTTTGCCTAAAGTCTTCACTGCCTTAAAATAGAATTAATAAAACTTGAGGTGATGAGGATACTTTCTAAACATGATTCTATTCAGAGAGATCGAACTGGAAATGATTACTTTATACCAACTGGTGCCACGTAAAATGGAGGCTGCCATTGACAAAAGGGTTCGGAATTTTTTAATTCCGCCCCCCTCTTGTCTACAAACTGAAACGGAACCTATAAAGGTTCCGTTTCAGTTTGTAATTTTCCGTCCGACTGCCGCCAAGCCTCCTAGCCCCATGCATCTAGCCGGGTTTGGGCACCGAGTTTCGCTAATTCCTTCAATACTATTGGAACTTCATAAAGTTCCCCTACTGCATACTATTTATATTTCGTTCCATATCTTTTAAGGTCATGGCCGAAATTACCTTATTCCTGATAATGCCTTTTTTGTCGATGAAGTAAGTTGTCGGTATGCTAAGGATTTTGTAGCGCTCATTCACTGGATTTTTTGCACTTTGACTATCCAGCGGTATGGTAAAAGTAATTCCATTATCCTCCACAAATGCTTGTACATCATTTTCAGGGTCAATATTGACTGCAAGTACGACGACATCATCACCCGCTTGTTGTGTGTATTTCTCCATATCCGGCATTTCCTTCTTGCAAGGCGGGCACCACGTTGCCCAAAAATTGAGCATTACCTTTTTTCCCTCATAATCCGATAATTCAACTTGTTTACCATCCAAAGTTTTCAGGGAGAAATTCGGTGCTTTAGCTCCAATTTTCAATCCGCCCAAAGCATCTTTTTCGTCATTTCCCTTTGATTCATTATCCATCGCCTGCACGATCGCTACAGTAATAAGTGATAGTAAGGCCACCGAAGCAATAATTTTTTTAAGCATACTCGTCCTCCTAGTCCCATTACAATAAAAATATTAGTCCATTTCCAGAATTAGAACAACTTCCCTATTCCATCTTAACAATAAAAGGGTATGCGGAAAAGTGCAATTCCTATAAATCATATCATGATATCTCATTGTTTCATAAACCTGACACAAAAAAAGCGGTAAACCTATAATAGGTTTACCGCTTCCTAAAAGCTGAAATTAGCCTTTTAATTTATTACGTAATACCATTTGAAGGATACCACCGTGACGGTAGTAGTCGATTTCGATTTCGGAATCGAAACGAACAAGTACATCAAATTCTTTTACGTTTCCAGCTTCATCAGTAGCTGTAACTTTTACGATATCACGCGGTTTAACCGTTTCGTCGATTTTAACTGCGATCGCTTCTTTACCAGTCAATCCAAGCGTTTCAGCGTTTTCGCCTTCTTTGAATTGAAGTGGAAGAACACCCATTAATGCAAGGTTAGAACGGTGAATACGTTCAAAGCTTTCAGCGATGACTGTTTTGATGCCAAGAAGGTTAGTACCTTTCGCAGCCCAGTCACGAGAGCTTCCCATACCATAGTCTTTACCAGCGATTACTGCAAGACCTGTTCCATCAGCTTTGTATTTCATACAAGCATCATAGATAGCCATTACATCGCCTGTTGGCCAGTAAGTAGTGTAACCACCTTCTGTACCTGGAGCAACTTGGTTACGGATACGGATGTTTGCGAATGTTCCGCGCATCATCGCTTCATGGTTACCACGACGAGAACCGTAAGAGTTAAAGTCACGCGGTTTCACACCGTTTTCGCGAAGATAGATACCAGCTGGTGTATCTTTACCGATTGCACCTGCAGGGGAAATATGGTCAGTTGTTACTGAGTCGCCGAATTTACCAACTACACGCAAGCCGGAAAGTGGGTTAACTGAACCCGGTTCTGGTGATAATCCTTCAAAGAATGGAGGATTTTGAATGTAAGTCGATTTAGAATCGAAAGCATAAATCGCTTCGTTGCTTGTTTGGATTTCATTCCAACGTTTGTTATCGTTGAATACTGTTTCGTATTCTTTACGGAATAATTCCGGTGTAACTGTCGCTTTAACAGCAGCGTTAACTTCTTCTTGTGATGGCCAGATATCAGCAAGATATACATCGTTACCATCTTTGTCTTTACCAAGAGAATCATTGTTAAGATCGAAGTCCACAGTTCCAGCAAGAGCATAAGCTACAACCAAAGTAGGTGAAGCAAGATAGTTTGCTTTCACTAGTGGGTGAATACGACCTTCAAAGTTACGGTTACCAGAAAGCACTGAAGTTACTAGTAGATCAGCTTCAGCAACAGCTGCTTCGATTTCGTCAGCCAATGGACCTGAGTTACCGATACATGTTGTACAGCCGTAACCAACTACGTTGAATCCTAATTGATCAAGGTATGGTTGAAGACCTGCATCACGAAGGTAACCAGTAACAACTTTAGAACCTGGTGCCAATGATGTTTTTACATAATCCGGAACAGTCAAGCCTTTCTCAACTGCTTTTTTAGCAATAAGACCCGCTCCAAGCATTACGTACGGGTTAGAAGTGTTTGTACAGCTCGTGATTGCAGCAATTGCAATCGCACCTGTTTTCATTACCGTTTCTTTGCCATCGGCAAATTTAACAGTTACTTCTTTATCCAATTCAGAATTGTCCATGCCAAAACCTTGGTTGCCCATAGGTGCATTGATCGCGTCATGGAAAGATTTTTTCATTTGAGAAAGTGGAATCAAATCTTGCGGGCGTTTAGGGCCTGAAAGGTTTGGTTCAATTGCTGAAAGGTCGATTTCCACAACATCATTGTATGCTGGATCTTCGTTTTCAGGAGAGTAGAACAAACCATTTTCTTTGCAGTATGATTCAACCACTTTAATTTGTTTTTCATCACGGCCTGTTAAGCGCATGTAATCGATCGCTTCTGCATCAACAGGGAAGAAACCAACTGTAGCACCGTATTCAGGAGCCATGTTAGCGATTGTTGCACGGTCAGCAAGTGGAAGGTATCCTACTCCTGGGCCGTAGAACTCAACGAATTTACCAACTACGCCGTGTGCACGAAGAACTTGTGTTACTTTCAATGCAAGGTCAGTAGCTGTTGTACCTTTAGGAAGTTGGCCAGTCAGTTTAACACCAACGACTTTTGGAACTGGGAAGTAAGATGGCTGTCCAAGCATGCCCGCTTCTGCTTCGATACCGCCGACACCCCAACCAAGAACACCAATACCGTTGATCATTGTAGTATGTGAATCTGTACCGAAAACAGAATCAGGGAATACTTCGAAGTCTCCGTTTGGAGTTTCAACAGCATGAACCACGTTCGCAAGGTACTCTAGGTTAACTTGGTGAACGATACCAGTTGCCGGTGGAACTGCACGATAGTTGTTGAATGATTTTTGAGCCCAGCTTAGGAACTGGTAACGCTCTGCATTACGTTCGAATTCAAGATCCATATTGGCATCTAGGGAATCCATTGTACCTGCTTTATCAACTTGTACAGAGTGGTCAATTACAAGGTCAACCGGGATTTCCGGGTTGATTTTGTCAGGATCTCCACCAAGTGCCGCGAAAGCATTACGTAAAGAAGCTAAATCAACAACAACTGGAACACCAGTGAAATCTTGTAGGATTACACGTGAAGGCTTGAACGGAACATCTATATCTTGTTGCTCGCTTGTTCCCCATTTAGCAAGGTTCGCAACGTGTTCTTTTGTGATTACTCTTCCGTCTACTTGGCGAAGGACCGCTTCAAGTAATACTTTAATGGAATATGGGAGGCGTGATACTTGGCCATCCCCTGCTTTTTCAATAGCGTCTAGGCTGTAGTAGTTGTAGCGTTGCCCATCAATTTCAAAGGACTTACGCGCTTGGTATACGTCATTTTTCGTCATGAATATTACCCCCTATTAAACTGTCAGAACGTATTCTGCACATGAAAGTAAAACCTGGTTCACTGAAACCATGTTTACTATAAATATAAGTAAAAAAGTTAGTTTGTCGAATTTTCTCTCTCTTCTCCCACCCTAACTCTTCCTTCAACTTAATACTAATATAGAAATGAGTATAAGTAAATAACAAGAAAGTTATTGTTTTTGATAAGTTTCTCTTATAGAAAAAAATCCCCCACATATTAAAGTGCATTTAAGAAGACTTGCTGATATGCATTTTCTTGAAAATCCCCCTATTTGCGGCCTGATAAATTATTCCATCAAAACATATTGACACTTCATACATAATCATTCGACATTATCACATTCTATGGGTGGAGGTGTCGAAATGACAAAACAAAAGGCAAATCATGTTATACCAGGTATGAATGCAGCAAAAGCGCAAGGTAATGGGGCTGGATACAATGATGAACTGGGAAATGAACCGCCATTATCGGAAATGCAAAGGCAAAACAATAAAAAAAGAAAGAAAAACCAATGATTCCCCTCATTTTTAGACTTTAAATAGGATAGGCTTTTTGAAATGGCAGATGTCCTGCATTTTTCAAAAAGCCTATTCCTTTCTAAAATCAATTAACGCACAAGTAAAACGCGCAAAACCCAAGACTAATGCGCATGGTCTCATGACGAAATAACCTGTCACTCAATAGTCCTCAGAATTGACCTCATTGACGATTGCCTGGATATCCTGTTCGAATTTTTTCAATTGTTCTTTCTGGTGTTCGGAAGCGGTGACTAAAGCAGATTGTATTTGTTGATAGGCCTCGTTCACTTCCTGCTTCACATGTTTCAATTCCGTTCCGTAATTCGGTGCGTTTTTCTCAATGGATGAGTATACATCAAATACTTGTTGATAACTTTGCTGGGCTTCCTGAAAAGACCTTCGCTTATCTTGTTTATCCTGCATTTGGATTCAGCTCCTTAAATATGGTGTCCATCCATAGCATGTACGAGGTTTGCAAATATATGTATGTGAATAAAATTTCACGGACTGATTATCTTAAGAGATAGGAGGGATCGAACATGAACAAAAACGATGGTAAAGATATGCGAAAAAATGCTCCTAAAGGAAATAACCCAGGTCAACCAGCACCGTTAAGCGGTTCTCATAAGGTGAAAAACAGGCAGCACTCCCGTCAGAAGCATAATAGCAGTCATGATATGTAAGCTGCTTAAATAATCGTTCCATAACAAAGCGGTGCCGCCCCAAAAAGGCAGACACCGCTTTCGTTTTATATTTCTGAAGCAAATAAGCCACATTGGGAAAATGTTCGATACCTTCCTATTATAAGGGCATCTTTTTTTGGCACTCTTTCACGGGTATAAACGTGAATTCGGTGCGTTCAGCCAAAATAACGATGATATAACGTTTTTGCTTCTGCAATATCTTTTGTTCCATGAATCAACGCCCGCCCGTCTTTAAAAACGACCAACCGATGGGCTCCAATGGTAAATGAAAGTAAATAAGGATTCCTGTCGATCTTACCACCTTGTGCGATAAGATTATTTTCGAGTTCCGCTAAGTCTCTTTCAACCCTCATTGCCGGCCGGATTTGGACGGAATCCCTACCGCATAAAACGGCGGTCTTTGTTCGATTTGAATAAGAGAGGTGGGGATACGTTCGATTTGACCCACATGACAAACAAGTATCCTTTTTTAATTTCGCTACATTTATCGATGAATGTTCATTTTTCCAAAGATCAAATGAAACGATTTTGTTTCTCAGCGATTCGTGATCTTCGACAAGGATTTTTAAAGCTTCCGCCATTTGATGGGCAACGACCGTTTGAACGGCAGGACTGATGATTCCCGCCGTATCACAAGTCAGTCCTCCAATCGGGACCGTTTCCAGCAAACAATTCAAACATGGTGTCTTCTCTGGGATCACCGTGTAACTTATCCCATAACTCCCTACACAGGCACCGTAAATCCAGGGGATTTTATATTTTTGTGCAGTATCGTTAATAAGCATCCTTGTATCGAAATTATCAGTGGCATCCAATATCAAATCCACGCCTTCAACAAGCTTCGCCAATTCATCAACCGAAACATCCGCCACATGTGATTTTACGATTACATCCGAATTTAGCGCATTCAGGCGATTCTTCGCTGCCACTGCTTTCGGTATTCTTTTTTGTGCATCATCTTCACAATAAAGCTGTTGTCTTTGAAGGTTGCTCCACTCTACATAATCCCTGTCAACAATGGTGAGTTTCCCAATTCCGGCTCGAACAAGGCCTTCTGCACTTCCCGTACCGAGAGCACCCGCTCCAATAACCAAAACGTGTTTTTTGCGAATTTTCAATTGCCCTTCTTCCCCTATTGGGCCAAAAAGTTCTTGACGTGAATAACGTTCATTCATCCAATGCTCAATCCTTCAACTGGGCTGCTTGCTATCGCGTAATCATTTTTTGCGATTCTTCCTGCTTCATACCCTAATCGACCTGCCTCAATGGCAAGTTTCATTGCTTTCGCCATTTTGACGGGGTCTTTTGCGCCGGAAACAGCAGTGTTAAGCAATACGCCATCCGCCCCTAATTCCATGGCGATTGCCGCATCGGAGGGCGTTCCAATCCCTGCATCGACAATTACCGGAACCTCTGATTGTTCCATGATGAATCGTAAGTTCAGTGGGTTTATAATGCCTTGACCAGAGCCAATTGGTGAAGCGCCAGGCATGATTGCATGGCACCCCACTTCTTCCAGGCGCTTAGCGAGCAACACGTCATCCGAAGTATAGGGCAAAACGGTGAATCCCAGTTTCACTAATTCTTCAGCAGCTTTTAAGGTTTCAATCGGATCAGGCAGCAGTGTTTTTTGACAGCCAATGACTTCTACCTTAATCATGTCACATAAGCCAGATGCCTTTGCAAGATGGGCAATGCGCACTGCTTCCTTGGCTGTTTTAGCTCCTGCTGTATTGGGAAGGAGTGTGTATTTTTTCAAATCAAGTTTTTCTAAAAAATTGGGCTGACTGGCTTCAAAAATGTTCATTCTCCGGACCGCAAACGTTAATATTTCCGCCTCCGAAACCTCCACTGATTGCTTTTGAACATCGAAATTTGGATATTTCCCAGTACCTAATAATAATCTTGAAGAAAATTCATAAGAACCTATCTTTAACATATCATCCGCCTCCTACAAAATGTACAATCTCTACCTTGTCACCATTTGACAAAAGTGTTTCACTAAGACTTTCTTTTGCTATTATTTCATCATTCAATTCAACAATCACCACTTTTTGATGTAAATCAAAGTGTTGCAAAAGCCCTGTAACTGTTGTTTCATTAGCAGGAATCCGTATTTTTTCCCCGTTAATAATCAATTCCACTTCATCCACCTCCATTAAGAATAAAGGGTCTGTATCGAACGATCCAATCGAAAAGCGGACCATTCGGCATTTGTTTTCCTTTCTAAAAGATCAGCTATAAGTAAACCTGTAATTGGAGACAGCAGGATGCCATTCCTGTAGTGCCCCGTTGCAATGAATAGTCCTTTGCATGCTGGATGTTCACCAAAGTACGGCAAGCCGTCCCCAGTTTGGGGGCGTATACCTGCCCATGTCTTTTCCAATTCGGTTCCTTTAATCGCCGGAAGCAATTGCGTTGCCTTTTCTATTAAGGTAGAGATACCGTCAAGACTTACCTTTTGATCGAAAGTGTTCGCTTTAACCGTTGCCCCGACAATGATTCTTCCGCCAACTTTGGGAACAAGATAACAGCCATGTGAGAAGATTGTCTTTTCAAGCAATGGACGATCGGTCAGGACGGAAAAGCACTCACCCTTTACTGGATAACTGTCGAGTCTCATCCCTGATTTTTCAAGGAGGAAAGCACTCCAAGCCCCACCTGCCACGATGACATTTTCACTTGAAAATCCACCTATGTTCGTGACCACTCCCGTCACACATCCGTTTTCCGTAATTAAATCGGAGACATGAACAAATTCCTTTATATCTACACCAAGGGCAGCTGCAGATTCAGTAAAAGCGAGCGACAGCCTAGTGGCCGAAACTTGTCCATCCTTCGGAATGAACATGGCCCCCTTAATCTCATCCGATAGAAGCGGTTCCGTTTTCCTTATTTCGGCAGTCGATAGCCATTCAGCCTCAAGTCCCGCATCTTGCTGGACTCTGATCATGTTCTTCAACTCGGCTACCTGATCTTTCGTTAGCGCCACCTTAAACATGCCTTTGTTCACTAATTCGATGTCTATTCCACTTATGTCTTTTAATTCTTCCGCCAGTGCAGGAAACATCCCCCTGCTTCGGCTTGCCAATGTAAAAAGCGGGTTATGAGCATCCAACTCGGCTTGTGCCCCTAACATCCCGGCTGCAGCACTCGATGCTTTACTGGCAAGTCTATCCTTTTCCAATAAAAGGACCTTTTTACCTCGCTTGGCTAATTGAAAAGCGATGGATCCACCTATTACTCCTCCCCCAACAATGATTGCATCATATATGGAATTCATCTTATGTCTCCTTTCCCAAAGACTTCGAATATTCTTTAACGGCTCTAACCGGATTTTCAGCTTCAAGCACACCTGACATGACGGCAATTCCGCGTGCCCCCGCATCCAGCACGACTTGGCAATTGAAAGGTGTTATTCCGCCTATCGCAATAATCGGAAGATTGACACTTCTTGTGATTGCATGAAGCTCCTCAACTCCCTTAGGAGGAAGTCCGATTTTTGAATCCGTTTCAAAAACATGTCCATAAATCGCGAAATTGGCCCCTTTGCTGAATGCGGCTTTCGCTTCATCCATGGAATGGATCGAACAGCCGACATTCATCCCTGGAAAAGCTCCTTTTACGACTCCCGCATCTAAACTATGAAAAGCCAATTGCACACCAAATACTTTGTGTACCCAAGCTACATCCACCCGGTCATTAATGATGATCTTAGAAAGCGGAATCTTATTATCATGTAATAGGGTCACTGCTCGATAGAGTTCCGATGCACTCATATGCTTTTCCCTTAGATAAAAGAAATCAACATGTTCCTGAATGTTTGAAGCGATTTCCACAAACTTTTCAATTGGCTGTTTCCCAGTAGAAATAATATGCAATTCATGTGCAATCATACTAAGAACCCCTAACTAGTAAAGTTACAATCTCATAAAATCAAATAGATACTAACGGGAATTGAATCGATAGATAAAAGCCGGCCAACAGCAGGATGATAAAATACAAAATGAAACCATGATCCTTTTTTGAAAATCCAAATTCATAATAGTATGTTCGATCCCGAGTGTCTGTAAATCGCTTTGCCTCCATCGCAACCGCGATTCGGTGAGCACGTCTGATGCTTCCCGATAACAACGGGATGGAATAGGCTTTCATTTTAAAATATACCGATCTTATCCCTTTTCCCCTTTCGAAACCGCGTACCTTCATCGCGTTTCGTATCGTTTGGAACTCCTCCATCATGATGGGAATCAGCCTTAATGCCGCCATGAAACTATAGGCATATTTCGGTTTAAGCTTAACTTGCTGCATTAACGAATAAAACAAGTTCACTGGCCTTGTCGTTAAGGAAAAAGTTAAACCAAGGGCCGCAAAGAACAAAGCTCGAAAGCCCACCAGTAATCCCCTCATGAAACTTTCTTCCGTAATCGATATTAGGCCCCACTCAAACCAAAGCGTCTCACCTTGCCCGAATAATATCATTGCAGAAGAGGTGGATATAAAAATGAAACAAAAGGGAATCGACAAAAGTAAGATTCGTTTTATCGAATGCCCGGTAAAAAACAAAAATAAAAGTAATACGCCAATGGTGATATTCATCATATAATTCAGGTCATGAATGAATAACGCCACGATGCATAACACAATCAGTACACCAAGTTTAAGGCTTGGATTAATTCTATGGAGCCATGTTTCTGCATTTGAAACATTCATCTACATGACACTCCTTTTATAGTGATAAAACTTTAGTCTCCAAAAATCCGGCTTGCGCAATGTTTTCATCACTTATTACGTTTCCGTCCTTAACCGTCCAGATCCTGGTTGCAAAGTTTTTTGAAATATGATCGTCATGAGTTACCATGATCACTGTTATTCCGCGTCTTCGATATTCCTCAAACCTTTCCAGTAATGCAAAGGTATTTTTCGAATCTTGGCCAAAGGTTGGCTCATCCAGGAGAATGATTTTTTTGTCTATTACGATTGAGGCGGCTACGCTTAAGCGACGCTTTTGACCCATTGATAATTGAAACGGATGTTTATCCCGATGTGCCTCCAGGCGGAACACTTTAAGCAAGGAGCGGACTCTCTCATCTATTTCTTGTTGCGGCCTTTTATCAATTCGCAATGAATAAGCAATCTCTTCATATACAGTATTTGCAACGAACTGAAACTCAGGATTTTGAAAGACAAACGTCATATGATCCGTTGGATTTTTCACCTTTTTAATCGGTGTTCCCAATAATTCATACTTACCATTCGTTTTTATGAACTGCATCAGTGCATGCAAAAGAGTACTCTTCCCCGCGCCATTTTCACCCCTGATTACAATCCATTCACCTGAATGGACCTTCAGCTCTTCAATCATGATTTTCTCCTCTTTATTCCGAAAACCGCGAAATCCTTGCACATCCATAAGGGGTGAATCATCTGTAAATGGGTGTTCCCGAATCGGTGCATACTGCTGTATATATTCATCCCAAACACCTGGGAACCAAATTCCATGTTCTTTCATTTCATTTTTATATAGTGAAAGAATGGTGTCTCTTGGACCATCAGCTATGATTTGACCATCATCGTTAAAAAGCACGATTCTTTCGATGAATTCTAAAACATGGTCAATTTTATGCTCGACGATAATAACCGTTTTGTCTCGTCCGACTTCCATCAACAATTCCCAGATTTCTTTCGTTCCTTCCGGATCAAGCATGGCGGTTGGTTCATCTAAAAATATCACTTCTGGTTCAAGGGCCAATACTGAAGCGATTGCCAGACGTTGTTTCATCCCGCCTGATAATGTTTCAATACTTGTATGGCCCAGGTTCAATCCTACTTTACGGAAATGATTTTGAATCTTCTCTTTCATTTCTTCTTTAGGGACGGAAAGATTCTCAAGGACGAAGGCAATTTCCTCATCGGCAAATGGCATGCAAAACTGACTATCAGGGTCTTGAAAAACATACCCCCACGAAGAAGGGCATTTCAATTTCTCCGTTTTCATCGGTACTTCGATGGAATTCGGAATCAATCCGCTTAACACTTGTAAAAGAGTCGACTTACCACATCCTGATGGTCCCAACAATAGCACTTTTTCTCCTTGATCGAACGATAATGATAGGTCCTTGAATATCAAAGATTCATCACCGGGAAATTTCATTCTTAACTTTTCAACAGAAACGATTGGTTCCATGGCCCTCAACCTCTACTTTTGATCCAGTTCTGCATAATCTTTATTTGAAACCGGACGCACAAGATTAGTTACTCCTGTTGCTTCCAGGACTTTAACTAGATAATAGGCAGTCACTCCTGCAAAGAATATGGAACCCACAAACCTCGCTATCATGAATAACGATAGATTCCAAGTTGAAAGCGCACCTATTTCCCCGTATGCAAAATCCATGATAACTGATGCCAGGCAGGAAGCTATCGCAGCTAAAACGGCCACCGGCATATTGAATTTTTTATATTTGAACGCCATGAACACCAGTTCCGCGAACAAACCTTGTACCACCCCATATAACAGTACGGTCAGCCCCCATGGTGAACCAAGAAAGAACTCCCCGGAAGCTGCAGCTATCTCCGCCAAAAGTGCCACACCCGGTTTCCGTAAAATTAAAAAGGCGACGGGGCCAGCTATAAACCACATTCCATAAATAAGTTGATCCAGATGTAACCCTAATGGTTTAACTGAATAATAAATCGAACCCCAAAGGATATAAACGATTCCAAATGCTACCGCAATTACGATCGTGACCAATATGTCCGTTAATTTCAATCCTTTTTTCATTGTTTCATTCCCCTTTATACTTCTAGTGTTTCCTTATGCACAGGCCATGTCTCTAAACGATAAGCCATTTCCCAAAATGAGTATTCATATTGGCTGCTGAGGATAAAATGCTCTTTCATTCTTTCCTTATCTTCGTCTGTCACTTTTTCAGCAATTTCATCAAGCCTGGCAATTTGTTCTTCCACCAAAGTACGGAACCACTCCCCTCCGTAAGCCGCTATCCATTCTTGATAAATCGGCTCTTCCGGAATGCACCCTTGCAGTCTTTCACCTATTTCATAATACAGCCAGTAACACGGCAAGATAGCTGCAATAACATCCCCTAAATGTCCCGAATAAGCCGCACGATACATGTGGGAAGTATAAGCATAAGCAGTCGGGGCAGGTTTGAAATTATCCCGTTCTTCTTTTGTGATGCCTAATCTCTCAGAAAAATTCTCATGAAGCTTCAACTCCGCTTCATATGTTCCTTGTGCATGGCCGGCAAGCCTGCTTGTTGTATGTAAATCTGTAGCTTTGACTGCCCCTAAAGCTTGAACCCTGGCAAAATGGGATAAATAATAGGCATCTTGCATGACATAATAGCGGAAACACTCCAATGGCAATGTGCCATCTCCTATTCCTGCAACAAACGGGTGATTAAAACTAGCTTCCCAAATATGATCAGCTTCCTGACGAATTTCCTCTGAAAACTTCATGTCCATTACCTCCAAATAATATTTTTCAAGAAATGTTACGAAAAAAAACCTTTTATCCCCCTTTTTTTGCAAACAAAAAACCACTTTCTTAAACGTAAAGAAAGTGGTTGTACTTGAAAAATACAGAAACGTATTGTTCCAGACCCCACTTCCCTACGCTGGAATAAACCAGATCAGGTTCTAAGGGTCTTAAAGTCATACTTTAATCTCAGCTTTTGTGGGTAAAAAATCAACTTTTACCTATAAAGCACCCCTAGTGGTACAAATTGTATATTAAATTCATTTGCCTTTATATTAACACGATAAATCCAATTGTCAAACGTATTAGAAAAGTTTTCTTGATTTAGGGTTACTAAACTTTCAATCCTCCATCCCCTCATTTCCCGTAGCCTTCAAAGAATTTGATCAAAGGGAGCTCAGTTAGTAGTTTACTCGTGAGTTTTACCGGTTTACTCGTGAATTCTACTGTTTTACTCGTGAGTTTTGCCGGTTTACTCGTGAATTCAGCTGCTTTACTCGTGAGTTTTGCAATTTTACTCGTGAATTTAATGAATTCACAGTAATCCCCTTTTGAACTTTCCATCAAACCAGCTCACTATTGTGACGCCGGTTAGGGATTTCCCAAAGCAACTTCTCAACTCGCGCCCATCCACCTCATCACCTCCTACTCATTTATTATGAATTCATTTTAGTAAACTTAATATTTTTAAAAACCATATAATTTCATAATGTGAAATTATAGGAAAAATTTATTTTTAATTGTGAACTATCAAAAGATCGCCCCGAAGAAATGACTTTCATTACCGCATTATCAAAAATCAGTGTTAAACTATCCATGTTCATTCATATTTCCAGCTTAATTAATAACGGCCTTTTTTTGTTCTTGACTTGAATAGATGAAAGTGGTGAGGAAAGTTTCAATTTTTCGTTCCTTTAGAAAGTTATACCAATTTTTTGTGGATATTCCTTTAAAAAAGAGTGTGGTTTTGAATTACCGCTACGAGGTAAAAGCTGTAATCGGAACAGGAAGCTACGGTATTGTTTATCGTTGCAATGATTTGAAAAAGAATGAAAATATAGTGATCAAACAGCTCCGGAAAAGTAAACGCCGCAGCAAAAAAGAGCTGAAACAGTTTGAAAATGAAATTTCCATATTACGAATGTTAAACCACAGAAATATCCCTAAATTTCACGAGAAATTTTCGCAAGATGGAAATGTTTATTTTGTGATGGATTTCATAGAAGGGAATAATTTAGAAGACCATATTTTCTCGAATCAATTAACGTTCAATGAGAAAGAGTCTCTATATTTTCTGGATAAGCTGGTCGATTTAGTATGTTATCTACATGAGCATGACATTTTCCATCAAGATTTACGTATACCGAATATTCTACTTAAGAACCATCAGCCCATTTTGATAGACTTTGGTTTGTCCAAGATGATCAATTCCGCCAACCTCGCAAAAGAATCCATTTTGCAGCTGAAAAGGCAGGATTTTTACGACTTGGGGGAAATACTTCTATATGTACTTTATACGACGTACGCTTCCAAAAGTAAAAAAGCACTTCCTTGGACAGAAGAGCTTTCGTTAGAAAAAGAAACCGTGCATTTACTGAAAAGGTTATTAAGCATCCAAGAACCTTACTCAGATATTAAAGAAATCTCAATGGACCTGAAGGCTGTATTGAAGTCAAAGAATTGGAATTAGCTGCTGCTGCCCCGCCCTTTTCTCTTGTAGCGGTCACTTCCACTCATGGGATACCTTTTGTACCCCCGGCTGCTGCTGCTGCTGCCTCGGCGATAATGCCCATGTCTTCGCTCACTGCTGCCTTGGGAAAGCTGTTTGATTTTTTTCATTATTTTCTTCAGCATTTCTTTCACCTCTTTTATTTTGGTTTTAAAGCCTGTTATTCATTTAGCCTAACATAGTCACAGTATAAACCTTATTAATAAGTACTATAATTTTTTTTCATTTGTGTTACAGTCCATTACTGCTTCATTCGGCTTTTTTCATTGTTGGTCATGGGAACGCCCTAATCCCTTCAATTTATGAAACTCCAAATGGCTCTTGCAATATACGAATAGATGACAAAGTCGATTTTTATCTTTTCCATTTCTGAGTCACATTCGGTATATATTATCTGTTTTTCGAATCAGTCAGTAAACAAAAAACCTGGCGCATATTTCATCGCCAGGTTTCAGACTGTAGACAAACTCGATGAAAATCGAGTTTGTCTATTTTTATGGCTTGTACAATTTGGACGTTGATTGGAACGTAGGGCACTCGCTTTCCGCGGGCGGTCGGCCCTCGGCTTTCGCCTGCGAGGTCTCCACTAGACGCGCTTTTCTAAGCAGGAGTCTCGAACACCCGCTCCAATCAACTTTGTCTTACCTTTTAGATAGAACACTTTTGCCTGGAGTCATTTTTGTTTTAAAATAGAATTATTAAAACTTGAGGTGATGAGAATGCTTTCTAAACATGATTCTATTCAGCGAGATCAACTTGAAATGATTACTTTAGATCAACTGGTGCCACCGAACCATTTGGTTCGTAAAATGGGAGCTGCCATTAATTTAAAGAAGATGGTCAATTGGACATGGCGAGGTACAAAAATGGCCTAACATGTGGGCCCGTAGAGCCGCAATCTCTTAACTTTAGGCGAAAATTCAAAGGGAATTTCAAAAGGGGTTCAGAATTTTTTAATTCCGAACCCCTTTTGTCTACAAACTGAAACCTGGCGCATATTTCATCGCCAGGTTTTTTTCTTCGTTCACCTTTTATTTTACAGCTTCTTTTAATTCCTTTCCTGCTTTAAAAGCAGGTACTTTACTAGCTGCAATTTGTATTTCTTCGCCAGTTTGCGGGTTTCTTCCTGTACGGGCAGCACGGTCACGCACTTCAAATGTACCAAAACCAACTAATTGGATTTTTTCATCTTTAGCAAGTGTAGCCGTGATTGTTTCAAACAATGCATCCACTACTTTTTTTGCTTCGTCTTTTGTCAGTTCAGCTTGTGCTGCAACACTGCTCACTAATTCTGTTTTATTCATATGAACACCTCATCCTTTTATTTTGTATAAAATATGTAGAGAAGACAACATAACATATCTTGTATGCCTCTGTCACTTATTATGGCTAAATAAAAGGAATTGCAGCTCAAAATTGATCTTTCTTGCAGATAAAAGGGCCTTGATCAACATACTAAGCACGGTCTGACTCTTGTTCAACTTTCTGCAGTTTCGAGCTGCAGCCATTGATAGACGGTATCCATATCAATGTTTTCTTCCAGATGGGAAGCCAAGAGGTTATACGCTTCCTCCCTGCGCTCCGAGTCGCTTTGAACGTTTTCTTTCACTTCATCCAACCCCTTGTTCCGTCGAATTTGGTTAACCAGTAATCTAGTGAACAAGCGATTATGGAATATTCCATGGAGATATGTTCCCATAACTTGGTTGTCATTGGAAATGGCTCCATCCTCTCTTCCATCCTTCAATAATAGAAAGGGCCTTACTTGTGACTTCAATGTCGTTCTGCCTAAATGTATTTCGAAACCGTTAAGATTCATTTGACTTTCCATTATCCCAGCAGAAAGGACACCTTCCATTTGTACCGTCTTCTTTTCTGCTTGAAAGACGGTTTCCACCGGAAGAAGCGAAAGCCCTTCTGCGTTCTCACCATCACCCTCGATAGCATCAGGATCGAAAAGTTTAGTCCCTAGCATTTGAAAACCGCCGCATATGCCGAAGATCATCGTTCCTTGTTTCCGCCGTTCATCGATGGCTCGATCAAATCCCATACGTTTCAACCACTCTAAATCATCCATCGTGTTTTTTGTACCCGGCAAAATTAGCAGATCGGGATTACCTAACTCATGGACACTGCTAACAAGTCGGACACCTACTCCCGGTTCGTCGAAAAAAGGATCCACATCTGTAAAATTGGAGATCCGCGGAAATCTCAGGACGGCTACATCGATCGGAAACTCAGCCTTTTTAGGTTTTTTAAAACGTAAGGAAGAGAGGGCAAGTGAATCTTCCGCTTCAATATTCACGTCTAGATAGGGCAGCACCCCGAGGACCGGAATCCCGGTTTCCTTTTCCACCCATTCAATGCCATCGTCCAACAATTCACGCATGCCACGAAATTTATTGATGATGATCCCCTTTACACTATCTCGTTCTTCTTTATCCAATAAGGCAAGTGTCCCGATAATGGACGCAAATACTCCACCACGATCAATATCGGCCACTAAAATGACAGCCGCATCCGTGAGTTTAGCCATTCGCATATTTGCAATATCCCGGTCCTTAAGGTTAATTTCAGCAGGACTTCCTGCCCCTTCGAGTACTAAGATGTCATATTCATCTTGTAGTTTTTCCACCGATTTACGGATGATGGGCATGGCTTCCTGGACAAATTGGGACCGATAGCTTTTTGCATTCATATCAAGAAAATGTTTTCCGTGAACGATCACTTCCGAAACCATATCCTGCTTTGGTTTCAGTAATATCGGATTCATATCAGTCGTTGCCGTTATCCGTGCTGCTTCCGCCTGTACTCCCTGAGCCCGTCCGATTTCACCGCCATCCAAGGTTACATAAGAATTCAAAGCCATGTTTTGTGATTTGAAAGGGACGACACGTAATCCTTTATTGGAAAATACCCGGCAAAACGCCGTACAAATCAAACTTTTCCCTACATCGGATGACGTCCCTTGTATCATGATGGATCGTGCCTTCATTACGCTCACCCCCTAAAACTCTAATCCTTTGACAGCACCGATACCCTCGTCATAATAATGCTTGGTCGCCTCAATCGATGAAACCAAATCCGCCATTTCCATAAGCTCTGGCTTGGCGTCCCTGCCGGTAATGACTATATGCATATGAGCGGGACGATTTCGTATTGCATCGATGACTTCAGCCAATGGCAAGACATCATCAATCGGGAATTTGGAAATGGCTAAAGCATTGTTCAGCTCATCCAAAACAAGTAAATCAATGCCCGGATCAGCAAGGGCAAGTTTCACCTTTTCCCAAGCTAACGCCAATGCATTGCGATGCTCTTCCGGGGTTTTGGTCCATGTGAAACCAATACCTAGCTGTTCCATTTTAACTCCTAACTTTCCCAATGCCAATGCTTCCCCATATGTACGCTCTGGAGATTTTATGAACTGAAGGTATTTGACATTCATTCCTCTGCCGATAGCCCTTAAAGTCACCCCTAATGAGGCAGTCGTCTTGCCCTTCCCATTTCCGGTATAAATAAGCATTAATCCTCTGCGTGCCACTCACTCACCTACCCTCATAACCAAACTGTTTTTTCTATGTATGAAGTCCTTTTAGTAGCAGGAACCGGTTGATCTCCTTTTGGGTATCCGACAAAAATGGTGCCGATCACTTTTTTGTTATCCGGTGAGCCGATAAATTCGTGCAGGCGTTCATCCCTGACAAGACCCACTCCTCTAGTCCGCCAAACGAATCCAAGACCTAGCTCTTTTGCGGCAAGCCACATCGAATGGACAGCGCAACAAGACGCGAATACATTGTCTTCGGATGAATCTGGATCATCCGGCAAAATATCAGAAGTCACGACAATGATGAGCGGTGTCGTCTTAACAACTTCAAGTGAACTTTCAATCAATTTTGGTTTGGTAGGGAAGCGCTCATGCAGATACCTTTCTGCCAAACTTTCATAACGGTGCTTCGCTTCTCCCTTGATTACATAAAAACTCCAAGGTTCACGCAATCGGTCGTTAGGGGCATACGTAGCCGCTTCCAATAACTGCCTGATTTTTTGATCTTCCACTTCTTTTTCTTCGTAATTCCTTATCGCCCGGCGTTCCTTCAATTCTTGAATGATGGACATTCCAACTCATTCCCTTCCATAATGGACTCTGATTCAATCACTCTTTCAAACCAATGGATTTTTTCTCTTAATTGGACGACATCCCCTACTAGAAAGATTGACGGATTTTGAATTTCTTCTTTTACAGCCTTCGAAGAAATCGAATTCAAAGTACCGGTGATCGTCCTTTGTTTATCTGTCGTGCCCCATTCAATGACGGCCACTGGCGTTTTACCGTCCCTGCCATGCTCCATCAATTTTTCACAGATGAACGGCATATTACCAATTCCCATATAAAAGGCAATGGTATCGATGCCTTGGGCCAACGCCTGCCAATTCAGGTTATCCTGCCCCTTGTAATCACGGCCATGGCCTGTCACAATGGCATAACTTGAGGCATGTTCACGGTGGGTTACCGGGATGCCCGCATAAGCCGGTGCTGCGATTCCTGCTGTGATTCCTGGGACGATATCATATTCAATCCCGTTTGCAGCCAGTATTTCTGCTTCCTCACCGCCCCGCCCGAAGACAAATGGATCTCCACCCTTCAGACGGGTGACGTTTTTCCCCTGTAAGGCTTTCTCCACTAAAAGTTCATGTATTTCATTTTGAATGAGATGATGTTTCCCTGGTGATTTCCCGCAATACACCAGTTCTGCATCTTCTTTTGCATAGTTTAATAGTTCTGGATTGACAAGCCTGTCATATGCAATGACATCCGCCTTTTGGATACATTCCAGTCCATATACCGTAATCAATTTCGGATCTCCGGGACCCGCACCGACCAGATGAACTTTTCCCGGTTTCATGCTCGCGCCTCCTCTTAAGCTTCAAAAAATACCTTTTACTAGTTGATAGTTTCATGGGCAGATCTGTTTTTTTGTTTTAAGCAAGCATCAATCCAGTTCTTTGCAAGTGTTGGATTGGAAGCAAAATGAAAGTGCGTATACCCAGCAACAAGGTTGTCCAATACACACCCCTCTTGTTTCGAACCGAATCTGCCTTTGGCTTCATAAGCATGTGTAAGATCAGCATCCGCTTCAAATGTTGAGTAGTGGAATTCATGACCTTTTGCCTGCTCCATTTCGTTGATCAAAAAATTGCCTGGAGTTCCTGTTATTTCACGATATCCTAGTGCTGCCAGTTTTTTCTGCATTTTAATCCTGCCCGGTATCATTCCTGCCATCTGATGCGTTTCTCCGGAAGTCGTTTCAATCGATTTGCTCAAAAACATGAAACCGCCACATTCCGCAAGAGTCGGCATCCCCTTTTCTATGGTGCTTCTGATGGATTTGATAGCATCCACGTTACCGGAAAGTTCAGCTGCAAATTCCTCAGGAAAACCGCCACCAAGGTATAAACCATCAGCATCCAATGGTACTTCATCCCCGTTTAATGGAGAAAAATACTTGATGTTCGCCCCATATGCTTCAAGCAGCTCAAGGTTTTCCTGATAATAAAAATTGAAGGCTGCATCTTTTGCGACGGCAATGCACACGTCACTTTCATTTTGATGTTGAAATATATTTGAGTTCCCACTGGAAACGGGATCTGTCTTTGACAATCGGTATAACTGATCGATATCGATTGTTTCCATGACCAATTGTGCAAGCTTATCGAAAAACGGATTTAGTTCCCCGCGTTCAATCGCAGGAATTAAACCTAAATGACGGCTTGGAATATCAATATCCAATTCCCGCTTCATAAATCCCAGCACCGGTACATCGCATTCTTGCTCAATGGCTGATTTGACGATTTTGTAATGGCCTACACTTCCCACTTGATTGGCAATGACCCCAATGATGTTCGGACCGGTCGAAAAGTCCTGAAATCCTTTTACGATGGCAGCTGCACTCCGAGCCATGCTGGCACAATTGACTACCAACAGGACAGGGCTTTGCGTGATGATGCTGATTTCAGCCGTCGATCCTGTATTGGCTAACGGACTTTTGCCATCGAAGAAGCCCATGACCCCTTCGATGATTGATATATCAGCTCCGGTACCTGCTTTGTTAAGAATTTCCCGGACAGTGTCATGTTCGAACATCCAACTGTCAAGATTGCGTGAAACCCTTCCTGTAACTGCAGTATGATAAGTAGGATCAATATAGTCAGGACCACATTTGAACCCTTGAACGGTATAGCCTTTCTTCTGGAGGGCTGCCATGATTCCGATGGTCAATGTCGTTTTTCCGACCCCGCTTCCGGTACCCGCAATTACCAGTCTTCTATCGTTCATATTTGTTTCTTCCTCCTTAAAAAGGAATGATCCCAACTGATATGGTTACGTTTCCCGATTTTTTCTTAACAAGCTCCAATTGTTCAGCTTTGGTATAAATCCTCACAGCCGGTTCACTCACACCATATGCACCCGTGTATTTAAACACTGTATCCGATGGCGCCTCGATTTTGGCTTGATTAAGCTCTTCGGGTTCATAATGCACGAATTCCCAGCCGTATTTTTCAACTACTTCAATCAAGCCGAGTTCGTCTTTCTTCAAGGAAATTGTACAGATAGCCTTAACGCTTTTTAATGAAAATGATAATTCGGCTAGTGTTTCTGCAATCACATGCTCAATTTCAGCAGCTTCCGTTCCCCTATTGCATCCGATACCGAGAGCGATGACCTTTGGACGATATACGATTCCATTTTCCAGGATCCTCTTTTCCGACTGCTTGAGCATGCGGTGAGTCACGACCAGAGCAGCTTGCGGCTTTGCTTGAAGCGCTTCTTCAATGGATGGGTATACGATAATTCGTTCAGGTAAAGCCGTATCATAATGCCACCAGTTCCGTTCCCCTGATTCCTGTACAACGGCAACATGCTCTTCATTTACAACGGACGCACTTACTGGCGTCAATTTTTCTGCTGAATCCCAAATCCAGCCGAAGCGCTGGCCGAATAAGTCGACAGGAATCGTTTTTTGTACATCAGAAGCCGTCGTGATTATGGCTCTTGCGTCAAGCGCTGCAGCCACTTCCTTTGTCAGTTCATTTGCCCCTCCCAGATGCCCTGAAAGTACACTGATAACATTTTCCCCTTTATCATCAATGACTACGACACCTGGATCCGTTTTCTTATCCTTCAAAATTGGTGCAATCATCCTGACTACTGCCCCGAGAGAAATAATTAGTATGATTCCTTTATATTCCTTGAACAAAGCTGGCAATAGCATACGGACACTGCCCGAAAAAAGCTGGATCTGTTTATGCTCTTCGTCCCCTTTTTCAAACTTGCTCATGTAATATAGATCCGAATTCGAAAAAACGGTATGTAATTTTCGTGCCAGCTCGACGCCATGCTTTGTAATCGCTACGATCGCATAAGTATGGGACCGTTTAATGGGAGCAAGTTCCGCTTCTTTCAATTCAATGATCATGGTTTAACACCTTTTCTGAAACCGTGGGTAAAGCTCGCATCATATAGTTTGGAACGGTATTCATCTTTATCATGGATGTCAGGGTCCAAAGCCCATCCAGCCAAAATCATCGCGTGCTTGCGAATACCGTTTTGACGCATGGCATCATCTAAGTTCACTAATGTGGTACGGACAATTTTTTGGTCCGGCCATGTTGCCCGTTGAATGACTGCGACCGGTGTTTCATCCTTCCAACCTGCTTCCTGAAGTTCTTTAACGATTTTTTTTGTCAAGGTCGCACTCAAGAAAAGGGCAATCGTACAATGATGACTAGCCAAATCACGTAATTTTTCAAATTCCGGAACAGGCGTACGTCCTTCAGCTCTCGTTAATATGAGTGTCTGGGTTAAATCAGGGATAGTCAGCTCTGCTCCTATTGCCGCTGCTGAGGCGAATACCGAACTCACTCCAGGGATCACCTCATAACCAATACCCTCTTTCTTCAATAGGACAATTTGTTCCATGATTGCACCGTACATGGCAGGATCCCCTGTATGGATTCTGGCAACCATCTTTCCTTCTTTAACACGATCGACCATGATGCCAACAATTTCTTCCAAATGCATTCCAGCCGTTTTTAGCACCTCAGCATCGGGTTTTGCCTTAGCAATCAATTCTTCATTCACTAATGAATCCGTATATAAAATCACATCGGCCGTTTGGAGAATGTTCAATCCTTTTACAGTAATCAAATCCGGATCTCCTGGGCCAGCACCTACAATATATATCTTCATTTTCTCACCACCATCAATGTTAAGTATTCTAGTTCAAGTCCTTCCAATTCACTCACTTTCCAAATCACTTCTTCATCGGAAGTGACTTTGGTTACGACCGAGGCCTTTTCAAGTAAGTCCAAATCTTTTAAAACGGAAATCATTAAATCGATGACCTTTGCCACTTTGATGAACACCACGGCATCATGATCTTCGATCGCCTTCTTCATCGCTTCATAATCATCCCTTGCAGGAACTATCGCAACATGATCATCACCATCAGCCAAAGCGATGCCCAGCCTTGACGCTGATCCATTAAAGGAAGAAATGCCCGGGACCGTCTTGATTTCGACTTCAGGATGCAACTCCTGCATCAATTTCATCATATGTATGAACGTACTATATAAAAGCGGATCGCCTTCCGTAACGAAAGCTACATCTTTTCCTTCATTTAATTTTTGCCAAACCTTTTCAACCGTTCCATTCCATTCCCGATCCAAGATGGCTTGATCTTTCGTCATCGGAAAAACAAGGCCCAGCATCTCCTTCTCTTCAGGACGAATGTAAACTTCAACAATGCGATGGGCGTAGCTTTTACTCCCTTTTCTTTTTTTTGGATACGCAATGACCGGAGATTCCTGAATCACGCGAAATGCCTTTACTGTAATTAGCTCTGGATCGCCCGGGCCCACGCCAAGGCCATATAATGTACCAAGATTACTCATTCATGTCTTCCTTTCGTTGTGCAGTAATGATATAAACCGGATTAAGAGGTACAAATCTGTTCATTCCCAATATTGGCTTACTTCTGGAGATTTGCGCATGCATGATGGAAGTGTGAAAACCAGCTTCAGCAAATGCCTCATTAGCTCGGTAAAGATTCTCGATCGTCGCAGCATTCAGAACGATCCTGCCGCCAACTTTAAGCCGTTTGCAGCAAGTATTGATCAGCTCTGCCATTTCGCCGCCGGTCCCGCCAATGAAGATTGCATCAGGATCCGGAAAAGTTTCCAATCCCTGCGGGGCTTTTCCATGAATCGCCGTTATATCGGTACGGAATTTACGTTGGTTTTGATAACAGTTTTCTAAATCAGGCTCATTTTTTTCAATTGCGAAGATATGGCCTTCGGATGCAAGCTTGGCCGCTTCAATTGCCATTGAGCCCGTACACGTCCCAACATCCCAAACTATGCTGTTTTTCCTTAGCTTCAACGCATGCAGGCTTAGTACCCGAATTTCCTTTTTGGTTATGAGGCCTTTGTCCGGCTTACGCTGCGAAAATTCTTCATCTTCTATCCCCAAGGACCAGCTTGGACCTTCTGATTTTCTTTTCAAAATGACGACATTCAAGGGAGAGAATTCCCGCTCCGTCATTTCATCTAGTTCATACCAGCCAGATTCTTCGGCTTCTCCTTGAAGGTTTTCAGCCACAAATGCCCGGTATTCAGTCATTCCGAATGAAAGGAGATATTTAGCCAGTTGATCAGGACTATTTTCACTGTCTGTAAGTAAGGCCACTTTCGCTTTCCCATCAATTCTTTGGGCCAGCCCTTTCATGCTGCGGCCATGAATGCTGACGAGAAAGGCATCTTGCCAGCTTTCCCCCATTTTTGCGAAAGCAAGCTGAATCGAACTGAAATATGGGTAAACCTCCATGTTGATTTTGCTGGAAAGATAGCCTCCCATTCCATAAAACAGTGGGTCACCGGAAGCTAAGACAACCGTTGGACGAGTTTCATCCTGCAGTTGCTCCACGACCTTTTTCAAACCGCCCTTTATGACAATCTTCTTGCCAGAATAGTTCGGAAAGAAGGATAAGATCCGTTCACCTCCGACCAGCACTTCACTTTCTTCTATCCATTGGGCATATTGAGGCAGTAAGCTTTCCTGACCGTTATCCCCTATCCCAATTAATTTAATCGATTGACTCAATTCCAACAGCCCTTCCCAGTAATTGTCCTTTCAACGAATAAATCGCCGTTTCCATTTCAATGCCGCCCTTCACCTGGTTAATGGCAGAGAGACAGCAGGATTCACATAGTTTATTAAAAAAGTCAAAGTTATTAATGGCTGACATCATATCCCCGACTTGTGACGCTGTGTTTGCATTCTTGATTTCAAGAACAAGATCATCTTCAGCTCCGACGCTTTGGGCTATTTCCGATAGAAAACCAAAGTCGACCGGGGCACTTTTTGAATGCACCATCATCACACCTTGGGCCACTTTGGAGAATTTACCCATCATGCCGACCAGTGATACCTTTTTAATTCCCTGCCTCTTACATTGCTTAAGTGAGAAGCCCACAAAATCACCCATTTCAATAAAGGCTTCCTCAGGTAAGTCTGGAAGAAGGCCCATTGCATACTTTTCACTGCGCCCGCCAGTCGTTAAAACTAGATGCTCACACCCACTCGCTTTGGCGACACTGATAGCCTGGACGATACTTGCCATATAGGCGGAACTGGAAAAAGGGACGACAGTGCCCCTTGTTCCCAAAATGGAAATGCCTCCCACAATCCCCAAGCGGCCATTTAATGTCTTTTTCGCTATTTCTTCACCTGCGGGTACGGAGATGACGACTTTCACCCCTCTATTGATCTTAAATTCTTCCAATGTTTGCTGTACAGTGGTTAAAATCATTTTGCGCGGTACAGGATTAATAGCCGCTTCCCCTACAGGAACGGGAAGCCCGGGTTTGGTCACACGACCAACTCCGGTCCCTCCATCCAAGATAATCCCAGGTGCATCGGACCAGCTGACAGTAGAGATAATATGGGCCAGATGTGTGGCATCGGGATCATCTCCGGCATCTTTAACCGTTTCTGCACTAACCGCATTTTCCGATATTTCATATTTCTCAATAGTGAAAGTGGCATCTCGGCCAATTGGCAAGGAAATCGTTGCCTCCTCTAGTGCATCCCCCGTGATCAATGCAGTCAATGCCGCTTTGGTCACGGCTGTCGAACATGCTCCCGTCGTATATCCATGACGCATTTGTGAGGGGTCTTTTTTCACCTTCTTTTCCATGTTTTTTAACTATCAGCTAAAAGGGAAATCGCGTTCAATGCGGCAACAGTGACAGTACTTCCACCTTTTCGGCCAATATTCGTAATGAATGGAACTTCTGTGATCTTAGCGAGTTCCTCTTTCGATTCTGCTGCAGAAACAAACCCAACAGGCATTCCAATGATTAAGTCCGGTTTTGCAATTCCTTCTTTAATGAGGCGAATGAGCTCAAGTAAAGCGGTAGGTGCATTGCCAATGGCATAAATGCCCCCTTCATTTTCCTTTACAGCTTTTTGCATCGAAATGATTGCCCTTGTCGTATTCAAACGTTTTGCCTCGACCATCACATCCGGATCTGAAATATAGCAATGAACGTCCCCGCCGTGTTTTTGAAATCTTTTTTTGCCTGTGCCGCTCTCGATCATTTGCACATCAGCAATGACATGCCTTCCTTTGCGAATGGCTTCCACACCAGCTTGAATGGCATTTGGGTGAATGATGACACTTCTTCCCAATTCAAAATCCGCTGAAGCATGAATGACCCTGCGGACAATCTTCCATTCATCTTCAGAAAAATCATGTTTGCCCATTTCTTCAGCAATGATCGAAAAGCTATAATCATATATTTTGTCAGGGTCTACCGTGAGTGGTTTAAAATCTGTTTTAAAATCCATCTTGCATTCCTCCTATTTTTCAATTAGCTGTTTATTCAACTCGGCAATGACATGATCAAAACTGGAATGAACATTCTGATAGTCGACATCCGGTCGTGATATCATGATCGTCTCTATTCCACATTCCAACGCGGCTTCCAATTTCTCATCAACCGCACCGACCTTGCCGCTTTCTTTCGTTATCATCAATGTGACCCCATATTGTTCATATAGAGCTTTATTTAATTCTTTGGAAAATGGCCCTTGAATCGCAACGATATTTTTTTGTTCAATGCCCAGCTGTGCACATTTTTCCATATTGTCCATGCGTGGCAGCATTCTCGCTATGACTCTGGTATTCTCGAGCCCCACCAATTCTTTTGCAAACACGGCTAGGGTTTTACTTCCGGTCGTGAGCATGATGACTCCCCGTTTTTCTGCGGCAAGCTTGGCAGCTTCCTCATAATCACGGACAACTATCAATTTATCATTCTGAAACCGTTGACTTTCACGCTCATAACGAATATAAGGAACATTTGCTGCCTTTGCTCCGTTAAGGGCGTTTTTGGATGCTTCTTCGGCAAATGGGTGACTTGCATCGACTACAGCCTGAAAACCTTTTGCAGAGATTAAAGATGTCATATCTTCTGCAGATAATCGGCCAATCCGGGTGGATATCCCTGCATCCTGCAAACTCTTAGCAGCCGATTCGGTTACAACAGTTGCCAAAACCTTGTACCCCACCTGCTGCATCTCAATCGCTAATTCCCTTGCATCACTTGTACCCGCCAAGAACAAAATCATTTTGATGTCCCCACCGCTTGCCCATCATGATCGTGGTGATGATCATGGTCGTGGTCGTGATGGTGATCATGATCGTGGTCGTGATGGTGATGATGGTGAGCATGTCCATGTTCCTCGACATGTTTACGATAGTTTTCCAAATCACGCGCCCCGCTTGATTTGCCTTCACTGGCTTCAATTACTCGTTCTTGCAGAATGTTCTGTAAGGTTGGATGGTATCCAAAATACTTTGCCAATATGAATTCTCGATCATGATATTGCTCTTGATAGCCTTTCAGCATATCCTCCATTCTTTCCATCAACACCCCAGTGAAGAGGAAATATGGCAGCATCACGATTTTTTTTGCCCCTAATCGGATGCATCGTTCAATACCTTCATCCACGTGAGGGTCCGTTACACCCATGAAGGCTGTTTCGACCCATTTAACGCTTAATTTTTCCCATAATAATCGTGAAATTTTATATATATCACTATTGGCATCAGCATCACTGCCGCCTCGGCCAATTAGCAATATCGCTGTCTCAGAATGTTCAGAGGTCGTATCGAATCCCGCTTCCTCAAGACGGTCTGTCAGGATCGTCAATACATCATGGTGGACCCCGATCGTTTGGCCGTATGTGAATTTCACTTCTGGATACTTGGTTTTCCCGTCCTCTATTTCAGCTGGGATATGTAATTTCGAATGTCCTGCATGCAACAAAATGATCGGTATGACGATAACTTCAGTAGCCCCTCGTTTTACACAATTATCGATTCCTTTGGATATATTCGGTGCCGCAAATTCCAAGAAGCACGTTTCCACTAGGAAACGCCCGTCCATTGCCGGAATCATATTTTCAATAAAATGACGGACTTCTTCATTTCCCGAAGCCAACCGGCTTCCGTGTCCTACGAACAAAACTGCTTTCATTTACTTTCCCCCTCTTGATTAGTCTTCACAAGGCGCAGGCTCTATGTTTATTTTGGGAGCGATGTCCTGATAAGAAAAATTCTGTATCTTTTTCGAACGTTTGAAGTATTTAAAAAGCCGCTCATTTGGATGGGCATTTTGCTTATACTCGCCGACAATGTCCGTGATCAGTTCTACAAGCTGTTCCGGTTCAATGCCTTCCGCTACCGGCTGACCCGGATGGGCCGTTCTTCCAACCGGTTTAGCTCCAAGAAATAAGTCGAACTTCCCTTTTCGGAAGACAATCCCGATATCATCCATCACAGCACTATAACAAGCCATCCCACACCCATTAAAACCGATATTCAGTTCCTTGGGCATGCTCATTCCGCCAAGCACCCGGTGTATTTCGTCCGCATAAGGAATGGATTCCGCTTTTTCACCATCACAGAAATCACAGGCTTTTAATGTCAGTACATCCCCAATCGGCGACAAAAGAAAGTTTGCTGATTGCAATTTCCCCGTAATGACTTCCGGATCCATTGTCGGGATCTTTAAGACGATTTTATGATTTGGCGTATATTCCATCGTTCCCTTTTCCCCGACAACTTCCGCAAGTGTCATCATTTGTTTGGGAGTGAATTGTTTATTCGCCACACCTGGACTAACGGCAAGTTCGAATACCGACTCCATTTTTTGCTGAACAATCGGCTGAATGGACTGCTTAACGGCTTGACCCTTGACTCTTGACAGGGCCTCCATTGCCATTTCATAGGAAGCTGGCTTCTTTTCTGGTGCTTTTGTAAGTAATCCAACTCCTCCAGCGGAATCGGTTAAGGCTTCTTGATCTAATGCCCACGGTTCCGCTTCTTTTTGCAGTCGCTGATGCGGCTTCAATGTTTGCTTTTCCGAATTCAGCGTATATTTTCTCTGATAGCCTCTTGGTGTGATGATTTTGTCATCATATAAAAAGGTGGATGAATTACCGATAATGACGGTTGTCAACATTCCAATATCGTGATTCAACATATCCTGCAAATTGGTTATGACAATATCCTGCCTATCGCGATAAGCACTTTTCACCAACCCGACAGGTGTATCCGGCGAGCGGTAGCGAAGGAGAATCTTCTGTGTTTCAACAATTTGCCGGGTCCGCCTGCCGCTGCGCGGATTATAAAGCGCAATGACAAAGTCTGCCATTGCAGCTGCTTCAACCCTTTTAGCGATCAGTTCCCAAGGAGTTAAATGATCACTGAGGCTGATCGTACACGAATCGTGCATGACGGGCGCCCCAAGTAAAGACGCACATGAGTTGATTGCAGAAATGCCAGGAATGACTTCAATGCTCACTCCAGTTTCTTCTTTCCAGCCTTTTTCAATCAATACTTCATAAACCAACCCTGCCATCCCGTAAACTCCGGCATCCCCACTGGAAATCACCGCCACTTTCTTTCCCAGCTCCGCTTGTTTCACTGCTTCCTGTGCACGTGATACCTCTTCAGTCATCCCCGTACTAATGATCGTTTGATCTGTTAGCAGTCCCTGAATGAGTTCAACATAAGTTTTATAACCAATGATGTAGTCACTTTCTTGAAGGGCTTCGACGGCACGTTTGGTAATGTGTTCAAAATTCCCGGGCCCAAAGCCCACGACGAATAATTTACCGTTTGTACTCATTAAGACATCTCCTTTTACGCTTTGTTCTTTGAAATACCCGTATGAGCAGGAAAATCTGGATTAGGGGCCATTTCCCCGTCATTGTACTGATAGATCATCTGTGGAACAAACTCACCATCATCGATATTACTGACGATCTGCCGACCGAAATCAGGCGTTTCCACTCGATACCAGTTTCCTTGGGGATAGGCAATCACAACGCAGGCATCCTTACATCTTCCGTTACAGCGTGTCCTCGTTGTATGGATTTTCAGATCCAGTCCTTTTGAAGCAATTTCATCGCGAATCGCTTGGGTTACTTCTTCCCCGCCCTTTTTCATGCAGCTGCTCCCATTACAAATCAACAGATGCGTATTTGTACCCGTCAAGTTCCAAGTAGTCATCTTCTTCCTCCTGAGTTCAGGGAAAAGGCGAAATAAAAAACCTTAACATAAGAGTCAAGGTTTTAAAAAAACTATATGAATGAGGAGCCAAAGGCGAGCATGCCAAATCCTCCCAAAATCGTCATAGTCCTTCTACCTTTCCCTCCGAAAAGTATCATGCAATTTTAAAAGCAGGTTTCCTGGCTTACGCTTCATTTTACTTTGTCCCTTCCCGGCATCATGCCAGTGGCTATCGACAATTTCATCAGCGTTTACAGTAGCGGGGGCTGCATCGGATTTTCACCGATTTCCCTATTATCCCTTGCTTATTCACACAAGGGCACTTTTAAAATGAAATATTTGGTTTTATTATACATTTCAAACTAACTTAATCTATCATATAACAACTTTGTCAAAATTCAATAGTTTATTCCGACTGTTTAGAAAAGTTTAAACGTGTAAAACCAGTTACAATCCTATCCTCGCAACAAATTTCGGCCCCAAAAAAAAGATAGTGTAGCTGGAATTATTTCTTTATGGTACACTATACGAGAATTTTCTAAATAATTACATAAGTTTCATGGTGTTGAATTTCTCGGAATTCAGCTTAAAAGGGAAGCCGGTGAAAATCCGGAGCGGTCCCGCCACTGTAAAGGGAAGTTCCATTACGTTAACTTTAATCCACTGTCAAATGAGATGGGAAGGATGTAATGGGATGATGAACCAAAGCCAGGAGACCTGCCATGAAGCGTGAAACTGTTTCAGCCTACGAGGATGGGCGTGCGGATCAGGCAAAATGGCCCATGGTTGGTTCATGCTGCAAAATTCCTGTTCATTACGCACTTCTTTCCTTTGAGAGAAGTGCTTTTTAGTTTGGGCGCCGCTTTTCTTCTCAAGATTGATCAGAACAATTAAAAGTGTTGAAAGGAGAAAGAATGAAAAAAACCAATTGGAAAATTATTTATTTTGTCATTTTACTGCTTTTTGTCCCGAAACGGGCATTGGCCATGCATATCATGGAGGGCTTTTTACCCATAGAATGGGCTATATTCTGGTGGGCGGTGACGCTTCCATTTTTAATCTTGGGTTACCGGTCCATTAGGTCCAAAGTAAGGGAAAACCCAGAAACAAAAATGATACTTGGTCTATCGGGCGCATTTGTATTTATATTATCGGCCCTAAAGATTCCTTCTGTTACGGGAAGTTCTTCGCACCCTACCGGAGTTGGTTTAGGTTCCATACTATTCGGACCATTGGCCATGAGTGTGGTCGGCTCCATCGTTTTGTTATTTCAAGCTGTTTTACTGGCACACGGAGGATTGACGACATTAGGGGCCAATGCATTCTCCATGGCCGTTTGCGGACCCTTCATTGCTTACTTTGTCTTCAAGGGCGCAACTAAATTGGGATGGTCTTTTTCACTTGCCGTATTCTTGGCAGCTGCCTTTGGTGATTTGGGCACCTATGTGGTAACTTCTGTTCAACTTGCTCTTGCTTTCCCTTCCGAGGTAGGAGGATTCATGGCCTCTTTCAGTAAATTTGCCGGGATTTTTGCCCTGACCCAAATTCCCTTGGCGATCAGTGAGGGGTTATTGACAGTCGTCGTAATGAATTTCTTGAAAAAATACAATCTAGGCGAATTGAAATTTCTGCGAGTTTTATCTAAGGAGGCCCGTTAAAATGAAAAAAAGTTTACTGCTGCTTTTCCTGGTTGTCATTCTTGCAACCTTACCGTTAATCACCCAACAAGGAACGGAATTTGGCGGTGCCGACGGCGAAGCTGAGGAAGCCATCACTAAGATCCATCCGGAATACAAGCCATGGTTCAACAGTATTTGGGAGCCGCCAGGTGCAGAAACCGAAAGCTTATTATTTGCGCTTCAAGCTGCAATCGGAGCCGGTTTCATTGGATACTTCATTGGTGTGATGAGACAAAGGAATAAGCAAACCAAACAAGAATTGGCCGAAAAATCGAAGCATGTTACTCATTGATAAATATGCCTATTTCAATGGGCTAAAGGATGTACATCCGTTGGAAAAGATGGTATTTGCACTCACTCTTTTGCTGTTTTCGTTAACGGTAAGGGATATGGCCGTTTCGCTCATCACTTTTACGGTGATGAGCGCTTTAATCATTTTCGCGGCAAAAATCCCGCTTTCTTATTATCTTAAATTACTTCTATTACCAGGATTTTTTATACTATCAGGAACCATTACCATCCTTTTTTCTTTCACTAGTAAATTCACTTCGATTTCGAATATATGGTGGTCCTGTAAGATCGGGAATTGGCAAATATTCATCAGCGATGACAGCTTTGGTACGGTGGCCAATTTGATCACTGTCGTATTCTGCAGCATCAGCTGTTTATATTTCCTTACCTTAACTACACCCATTACCGTCATCCTATCTGTGCTGCGAAAACTTAAAGTGCCTTCGTTATTGGTCGATTTAATAGAATTGACCTATCGATTCATCTTTATTTTTTTAGATACGGCTTTGGCCATTCACCAATCACAAGCTTCACGGCTGGGGTATGGTTCGTTTAGGAAAGGCATTCGATCTCTCGGATTACTAATTTCATCATTATTTTTAGGAGTATTGCAGCGCTCTGGACAGTTGACGATGGCCATGAACGCAAGAGGCTATCAGGAGAACCTTTCCTATATCGAGGATACTTACACCTATTCCTCACGCAATTGGCTGATCGCGATTGTCATACTAGGAAGCTTAATCCTTATTAATGGATATTTGTAAATTGGAGGCAACCCAACAATGGACGAGCATATTTTTCATATAGAAGGCCTCACCCATCAATTCGCAGATGGAACCTTCGCTTTAAAAGGACTTTCGCTAACGATCCAACAAGGTAAAAAAATTGCATTATTAGGCAATAATGGTGCTGGCAAATCGACTTTATTCCTCCATTTAAATGGTCTATTACAACCTACTGCAGGAAAGATCAGATTTAAGGGCAAGAAAATGAAATATGACCGGAAAGCATTATTATCATTACGAAAGCAAGTCGGTATCGTTTTTCAAGATCCCGACTCTCAGCTCTTTTCCGCTAATGTACAACAGGATATATCGTTTGGACCAATGAATTTAGGATGGGATAGAATTACAGTCCAGGAGAAAGTAAATTGGGCAATGGCTGAAACGGAAGTAACCGAACTAAAAGACAGACCTACCCATTTTTTGAGCCTTGGGCAAAAAAAACGGGTCGCCATCGCAGGGGTACTTGCCATGGAGCCCGATGTCTGGCTCCTGGACGAGCCTACCGCTGGATTGGATCCATATTTCTCAAGACAGATCATGAATCTGCTGGACAGTATCCACCACCCTGATAAAACGATAATCCTCTCAACTCATGATGTTAATTTTGCTTACCAATGGGCAGATGAAATCGTGGTCATGAACGATGGTAAGGTCATATACCAAGGGGACCCTGTTTCCGTTTTCCATGATGAAGACGTTTTGCTGCAGGCACATCTGGAGAAACCGTGGGTTTTTGAAATGTTTCAAGCCCTTCTTCAATCAAGGAATCTTGCAGAAAGGGACCTTTTCCCAAGAACGAAGGAAGAATTGCTTCAAAACTTGGAAACAGAAAAAATTTATTAATTAAGATCCCCTAGCTTCTGTTTCACCTTTCCAGAAGCTAGGGGACCCGATATATCTTTAAAATATTCAGCGATAATCCTTGTTCAAAAGCAAAAACCTCAGTATTACTTTTCTTCCTTTTCTTTTTTAATCTCAATATCCCTTCCGTTTACATCATCAATGACTGCCTTTATCTCGCCTTCCGCATAAGTATCCGAGACTTGTTCGTGGGTTTGAGCCAGTCCAGAAGATAAAGGATCTTCCCGTTTATAATCGCTGACATCATATATTCTCCCGGCAACTTCTGAAGATTCATTTTTTGATTGCTTCCTATCCATTTGTTTCACTCCTAGTTTTTAAATTATCATTGCAGTATTAAAGACAAAGGTATTTTGTGTAAAAAACGAAGCAATATTCAATAATGATGAAAAAAGGGGGAAAAGACAAAAAAAGCTTACAAGTAAAATCCCCTTTCAAGGACTTACTTGTAAGCTTAATGAGAACTTAGGCTTCCTTTTTCACATCCACATTATCGGATGGGTCACCCCAACATTCCACATTCTTCAAACCTTTAATATTGTTCACATGGAAAACTGGATTTTTCCCACTTTTCTTTTGCTTTTGATAATCCGCCAGTGCAGCAAAAGCAATTTTCCCTAGTAATGCTATGGCAATCAGGTTGATAATCGCCATAAGGGCCATAAGCAAGTCAGCCAGTCCCCAAACAAAATCCAGCGAGGCAAGCGAACCGAATATCACCATTCCTACGACTGCGACACGATAGACATTCAGCCAAACCTTATTTTCATTGATGAAGCCGATGTTCGACTCTCCATAATAATAGTTGCCCACAATGGAACTAAAGGCGAATAAAAGTACGATAATGGCAAGGAAAATACCTGCCCAAGATCCCAATGCCGTTCCGAGGGCATTTTGGGTAAGGACGATACCGTCCGTTTCCTTCGATGTATAAAGACCGGAAAACAAAATGATGAAGGCTGTCGAGCTGCAAATGATGAGCGTATCGACAAAAACACCTAGAGACTGAATGAGCCCTTGTTTGACGGGATGACTGACATCAGCCGTCGCACCAGCATTTGGTGCACTACCCATCCCGGCTTCATTTGAAAATAGGCCGCGCTTGATTCCCTGCATCATGGCAGCTCCCAGTACTCCGCCAGCCACTTCTTTTATTCCATCGAATGCACTTTCAAAGATCAAAGCAAAAACACCAGGTAACTCGGTAATGTTCATGATGATGATAATCAACGCCACTATTACATAGGCTCCTGCCATGATCGGAACGATGACTTCAGAGACTTTTGCAACCATTTTGATCCCGCCAAAAATGATGACAGCCGTTACCATAGCCAAGATGATTGCCGTAACCCACTTTTCAATCCCAAACGATTCATTGAATGCGCTTGTAATCGTATTGGCTTGTACCGAGTTGAAAGCCAATCCAAATGTAAGCGAAATCAACACGGCGAAAGTGATTCCCATCCAACGGGCATTCAATGCCTTTTCCATATAATAAGCAGGACCCCCGCGGAATGCATCCCCATCCTTGACTTTATAGATTTGAGCAAGTGTACTTTCAATGAATGCGGAAGCAGATCCGATCAATGCTATTAACCACATCCAGAAAACGGCTCCAGGTCCGCCCGTCGTGATCGCGATGGCAACACCTGCAAGGTTACCCGTTCCTACCCGCGATGCCGTGCTTATGCAAAATGCCTGAAAAGATGTTACACCTTTTTTATCCGCAGTGGCCCCTTCTCCCAAAAGCCTGAACATTTCCCCTACCATTCTGAATTGGACAAACTTCGTGCGGATGCTAAAATAAAGACCCAATCCAACCAACATGATGATCAATATGGAAGACCATAACACACCATTAGCCTCACTAATAAATTTTTCTAAGAATTCCATTAAAACAAACCCCTCTACTTAACTCTGATTATTATTATAAAAACATATACAACTATAATTTATTTCCCCGTGCATCGAGAAGATAAACAAAAGAAGCCCGTAAAAAAAAGGAAATTCCACAATGAATCTCCAATACAATAATATATTATATCCTAACACACGATTTTTTTCATTCATGAATTGGTGGAATCAATCGAAAAATATAATATTTCAGTATCATTTCCTTTAGATAATAATCATACTTCCCCACTTCATTTAACATTCATTCCCAACGGAAGTTATTTTCTATTTATATTACCATCATTATAAAAATACTAAGCGGGTACTGTTTAAATTCAAAAACAAAACAGATTTTGCTGTGCCTATCGTAAAATCAGTAGGCAGAGACTAATAAAAAAAGGAGCATTTTAGCTCCCAAATTCCAAACAAAAAGAGAGACTTAAACAGCCTCCCTATACTCATCAGTTTTTAAACTACCTCCTTCAGGACATTAAATACATCTGCCTTACTTGGAGCTATTATGTATCTCCTTCATAAGCTCAGCATTTTACCATTTACATCCTCAGCCATTACTACAGCCTGAGATACTGTAAAGCAATTCTCTAGATCAGGAAAGCTCACAGATAAACTCCCCCCTCTTGCTCAACGACAGCATAATATTTGAAGATTTGGTCAAATAAATGAAGTAAATGAAATGTATATTTACTTACCAAGTAGTGATTTAATGATTATCGCGTTGTCACATCACAAGCCCGCCATCTACAAATAAAGTTTGCCCTGTCATAAACTGACTCCAATCTGATGCCAGGAACAACACGGGTCCTGCTACATCTTCTGGTGCTGCAATTCTGCGGAGTGGAGTTTGGGAGATGATGAGGTCCTTCAACTCTTCTTTTGTATCCTTGCTTGTATCCGTTGGATAGACAAGCCCCGGAGCCACACAATTGACCCTGATTCCAAAAGCTCCGAGCTCTGCAGCTAAATTACGGCTGTACCCCATAAGTCCACTTTTTGCTGTCGTATATTCATGGTAAGGTACAATCGGCCTTTGAACTAAATTGCTGATCATATTGATGATGCTGCCATTGCTCTGTTTTTTCATAATGGGTAAGACTGCCTGACACATATAATGTGTCGAGCGTAAAGCCCCATCAATTTGCGCCTGATAATCTTCCCATGTAAGCTCCCATGACATTTTTCGGTTGTCAGCATCAAAAATGTAAGACTTGAAGGCATTATTCACGAGAACATCAATTTTCCCCGCTTCCAAAACTTGTTCGATCATCTGTTTGACGGACGATTCAGATGTGACATCTCCCTGTATAGCCCATCCTTCACCGCCCAGTTTAGTACAATCCACGGCAACCTGTTCAGCGGCCTCGTGATTTTTCAGGTAGTTGATGATAACCAGTGCCCCTTCTCTCGCAAAGGCACGGGCAATACTAGCTCCTATTCCTCGGCTAGCTCCCGTCACCAGTACTACTTTCCCTTGAAATTTTTTCATTTTTTCTCCTCCGTTTTGTTAGGAAGAAGATCGTCACGCACTGCCTCTTTCATATCGATGCTATTTTTAATTAGTCCTAATTGCTGGTACGTATCTGCCCCTTTTTGTAAAACCGATGTATCAAGTACCCCTAGCCCCTTACTATCAGTCCCCTCAGAGGAAACACTCGAAATATTTCTCAAATTAATAATTTTCAAGTTTTGTTGTTCATCTTTTCCATCAATAGCAAATTCAGATGCTAGTTTAGCGGCTTCCTCCGGATTTTTGATCATCCACTGTGCACTGCTACTATAAGCCTCCAAAAATTCTTTCAGAACGTCTTTCTTTTTATCATACATCTTCTCTGTGACAACAAATACATCGCTAGGCACATTCAAATAATCTTTTACTTCCATTACATTTACTTCATCCAATCCTTTTTGTTTAGCAACGGCTAATCCAGTATCCGTTGCAGCTGTTGCATCCACCTTTCCCTGCATCAAAGGAGCAAAATTCAACAATCCCGTCTCCACGATTTTTACATCGTTTTCCGAAAGTCCAGCCTGATGCAGAAGTACCAATAAATTTTGACGCGTCCCGCTTGTTAAACTATATACACCAATTGTTTTCCCTTTAAGATCCTGTGGCTTATTTATTTTTTTGTCTTTAAGGGATACAATGTTAAACACATTTTGTGGATAGATATTATAAATCACTTTCAGCTTTTCCCCTTTGTCTAATGCAAAGAAAAGAGAGCCGGGATCTGTAAAAGCAATGTCAGCTTGTCCAGAAACAATATTTTTAATGGCATCCCCGCCACCTTCTCCTGGAATAACCGAAACGTCCAATCCTTTATCCTTGAAAAAGTGTTTTTTCTCATCCACCAATAAATTCGTTTGCTCAGTTATCGGCTTACTCCAATTCGCTACTCTGACCTGCTGTATTTTCTCTGAGCCTGCTTCCCTGGTTGCCTCTTCCTTTGCTCCACAAGCGCATGTAATTATTGCTATCAAAAATAATAAACCCATTAGCATAATTTTTGATTTCATTTTTTCTCCGTCTCCTTTATAAATCGTTTGACCCATTTCTTTTCCATAAGTTGCACTGCCTGATATAGAACCATTCCCATGGCCGTTAACAATATCAAGGTCGCGAACATCAATGGTGTATCCATCATTCCCTGTGAAGCGATGATCACCGCTCCTAATCCGTCGCTTCCGCCGATAAACTCTCCAACAACCGCACCTACAATTGCCAAAACGACCGCTACTCGAAGCCCTGCTATAATCCCAGGCATCCCGGCAGGTATCTTTAAATGGATCAAGGTTTGCCAGCGTGATGCACCAAGCATTTTGAACAGTTCCAGCTTCTGCTTATCCATATACTTTATGGCCATCACCGTATTCTCCAAAATAGGAAAAAAACAGATCAATGCCGTAATCACCACTTTAGAGGTCATTCCAAATCCAAACCAAAGAATAAAAAGAGGGGCTAAAGCAAGCTTCGGAACGGCTTGACTGGCAATAATGTAAGGAAATAAGAGCTTCCGTAAAAAAGGCACCTCGCCCAAAATAATGCCTGCCACAAATCCGAATACCCCTCCAAAAAACAGTCCCAGCAACACCTCTGATGTGGTTCGGATAATATGCGGGGTAAAGTATCCGCCGATTATGCCTTCAAAAAGAGTATGGAAAATCACAATAGGTGTCGGCAGGACAAGCTCCGACATGGACCTTGCTGCTAGATCCCATAAAAATAGCAAAAGCATTAAAAGGATTACGGAGTATATAGGAAATCGTTTCATATCCGTGCTCCCCCCATAACCTGGTGGATCTTGAGGCAAAGTTCATTAAAATACGAGCTGTACCTCATTTCTACCGTTCGCGGCTTTGCAAGATCGACAGCTGTATCATAGACAATGCTTCCTTGATCCATTACCGCTATCTTATCTGAGAGATAAACAGCTTCTGAAATATCATGTGTTATAAAAAGGACTGTCGTATTTTGCTGTTTGCATATCTTTAAAAGGTCGTCCTGTAATTCTTCTCTTGTAATCGCGTCCAAAGCAGCAAATGGTTCGTCTAAGAACATCATGGACGGCTGTTCAACAAGTGCCCTTGCAATGGCTACACGACTCTGCTGACCTCCTGATAATTGTGCCGGGAAACTTTGAAGATAGTCTGCTAACCCAACAGTGTCCAATAACTTCATCGCATACTCTTTATCCTTTACCGTCACTTTCCCCCTAAGGGAAACGGGCAACAGAACGTTATCCATTACAGTTTTCCACTCTAATAGGGTTGGGGATTGAAAGACAAATCCGGCTTCTGGAGACGGCTTGATTACGATGTCCCCATTCAGGGAAATAATTCCAGTATCCACCTGCAGTAAGCCTGCTGCCAGCTTTAATAACGTCGTTTTCCCGCACCCACTCTTCCCTAGCAAACAATGAAACTCCCCTTTTTCTAATTCCCAGCTTACACGATTGATAACTGACCTTTTGCCCTGATAGCTGTATGTCACATCATTAACTGTCAAAAACCCCATTCCACTACCTCCTAATCAACATAAGGGGCAAATCTTTCACTGTCCACTACAGCAGAGGACTCTATATCTACCATGTTGATCAAATCTAGTAAATTAAAGCGGCCATCATGATGCCATCCAGCTTCGGGAGACGTCATACTGCCCAAAGCCGTTAACCTCGTTACACCAATTCCCCCCAATAACTCGGCCCAATGAAAAAGTTCTCTTGGGTTTGCAGCTATACCAACGGTTTGGAGGAAAGAACGGTGAGGCTCAATGGAAGGAATAAGGTCCCCTATTTTTTCAAAGGCAATCACTTTTATCACTCGATTCAAACTACTTGGAGTGAAGGAAATGTCCTTTTCTTCGTATACGACGGTCCAATCATGTGCTACATTTCCCAATACCTCTTTTTGGGAATCATAAAAAACACTCATCTCTTCTCTTTGACGCCACGATGCCAGTGCTGCAGACTCTTCCATTGAAAGGATCCGCCGAGGATATCTTTTTTCCATGTTTTCAAGTTCATGTGCAAGATATCTCGCAAATTCTTTTGGCGAAACATTGCCGCCATGTTGGACATAAAAAATATGGGGAGAGTAGCAGCCTTGCTGATCATAACGGATGACATCAAGTGCCGCTTGACGTGCAGTTTCAAAAGCTTTTTGTGAATCCAGGCTAAAGCGAGAGATCAACCCAAAACTGATTTTATGGCCATAAGCCAAAAATCTGGTGGTTATTGGCGTTCGGCTTTGAAGAGACTGAAGCGAAGCGTTGCCGCCGTACCCTACTACAACGTCACTTTGTTCCAATATGCATGTTTCCCGCTCTTCATCGCCCCCTTTCCACCAAACAATGGCAAAGCAATCCGCTAATTTAGGTTCAATTTCCACTAACAAACGGGCAAACAAGCCCGCAAACAAAGGCTCTGCACTTGAGACCTTCCCAATGTTTCCTGACTTGGTAAGCAAGGCGGAGATGAAGCTCCACAAAGGAAGACCTGGGACATTCCCCGACCAAATATGGGTGATTAGATTTGGCCCTACTGCCTTAGAGAACCCGCCTTTGATTCGAGGTTGAAAGTCATCAAGCATCAGGGGATTTCCTAAATCTTCAACAACAAAGCGTTGGAGTTCATGTTTACGGAATTTTTTCAAATAAATAGTAAGACCAAGACGAACTATTTCCTCATCATACCCTGTTATAATCGGCAGGAGCTGTTCAGCCTTTTGACGGTAGGGTGAGCGACGATCCAGTAATCTATCAATCGCTTTATCAATAATGTCCATGATTTCCACCGTCGTAAATGCCTTTAATATCTCAACACTCGCCCTTTTAACTTTTTCTATAACCTTATTCATCTGTTCTATCGTAAGAAGGGGAATCTCCACTTCCACTTCTTCATTCTTTCTCTTAAATACTAAAACCCTTTTTGTAAAATCTTCATCCCCTATATCCGGTATATATCCTGCAATCTCGTTCATTCCGAAACGCCCTTTGCAGCTTTTAAAAACTCATCCACCGCTATGGAACAACCCTTTGCCTCTGTTCCCTGCACTCTTCCTAATAAAAGAAAACCACCATCCACCTCGACCCCTAAATCTTCTGTTAGGATGGTAGTGACCGAATTATAATTAGCTAAATCACAATGAACAAGTACTCCCCGCTCGCCCTTTTGGACCTCTTCCCCACTTAAAGGATTGATCACTCTAGTCCTTATCCAATGCGGTCCCGATTTTACAGGAGGAACAGTCTCGTTACCGTCATCATAAAATTGCGTGCTTAGCTCCGTCATCCCATACATATTTATGCATCCAGACCGGTCTACACCCAAGTGAGTTGAAAGCATATGATAGAATTCATCCATACCCAATTCCTTAGATTGATTCTTATATCCTCCCGTATCAAGGATTTTACTTCCCTTTGGTAAACTAAAGATCTTTCCCATTCGTTCTAATTCTTCGATCATATGTACGAAACTAAAACTCGCGCCTAAAAGGGCATAAGGCTCCCCAGTTTTTTCCGCATGCGCAAGGTACTCCAGCAAGCGGTCCATATCAATTCCACTTTCATTTAATAGATAGTGGCTATCCTTCGTACCGAATTCACGCATTCCAAGACCCAAGTAGCGAGCTAATGAAGAATTAGGCATTTCTATTTCGGTTGGAAAAAGAATCCCCATGCGTATTTTCTCCGTTTCCTTCATAAATCTTTTCCTGAAATTTAAAATCATGGACTTATCAAACACCTCCAAAGTGGGATGATAATGTTTGCCCTTAATTCCTTTTGTAGTTCCGCTAGTCATGAAAACAGCTTCTGTTTCAGAGGGATCTATGGAGCTTAGCGTGACTTCTTTAAAAGCATTAATCGGAACGGCCGGAATGTCCCTCCATGTCTTAACAACCCTTGGTGTCTTTCCTTTTTGAAAACAAAAGGTTCGGTAGGGAAGATTATGATCGTATTGATAAGAAAATAATTGTAAGGCCTGTTCATTGAATGCCTCATCCGATGCATTTTGCATATAGCGAACAATATTATTGGTTATGACTTGCTGTTGATTCATCTCGAATACATCCTTTCATAGAAAATAAAAAAGCACTTTGCGTAAGCAAAGTGCATAGTGGTCCTCTAGTCACAATCCCTACGCTGGCATTACCCAACAGGTTCAAACGGTCTACAACAGTTAGTCATACTCTCAGCCTGATTCCACAGACTCCCGTAACATTAAATTTTATTCAAGTCTATTCCTTCTGCCTAAAAAATGCAACTCCATTTTAAACTACCGTTAAATGCACTAAATCATAGATCCATATTTCATTAAAGGAATAAACACAAATCATCTCCATCGATTTTCTCAATTTTTCATTTTACATGAAGGCATATAATTCTTTAATTAATGGCATATAAAAGAAATACCATTCCAAACTCTAAAGTAAAAGCTATGTGCTTGTCTGCTGGATATAAATTAGGGTAAAAAACTTAAAAACACAGCTACTTTTGGATTGAATATGTTTGCTAGAAATCCTTCTTTAATATAATTATTTTCGATGACCATCAACTCTTCCGTGAAGGTGTAAAGCACATATGCTTTTACGGGGCAGCGAAAAAGAGATTTGGGGGTAAAAAAACCTTCGTATGAAAGAGAGACTGACCAGCTAAAGGGAAAAATAAAGGCTATCAGGAAGAAGATTCCCCACAGCCTTTACCTATTATTTCGTAAAAATTTCAATAAGTTCGTTAACCCCTAAATAGACGAACATGATGAGACAAGCCGTTAAAACCAAATTAGGAACCGCTTTGTTCCTAAACTCTTTATCTACCTTTTTCGAATTTAATAATAAAATCAGGGAGATAGCTAGGAATGGCATAAATAATGCTCCTAAAGCTCCATATATGATGATTAACTCGACGGGTTTTCCGAAATAAAACAAAATCATCGGAGGGAATGTCAGCCAGGTTAGATAGGCACGATAAGCAGGTTCCGTTTCTGATACAGCCTGTTTTCCTGGAGCCTTTTTCTTGCGTATCGTTTTGACAAAATCAGCAAAAAGATACGGAACCCCATTCCAAACTCCAAGTAAGGAAGAGAAAGCTGCAGACCAAAATGCAATTAAGAATAACCAACGCATAGGTGTGCCAAACTCCGCCCCAAGCATTTCGGCAAGTTGGATAAGCCCTTGATCATCACGGATGCTGACACCTGTACCCGCAAGAAATTGAGCACCGATTATCAATGCAGCCAATGTAAAAATAGCTGTTAATGTATAGGCAACCTTGGTATCTGTTCTCATCATGGAAATCCAACCTTTTCCACTCCAGCTTTTTTCACTTAACCAATAACCATAGGAAGCCATGGTGATTGTTCCACCAACTCCACCAATCAAGCCTAGCATTAAAATGAATGAGCCTTCTGGAACTCTAGGAACAAATCCGATTGCAAAATCTCCTAAGCTAGGTAGGAAAAGAATCGCTGTACCGATAATCGTTACAAACATAACACCTATTAAAACTGTCATTACACGTTCAAACAGCAGATAACGGCCTGTCCAAACGAGACCGAAGCCTAGAATCGAATGGACGATAGCCCAAGCCCAAAGCGGCATGATTGGAAACATGGCGTGCATGGCCAATGCTGAAGTCGATGCTGCAGCTGCTCCATAGATAAATCCCCAAATGACTGAGTAGATACCAAAATAACCTGTTGCCCATTTCCCTAATGAATGCCAGCCATCAATCATGGTTTGTCCAGTTGCCAAATACCAGCGTCCTACACCTTCATTTAAAAAGTATTTCAAAATTGCACCGACAATAATGGCCCATACAAAGGTCATTCCAAAAGACGTTCCAATAACGATAGATGTTATCAAATCGGCAGTTCCCACACCTGTGGCAGCTACAACTATACCTGGTCCAACCTGTCTTAATTTTTCCCCCATCGTAGCTGGTGGAATTTTGAGCTGTGGCTTATTAAGTTCTGTCTCCATGTAATGCCTCCTCAGATCGTAAATGTCCAAAATATATTTATTTAATGTAGTTCATTCATTTAGAATCGTCTTAGGCTAATTCTAATAAAATAGCCATGCCCTGACCTCCGCCAATACATAGAGTCGCTATCCCGTATCTTTCTTGTCGTTTTTGCATTTCATGAATTAATTTCGTTATGATTATCGCTCCAGTTGCCCCTAATGGATGACCTAATGCGATAGCCCCACCATTGACATTGATTTTATCAGGATCTAGCTTCGCTTCACGTATCACGGCAAGTGATTGCGAAGCGAAAGCCTCATTCAATTCAAACAGCCCAATATCCTCAACCTTCAGACCAGTTTTTTTCAAAAGTTTTTCGATTGCGGGAACTGGACCGATTCCCATATATCGTGGATCGACACCGGCTGTAGACCAGTTAATGATTTTGGCAATGGGTTTGACACCTATGTTGGAAGCCTTTTCTCGAGTCATTAAGACTAAGGAACTCGCTCCATCATTTCGGCCACAGGCATTACCCGCTGTGACAGTTCCATCCTTTTTAAAGACTGGTTTCAATTGGGTTAATTTTTCTAAGGTTGTGTCCCTTGGGTGCTCGTCTATTTGGAAAATCGATGTGTTTTTTCTAGTTTTTATTTCAATCGGAACAATTTGCGATTTAAAGGATTCAGACTCAATTGCTAATTTTGCCCGATTCTGGCTTTCCAAAGCAAATGCATCCTGATCCTCACGGGAAATATTATATTTTTCCGCAACGTTTTCAGCTGTAACCCCCATACCTAAGTCTTTTCCAAAAACTTCGATTGGCTGCTGGCCATTTTCAAGATTAGAATCAACAAGGTAAGGATTTCCTTCTCCATATCGTGAATTTCTTAAATAAATGGGAGCCCTACTCATATTTTCCGCTCCGCCGGCAACAACAATATCATCCGGATTAAATGCTAAGTGCTTAACCCCCGATACAACAGCCTGAATGCCTGAAGCACATAGTCGGTTTACTGTGAAAGCAGAGGCCTCATGGGGAATACCAGCTCTTAATGCAGCAACACGTGCTAGATTAGATGATTCAGTGGACTGCCGTACCTCACCAAAAATCACTTCATTGATCTGCTCAGGTTCTAGCCCAGCACGCTCAATCGCATCTTTAATGGTTGTTGCAGCTAGATTTCCAGCCGGCACCTCTTTTAATCGTCCGCCAACTCTACCAATGGCTGTACGGTTTGCGCTAACAATTACAAATTCATGATCCATTATAATACCTCCGGATTGTTAATTCATTCGACTGAATACGCTTTCAAACTTGGTGAAATTATAAAATTTGCAGGTGTGATTTCTTTTAATTTCTCTATCGTACACCCCTTGTCTAACTCTTCTAAAATCATTTCATTATCTTTAAATCGAAAAACTGCATATTCAGATATTAATGTCGATACAACACCTTGGGCTGTTAGTGGAATATCGCAGTGATTGACAATTTTCGGATTGCCCTCTTTGGTGCAATGCTGAGTTGCAATGATGACTTCCTTTGCACCCACGACTAAATCCATTGCTCCACCAACTCCTAAAATATCCTTTCCCGGTACAGCCCAGTTTGCTAAATCTCCTGTTTCACTGACTTGAAGGGCTCCTAAAACGACTGTATCAATATGTCCGCCGCGAATCATCGCAAATGATTCGGAGGATGAAAAATAAGCAGCACCTTTTTGTGCGGTGACCGGTAATTTCCCGGCATTTATGATTTCAGGGTCTTCCTTTCCTTTCTCTGGCGAAGGACCTACTCCAAGGAGCCCATTTTCCGTATGAAGGTATACGGATTTATTTTCGGGTATATAGTTAGCAACCATGGTCGGAATGCCGATCCCTAAATTGACGATTGTTCCCTCTTTTATTTCCATAGCAACCCTTTTGGCTATCATTTCTTTAATAGTAAATGTCGACATCTTCGGTCAATTTCTCCTTTCCACTATAAAATCCACGAACAAATGAGGCGTTATGATTTCCTCGGGAGATATCTTGCCCATTTCAACAATCTCCTCCACTTCAACTATAGTTATTTTTGCTGCACTAGCCATATCAGGGTTAAAGTTCCGAGCTGTTTTTGAATAGATTAAATTACCCAACCTATCTGCTTTTTTAGCCTTCACTAAAGCCACATCAGCAAATAACGGTAACTCTAAAACATATTCTTTTCCATTAATTACTCGTGATTCTTTATTTTCTCCTATAAGTGTCCCCGCTGACGTGCGAGTATAAAATCCACCTATACCTGCACCTGCTGCTCGTAACCTTTCTCCTAATGTCCCTTGCGGAACCAGCTCCACTTCCAACATACCTTGCTTGACGTAACGGACGGCATCCATATTACTCGTAAAATATGAACCTATCCCTTTTTTTATTTTATTTTGGAGTAGAATCTTACCTAGACCTTTTCCTCCGGGTTCCCCTAGGTTATTGCTAATGATTGTTAAATCGGAAACTGGATGTTCAGCCATTGCTTCCACCAAGTTAAGAGGGCATCCTACCAACCCAAAACCTCCTACAGCGACGGTGTCTCCATCTTTTATATACGAAACTGCTTCTGATGCAGTAATGATTTTATTCAACGTAGCTTAAAGCCTCCTCTTCCACGTAATGTAATCCCTTACATATTCTTTGAAAAAAATTAAAAAAAAGAGTTGTATAATTGCGATCATAAGCGTACACTATACGTACACATTGTACATATAGTGTATCTTGGGATAATCATAATTATCTTTTGTTAAGAAGTCAACCTAATTGTTTGTTTTTTCTAACAATTAGGCTGAAAATTCACTATAAATTTTCATTATTTTTAGGAGGAAGTTCGAGATGAATAATGAAACGGAACAATCATCTTATTTCGTCCAATCAGTCGCAAAAGGATTTGAAGTGTTAAAAGCTTTTGATTCAAGTTCTGCTAGTCTTTCGCTTCGGGAACTTGCAGAGCGGACAGGCATTAATAAAGCGACAGTTAGACGCTTTGCATTAACCCTTGTCGACCTTGGTTATATAAGGTTAATAGAAAACAATAGATTTCAACTCAGCCCTAAGGTTTTGGATTTAGCGGTCCATTATTTACAAACATTGAATTTACCGGATCTTGCTCAACCAATCTTGGAATCTATCTCTGCCACTGTAAAGGAATCAACAAACCTGGCCATTCTGGATGGGGCGGAAGTTGTCTATGTTTCCAGAGTGAATGCAGCTAAAAGGATCGTCGGGGCAAACTTGAAGGTCGGTTCAAGGTTGCCTTATTATGCAACCTCATTAGGAAAAGCACTTGTTGCCTGGTTACCCGAAAACGAGAGGAAAAAAATTTGGGGAATCACCAATATCGAAGCCTTTACCCAAAATACAATAACCACTTATGAAAAATTCGAGGAAGACCTGGCCATGACCAGGTCACGGGGTTATGCGTTAGGTGATGAAGAGCTAGAGGAAGGACTCCGCTCCATTTCAATGCCCATTATCAATTGGCAGGGGGCAACGATAGCCGCAGTAAATGTTTCTACCCAGGTCATCCGAACAGATAAAAAGAAATTATTAGAAATCTACTTGCCAGCCCTTCAAGAAGGAGTTAAAAAATTAAATCATCAAACGGGATCTAAAAGTTAAATCAAAATACACACTTGAAAAAATTGAGGCCACTGAAAAATTTTCGTTTTTTAGTGGTATTTAATTTAGTAGTAAAAAAGACGACTCCAATTTATTTTCATAAAATTGGAGTCGTCTTTTTTATTATTAAGGTTCCTGGTGCGAAAATATTTTTTTAGGAATATATACCTAAATCCCCTATTCATGTATGAATTATGATGTAACTTAAAATAATTTGTGTCTATCTTATATTTTCTAGTTTTCTGTAGGTATCAATGTTGAAATTAAGTCTGTTATGATACACTTCTTCTGCCTCTCCTAAATGGTTAGAATACCTTGTGAAAACATCTTTCTTAATTCTTTTTTATCTATTTTTCCAATCGGCGTTAATGGGAACTTATCAAGAAAATAGGCAATTTTAGGAACCATATACTTAGAGGTCCTTTGTTTGCAGAAATCAATTAATTCCTCACTAGTACAGCTCAATCCTTCATGCAATGCTATCACGACACATACTACTTCTCCCCAATCTGGATGGGGAACGCCAATGCATGCGCTTAATGCAACAGAAGGGTGCTGGTTCACCACTCGCTCCACTTCTGAAGAATATACGTTCATCCCGCCTGTAATGATCATATCTTTCTTCCTATCTACAATATAAAGGTAACCGCTTTCATCCCATTTACCAATATCCCCCGTGTAGAACCAGCCATCACGGATGTATTCACGGGTAAGATCCGGTCTTTGATAATAGCCAACCATCATGGCTGGGGACTTTACGATGATTTCTCCAAACTCGGTTGGTTTTACATCATTTCCATTCTCATCAATCAGTCGAACCTCGGTAAGAATGCACGGTTTTCCACAGCTTTTCAAAACTTCCGGATTATTATGATAAGCCCATACATGAGCGCTCTTCGATAGTCTTGAAATGACAATATTACATTCTGTCATGCCGTATTGCTGGCGCATGATAGGCCCGAATACTTCAAAAGCTTCTTTAAGGCGCTTCTGTGAAATCGGTGACGCACCATAGAAGATATTGCGCATGGAGCTCATATCATATTCCATCTTCTTGGTCTGATCAAGAAGCCTGTATAACATGGTCGGTACCATGAATGTCGTCGTGATTTCATGTTCCTTTATCGCCTGTATGAATGCTGCAGCGTCGAATGAGCCCATCACATAAACATGGACGCCCGAAACAAGGGATCTCCAAAGTAGTGAACCGGCTGAATGCACAATGGGCGTACTTAGCAATACCCGGTCCCGGTCGTCCAGCGGGTCTTCGATAGCTGCAGAAAGTATCGCGGCGCCGAGTCCTTTCTGGGAATGCATGACGCCTTTGGGTGTACCCGTTGTCCCGCCTGTATAGGACAGAAGGGCAATGTCATCTTCTTCAGCTGTTGGCAAGTCTAAATTATTTATTTCACCAGGACATTTAAATAGTTCAAACTCCTCCGGATAATTACTATTAAAGCCAGGGAGCCCAATAACATGGACCTCCTCCTTCTTCATTTCTTCCAAATACTCTAAGAAGGTGTCAAAGTGTGTCTGTGTAGCAATTATGACCACTTCTGGTTTTGCTTCCTTTAAAATGAATTGTATTTCTCGTTTTCCGAGTTTTTCACTTAATGGCACCAAGGTAGCCCCGCATTGCTGGACGGCCAAACCAAACATCACACTTTCCAAACTGTTTGGAATGATGGTCGCTATGCGGACGCCCCTACCTGCACCTAAACGCATTAAATAAGAAGTGATACGTTCTGTTTTCTTCCATAACTCATCGTAGGTTATCGTTTCTCCGTTTGGCAACAAGGTAATAGCCGGCAGGTCACCGAATCGTTTCATTCCTTTATTCATCAGTGACTGAAATGTCAACTTATGCAGCATGAATTTTTTCCTCCCCCGAAAAAGTTTTCATCCTTTTAATAGTGCTTTGGCAATTGTATTTTTTTGAATCTCTGAGGTACCGCTCAGAATCCGATACATCCGTGCACTCCTGTACATTTTTTCTACTGGATGGCCTTTTACCAAGCCTTTGGAGCCAAAGATTTGGATGGCCTTGTCAGCCACACGGCTATTTACCTCTGAAGCAAACAGCTTGGCCATGGACGTACCGGCCCGATCCTCTTTTCCCTGATCAATTTTATCAACCACATCATAGACCATGCATTTTGCTGCATAGATTTCCGTCGCCATATCTGCGAGCATATGCTGAATTGCCTGGAAGTCACCGATGGGCCGGCCATACTGGACTCGCGTTTTGGCATGTTCAATAGATAAATCGAGAAGGTGTTGAGCCATTCCGATAAAGCCGGCGGCATGGGAAGCGCGATTTGTGTTTATTCTTTTCAATCCGAGCAGCAACCCTTTTCCTGGTTCTCCGATTATATTGGCGGCAGGCACTCGACATTGATTGAAATTCAATTCGGCATGTATGCGTTCTCCTGATAGGGGAACTTGAATGTCTCCTAGTTCAAACCCTGGATGTTGTGGTGTTTTTTTATCAACTAGGAAAGCAGTGATCCTTTCTTTTTCTCCTTTCCGGGATTCTTTCGCTATGACAATGGCGAAATCAGCATAGGGGGCCGCACTGATAAAATGTTTCTTTCCGCTTAATATATAATCATTTCCGTCTTTAACGGCTGTTGTTTCGATAGCGAATGCATCCGACCCGGCATTGGGTTCTGTAAGGGCAAAGCAGCAACTCACTTCTCCCGTCACAACGGGCATCACATATTTTTCTATTTGCTCCGGTGTAAAACTTTCCAACATCTGACCAATTCTTAGCGGCCCGCCAATCTCCCCTATAACCTGCCCCCATAAAACCGCTCCGGAACGTGCCAATTCTTCCTTGAACATGCATAATCCTTTTAAGCTTACTTCTTGTCCGCCATATTTTTCAGGGAGGTTAATTCCGTAAAAGCCCAATTCCCTGGATCTTTTCCTTGCCCATTTTATGGCTTCCATCGGAATATCCTCTTCAGCGTTCAAGCCATGCTCCTGTTCATATGGAAGCAATTCATTTTGGATGAAATCCTGCAACTTTGTTTGAAGTACCTCTAATTTCTCTTCCTGGGTCGTAACCATATGTTTCCCCTTTCGATTTTTATTTTCGTCTTAATTTTTAAATATTTGAAATGTTATAAAATCAATTTTAAATGTAAATAATATTTAAGTAAAATAAGGATATATGATATAAATATAAGAAATATTGATGTAAATAAAAAAATATTAGTTCCCTATCATCATAGGAAACTAATATTTAAGAGTGGTGTAGAATTCGAGACATTTTATAAACTCCCTGGCAGCTTTTGAAAAATACTGCTTCTTAGAGCAAACGTAACCGAATTCCATTGTATTATTTTCCATCTCCACCAAAGGAATGGCCACAAGCTCCCCGCTTAGGAAATAGGGGTCGCTGTTAACTCCAATATCATAAGAAAAGGCAATCGCTAATCCCTCAGCGACGGTTTTTTTGATGATCTCTGTATTATTTGTGAAAAACAAAATATTCATCTCACCGTATTGATCAAAAAAACCTTTAATGAACGACTTCATTCTTGGTCCATTGTAAATGACCAAATTTTGGTCCATAAGCTCTCGTGGGGTTATGCTTTTACGGTTCACTAATGGTGAGTTCTTACTGACCATCACAATCACTTTTGCTTCCATCAAAGGTTGGAATTCCAACTCAATTTCTTTTGGTTTAACCTTTGGGATATTCAATAGCCCGATGTCTATCTTACCATTCCGTACTTCTTCGGTTATCTCTTGTCCCCCTTTTTCTTCAATGACAATTTTCACCTCGGGATACTTCTTCTTAAATAAGGCCAAGGATTTAGGCAAAACCGTTAGAAATAAACCTTGTGTTGATGAAAGGCGCAACTCTTTTTCCATCGTATCTGAATGTATTTGGGCACTGTCTCTTATTTCTTCCAATTTGCTTAATACTTCAAGAGCTTTCTGGATGATTTCCTTTCCGTCTTCTGTAGGTATGGTTCCTAACCTTGACCTCTTGAAGATTTTTATACCTAATTCCTTCTCCAAACTCGTAATGGCCATACTGATTCCAGATTGAGAGATATGGAGGCTTTCTGATGCAGTGGAAATCGAGTTAACCTCGGCTACCTTAATGATATATTCCAATTGTTCAATATTCATGGTTTATTCTCCTTCTAGCCTATTACTACTATCATACCTCGAACAGAAAGCCCTTTCAATTTTAGAGAAGTAAATCAGAATACCTTATACAATGGTAGATGTTTTTTCGTATTCTTTAGCGGGTTGTGCCTGATTATTTTTAATAGATACGGCAACAATCGTTCCCAATAACGCTATTATCACCAAAAACAGGAAAGCGGCATTATAGGAGCCATTAAACAGACTGATAATCAAACCGAGGGCTAAAGGAGAAACAGCACCTGCAATTTGACCGGCGAAAGTTACGAGTCCGGAGGCAGAGCCCGTTAGTTCCTTTGGTGAGTATTTTATGATGATCGTATATAGAACGGTTCCAAAGAAAGATAGTGCTACGGAGTTGAGGGTGAGATACGTGATGATAAGTCCTATAGACGTGGCGTTAGACATTAAAAAGAGAAAAATTGCCGATAATAAAGCGCCTGCAGCGGCAAGATACTTCTCCCGGTTAGCCATATGTTTATCCAGAAGCCACCCGCTTACATTAAACATCAAGAAACCAAAAATATAAGGGATTGCCAATAAACCTCCGGCGGCTATTAAATCCACTCCTTTTTCTTTAACCAAATATATAGGCATCCAAGTGATCAAACCATAGTTGATAATATTTGATATAAACTTGAATGTTATGAGTTTCCAAATATTTTCGATTTTAAATAACAGTTTCAGAGCAACCTTTTTTTGTTTCGGTTTGTCTTTTTTAACCTCTTGATTTCCTTGAGGCTTGAGAATGAACCAAATTCCGAAAGAAGCTAATATCCCTAGAATTCCGGAAATGGTAAACATGCCCCGCCAACCGAATGCCACCACCATGGAAGCTGCAAGTGCAGTACCTAATATCCCGCCAATATTTTGGGCAGACAGGAAAAACGAATTTGCCCGGCCCCGTTCTTCTTCCGGGAAGTTATCTCTTATAGTGGACATACTGGCAGGATAGAAAGGCCCTTCACCTAACCCGAACAGAAAACGGATGAATATTAAAGACATGAATGACCAAGCAAACCCAGTCATTACAGTGAACAAGGACCAACTAAACAAAGAAACAGTAACCATGACCCTGGCACCATACTTATCGGTCATCCATCCACCAAGCGGTTGCATGAGTGAGTAGCTAACAAAAAATATACTAATTAAAATACCTGTCTGGGACGTATTGAGATGAAACTCATCTGCAATAGGGATAATCCCGACATTTATGGCAACGCGATCAAAAAAACTTAAAATCATTCCAACAAATAAAAGGCCGCTAATCATTATTTTTCGTTTCTTACTTGCATATAACTGCATTCCCCATCACTCCATTTTTTTATATTTTCACAAAACCTCAGCCTCACAGGAAGCGCTTACAATTCCTTTCGAATTACAAAACTTGTTCTGTAACTATTAGGAGCGTTTTATAAAAAATTAAAAACGAAACAAGTTGCCTTCAGGATTAATTATTCAAACCCACGAGACTGCTAAGTAGACTCGTGGGTAACTGATCCATCCTTGTTTCAGAATATGAAGTGTTTGATTATCACGGAGTTACGATATTAACCTTAGGTTGGAATTGATCCAGCAAAGTCAGGAAATCTTCAAACTGTTTTTTATCACCGGAAATGGCAACTTTACCGGCTGCTTCCATTTTGGATAAATCTTCCCGTCCCAGAGCAATCTGATAGAAGGTTATTCTATCTAATGTTAATGCTGCATCAGGGTTGGACGCCATTTTCCCTTTTTTGAAGTTCAATACAGAATTATTCAGATCGATCGTGTAATTGGTTTTCGAATCTGTAAATGTCAAATTGAAAGTCATATTTTTATTTTCCGCTTTCATTCCGTTTAATTTAATGGACAAGAATTTGAGGAAATCATCCATTGGCATATTGAGCAGCGTATCTAGATTCATCATTCCGCCACTTCCCTTTGAGTCTGCCACACCATTCCTTAACTCGTCTGCGCCAGTAAGATAGAAATTACGCCACACAGAAGATTCTGCTGTGTATCCTAATTGCTCATAAGCTTTAGCCAGTAAATTTTTTGCTTCTGTATTTTTCGGGTTAGCCATGACGACATGCTTTAAGACTTGAGCCACCCAGCGATATTCCCCTTTTTTATAATCAAGTTTTGCCTGTTTAATGATCTTCTTTTCCCCACCCATATACTGTACATATTTAGCGCCCGATTCCTCTTGTGGTAATGGATCCAAGTCGGATGGATTACCGTTGAAATATCCTAAATAAAAGTTGTACACCGCTTTTACGTTATGTTTCAATGTTCCGTAATACCCCCGATTGGCCCAGACTTTATCCAACTTTTCAGGAAGCTTTAACTCTTCCGCGATTTCGTCAGGTGTGAGACCTAAATTAGCTAATCGTATGGTTTGGTCATGAATATATTTGTATAAATCACGCTGACTTTCCAACTGCTCCAAAACATTGTCCCTTCCCCATATGGGCCATGTATGGGCCGTAACCATAGCATCTATATCTTCGTTTCCGAACAGATCAACAGTTTCATCAAGTGCTTTCACCCATTTTAGCGTATCTCTGGTTTTAGCTCCCCTTAATGTATAAATATTATGTAACGTGTGTCCGGTGTTCTCCGCTACCACTAAAGTTTTGTAATCATTGATATAATAATGCATTTCAGATGGAGCTTCCGAATCCGGCGCCAATAAAAATTTAAATGTAATTCCGTCTATTTCCACCGTTTGAATATCATCCTTCACTTCCATTGTTGGAGGTAAATAGCTAAAAGTTCCGTTACTTAATCCTGGGCCAATACCAGAAGTAACAAATCCCCTTTCACTTGCGGGTAAGAGATTTCCAAACATATAACCTGCACGGCGAGACATTATATTGCCTAAAAGAATGTTTTCACTTAGCGCTTCATCGTTAAAACCTGCTGGGACAATAATCGGCACTTTAGCTGGATTTTCAGCATATTGAGCAATGCCTTTCATACCACCAAAGTGATCCGCATGACTGTGACTAATAACAATTGCACTTACTGGGGATTTAGGCCTGTGTTCAAAATAAAGCTCCATGGCGGCTTTGGCCGTTTCAATTGTAGAAAGTGTATCCAAAACTATTAATCCTGTTTTTCCTTCCACAATGGTAAGCACTGATAAATCCTGGCCCCGAACTTGATAAACGCCATCTACCACTTTAAATAAGCCTGTTATATTTTGTAACTGAGCTTGCCTCCACAAGCTTGGGTTTACAGTAAAGCTTGCCGGCTTATCTTCTTTGATGAATGAATATCGATTACTATCCCATACCACGTCACCTTTTGAATTTTTAATGGGATTCATATTCAAAGGCGCTATAAATCCTTTATGTGCATTCTTGAAATCTTCTTTATCTGTAAAATTCAACTGTTCATAAATAGCCTTATTTGCTGAGATTGTTGCATCTGTTGCCGGCATTGGCTCATCTGAAGCAGCATTTGTAACAGAAGAACCTGCCAGTAAAACAAAAACAATGGGAACGGTTACAATTCCTTTAATAAAAGATATTTTGGACATTTCATACCCCTTTCTAAGTAGATATCTTGTATCTATTCCGAATGTCGAAGTCGTTTTTTGGGATTTTTTTGAATAATATGAATTTATCTTATAATTAATTTGCCATTAAGTATATTTCCTATTTCTAATAGTAACTTCAATTTTATTTATATAAAGGCAATGTTATATTCTAATGTTGATATTTGACCATAAGGAAACCGCCTTGGTGAAAAGGCGGTTCAGACTGTAGACAAACTTGATGAAAATCGAGTTTTGTCTACAGTTTTTTTTGTTTTAAAATAGAACTATTAAAACTTGAGGTGATGAGGATGCTTTCGAAACAAGATTCTATTCAGCGAGATCAACTTGAAATGATTACTTTAGATCAACTGGTGCCTGCGAATCATTTAGTTCTTAAAATTGAGGCTTCCATTCAAAGTCTTACATATCCGTTAATCATTCATTTTTTGACATTATATCTAGGGCATTTTTTAATGGCTTTTGAAGTGCGTCCACAATAGCTGCGATGATACTTGTTGCTAAAATACCCATTAGACATAATGATGTAGGACCCGCTGCATCATCACTACTTGTAACTTTAGCAAGCACCCTTAAGCTTACTATTCCTAACAAAATGAGGAAAATGACTGTAAAAGCACATTTCTTTATAATCTTCAAAGATTTAAGGGATAATTCAGAGAAAGCATTGTTCTGTTCGATGTAGGTTAATAGTTTATATGCTTGATACAACGCAACAGAAAACGCAATAGAGAATCCGTATGCACATACTAAAAAGGGGATTAGGAAGTATGCCGTATCTGGATGTAACCTTGCATCTCTAACGGCTATGTCAGGCAACCAGATACACAAAGCAAGCACTGCAATTCCAGCCAGAAAAATAAATACCTTTAAGAAAGTCGTTGAACCTTGTTTAACATTCATTTAAAACACCTCACCTATTTAATGACAACTTGATTTTAGCATATTATTTATCGTATAACAGTAAATTTATATTGTTTTTATTTATATTATTATTGTTATTGAAATATCTTTTTAATTTTAACAAAAATAAAAAGCACTTCTCATTACAAAGAAATGCTCTTACTTTAAAATGTTAAATTTACAACTTGTTCAACAAAACTGCCCGTTTAGATTTATGTGGTCTTCTGGTGCACTGAAGAGGCGTGTTTGTGAGATCGTTGAAGGTTTGATGGCAGGCTTACAGCGGTAACGCTGCTGTTTCACCTTTCCAGCACATGTTTTAATAACGTATTTACCAAATCGCACAACAAAATGGCTATCGCAATGTGGACAGACAAGAATAGCTTTATGCTTTTGTACCTGGATTTCATCAATTGCACGAATAGGAGCCGACATCGGTTTCGTTCGAGACTGCAAGCAATATACAAGTTGCTGTTTACCGCTTTCATTTAATTCTTCGGCGAGCTTCTTTATTTCCTTTAACTCCACGCTATATCATCTCCGAACCATCATTATATTTTTTATTATGCCCATTAATCCCTTTGTTTGTCTAACCGAAGACTGAACAACCAAATACAAAATGCCCTTCCCGATAGAGAAGAGCTTTTATAATCAATGCTGTATATTCAATTTACCATGACTTTTGCTAGCTGCCGGGGCCACGCCGTTAATCACGAAACTGAAAACGCTGCCAATTGTATGAGTGAACAAAGGCAGCGTCCCATCCTTATTGAAGAAAATCAACAAATTTAGACACTCCTATTTTATTAAAACGCTTGTTTTTCCTGACTAGCCATAAATTTCTTGCCATATTTATTCTGTATATATCCACTTCCCGCAAAAAGCCTTGCTCCAATTCTCTGGCCACTGTCAACCTTGGCAAAATGCTGATTCCAAGTCCAGCTTCAACCGCACTTTTTATCGCTTGTGTACTGCCAATCTCCATGTAGCTTTCAATTTTTTCTAAAATCCCATGCTCCCTTAGCATATTTTCTACGATAAGCCGTGTTCCGGAAATGGATTCACGCCAAATCATCCTTTCATTTCCCAATTCCTCTAGCTGTATTTCTTTTCTGTCTTTCCATGGGTGGTCGGATGGACATACCAATATCAATTCGTCTTCAGCGAACTTGTCTACAATAAAATCGGTGTTTTCCACAAGTCCTTCCACCAAGGCCAAATCAATGACATCGTTTGAAAGATCCTCCAGAACCCGGGGCGTATTTTTTATCGTCAATGTCACTTTTATTTCTGGTTGTTGTTTTTTGAATCTCCCAAGCAAGCTAGGCAATAAATACTCACCTATAGTCAAGGAAGCCCCTACTATGAGATTTGCATTGTACTTCCCCGTCGATTGCTGAATCACTTCTTTTGAATGGTTGAAGTCATTTACTATGGCTTTTGCAAAAGGATATAACAGCTTTCCTGCTTCTGTAACTCTAAGCCTTCCTTCCTCACGGTCGAATAACAAAGTGTTATAATAATTTTCCAGTTGATGGATCTGCCGTGTTACAGCGGGCTGAGATAGGAAGCTTAACCTCGCTGCCTGGCTTATACTTCCTTCATCCACCACTAAACAAAACATTTTCAGATTTTCCAATTTCAAGAAAAAGACCTCCATGTTTTTAGATAGTTTATTAAAATGATAGCATCATTAGGTAAATGGTGAAATGAAAATTGTGAGTAACATTCTAAGGCTATTCAATTTTTGGCGGCATTCTAATAAAACGGATAAATCTTCTGGGTATAACGTTTTGTTATACCCGATGATTTTGTTGCAATTTACCCAGCCCTTTTTCTTTGATATGTTAATGATAAGAATTAACAAAGCATGCAAAGGAAGTGACTGATGTCAATGAAAGGACAATGGAAAACTCTATTCCAATTATTTTGGACCTTTTTTAAAATAGCACCTGTCACATTCGGAGGCGGGTTTGCGATGATCCCTTTAATCGAAAATGAAGTGGTCGAAAAGAGAAAATGGATGAAAAGCGAAGAAGTTACGGATGTTTTTGCTTTATCTCAGTCCGTACCGGGAGCTGTCGCCATTAACTCCGCCACCTTTATCGGCCATCGAATTGCCGGAATGAAGGGGGCAATGGCAGCCATGATCGGTGTTTCATTACCTACCTTTTTAATTGTTCTGCTCCTGGGCATTGTGTATTTTTTCATTCAGGATAATCCGAAGGTAGAATCCGCATTCATATCGATCAGAGTTTCCATAGTAGCCATCATCGCCTATGCGGCTATCAAGATAGGAAAAACCGCAGTTGTAGACAAATCAACTTTCTGTATTTTAATAGCAGGAATTCCCGTCCTCTTCTTACTTCACCCTGTGATGGTTATATTAGCAGGAGCCCTAGCCGGTATTGTGACCATCTCCATTAAGAGAAAATTAGGTTACAATGTCAAGATGGACAAAAAAGATAGGAAAATAGAAGAAAATGATTTCGAACCTTTCATGGGTGCTGGCATATAGGTAACACAAAATAGGGACTAACTAATTTTTAAGAAAGCATGTGATGGAATGATGGAATTGTGGGAGTTGTTTAGCACCTTCTTTATTATCGGCTTTGTATCTTTCGGAGGCGGATACGCCATGATTCCCGTAATAGAAACGGAAGTCTCACAGCATGGATGGATGACTACGCAGGAATTCACCGATATAATCGCCATTTCCGGGATGTCCCCAGGACCTGTAACCGCCAATAGTGCCATTCTCGTTGGCTATTCCACTGCTGGGTTAGCAGGAGCCATATCATCTGCTCTAGGAATCTTGCTTCCTGCCATTATAATCGTATCCGTTATAGCCGCATTTTTCAGTAAATTGAATCATTATCCAGTTGTTCAATCCATGTTTTATGGATTAAGACCGATTGTCACTAGTTTGATCATCTTTGCAGCGATCAGTTTAGCACTTTCCAATCATATGATAGCCGTGAACTTTTCATGGCATACGATAAGCTTATTAATCGTTTTTGGTTTATCGTTATTTGCCCTAATGAAATTACGCTGGCATCCAGCCTATGTAATTATTCTTTCCGGTTTAGTTGGTGTTGTCCTCTATTCATGACAGGTGTCGCACACACTACTATCACTAATTTGGACCGGAATTAAGCAGAAAAATTGAAAAATGATTGAAACTATATAAATGTATTTACCATACAGAAAACACCCTGCATCCAATGATTCAGGGTGTTTTATTATTATATTCTCTTTTTAAGAGGTACGTTTCTTCATTTCATCATTTCCCGGCTGAAACCGTGGAAAACCAATCAGGATGGCAATGACGCCACAAAGTCCAATCAGGATTGGGTAATATGAATATGGCAAGATGCTTAACGGAGAAATTTTTGCTACCCCTGCTGCAACAAGCAGTTGTGCTCCATACGGGATCAACCCTTGGATACAACATGCAAAAATGTCAAGGACACTCGCCGATTTCCGCGGATCAATCCCATATTTTTCAGAAATATTTTTGGCAAGTGGCCCGGCAATGATAATCGAAATCGTGTTATTTGCCGTTGAAAGGTTCGTTAAACCAACAAGCCCCGCAATGCTGAATTCCGCCCCTTTTTTCGATTTGCTATTTCGTGTCACCAGGTGGAGTAAATAGTCGATGCCACCATTATGTTTGATTACGGCTACCATACCTGCAATTAAAATGGCAAGGAAGGAGATTTCATACATTCCCGCCATTCCTTCTCCAACTTTTTGAATGACACCCAACGGTTGATAACTACCATCTGCCAAGCCGATGATTCCGGCAAATACGATTCCGATGGAAAGGACCAAGAACACATTGACTCCTGCCAATGCAGTGACCAATACGCAAAGATACGGAAGAATCTTCACCCAATCATAAGACTGTTGGGAAATGTCAGCTTGTTCACCCATCGTTAAAATTCCTAGGATGGCACATGTGATGATGGCTGCAGGTAAAACGATGAAAAAATTCACTTTAAACTTATCCTTCATTTTCGTTCCCTGAGTTCGAACAGCAGCGATTGTCGTATCTGAAATGAATGAAAGGTTATCCCCAAACATCGCACCACCAATAACGGCTGCCATTGAAAGGGCAAGTGAAATATCAGTTTGTTCACTAATCCCTACCCCGATAGGTGCCAGGGCAACGATCGTTCCCATGCTTGTCCCCATGGATAGAGAAATAAAACATGCGATGATGAAAATCCCCACCATTAATAGATTTTGGGGGAAAACAGCTAAGGCAAGATTCACGGTTGATTCAACTGCCCCCATGCCATTGGCAACTTCGGCAAAAGCGCCGGCCAAAAGGAAAATGATAACCATTAACATAATATTGGCGTCCCCGGCACCTTTACAGAAGATATCAACCTTTTCATTGAATGTCTCTTTCCGATTCATCGCCAATGCAGCTGCCGATGCAATGGAAATCGCTACAATCACCGGAAATGAATAAAAATCTTTAGTGATGATTCCGGATCCAATAAATAAAATTAAAAATACGACAAATGGGATCAATGCCCATGGATTCCCTTTATTGTTTGCACTCATGATGTACACCTCTTTTTATTTTTCCCGCGACATGTGTCACAGCTCTTATTCTATTAACAGTTTTCGCAAATAACTCCAGTTTGAACCTACCTGATTTTCCAGTCATGGAGCTGTAGCAAAAAACTGGCATAAAAAAAGACCCCTTCTATTTAATAACAAGAAGAGGTCTTTTAATTTATAAAAAACACCCTCCTTATCTTTCAGGCGAAAATCAGCCTGCTGGATTTGGCACAGCACTCCATTTAAGTCCGCTGCCGAGACATCTTCGGGCCAGTCCCTCCGTCTCTCTTGATAAGAAGATTACATTATATAATTATTTAAAAATTACGATGCCCTGCCAGAAAAGTACCACGCTGTAAACTTGCCTGAGTTCGTGACATCGAAAGTCGTTTTGAAAAGCAAATATAACAGTACAGCATTTTGTCTATTTTCGCAAGGGTTAATTTTTAAAGTGTTTCACATGCACTCCTTACTGTTTATAAAGAGATCTAAGTTGATTGGAGCGGTTGTGCGAGACTTCTGCGGGAAAAGCGAGTGCCTGGAGGCGACGTCAAATTGTACAAACCATAAAAAAAATGCAGACAAACTCGATTTTCACCGAGTTGTCTACATTCTGAGAGGCCTAATGAAC